>NZ_NPHZ01000003.1:12953-255290 GCF_009690945.1 Rickettsiales endosymbiont of Trichoplax sp. H2
TCAGCTGCTGCCTTACCTTTCGATTTTAAAGACTCATCTAAAGGAATATATGCAATCTCTTTTGTTGCATCAAAAAAGGCATATTTAGTTGCCTTACCAAGTATATTTTGCATCAAACCTATAAAAACCGCAACTACAATAGGTGCCAAAGTCAAAAATGGAATTACTTCAACAATTTCCATCTGATATATAGAAAAAATAAAAAATGCTACACCAGTTATTAAAATTATAATAGGTGTCAATAAAGCTGCTGTTTTCCAAGAAATTTTACTTAATATATAGCTACCAAATAACATAGCAGACATACTTGCAAGGCCAGTATAAGTTTGCAAATTCGACATAAATCTAGCATAGTCTTGTTTATCTGTATATACAGCACCAGCTTGTGCTTTCCAAACTCCTTCAACTATGTTTATAGAAATTCCATAACACAAAATTAATAAAGCAATTAAACCTATGTATTTTGATGTAAATACATGTTTTAAGCTTTTAATAAATCCTTCTTTCTTTTTTTTCTTAATAGTTTCAGCATTAATTATATCCTTAGAAACAAGTACATTTGTTAAAATAAAATACAATACTGATAACGATATTCCAGCAAATAACACTGAATAATTTATATACTCTAGTGATTGTTGCCAACCACTTTTACAAATATTTTTATTAGAAAATAATCTTAACAATCCTCCTGATGTAATAAGCCCTAATTGTGCTACTAATCCAAACAGTGGATACAATCTTTTTGCTTCTGTAATTTTAAATACCTGATTTGCTGTTTGCCAAAACATAAGTGAAAGCATTACACTGCCCCATAATTCTGCAAGCACAAAATATAATGAATATGACCAATTTTCAATTATAGCTATAAAATAACTTAAATATGGGTAATTATTCTTAGTTCCATTAAAATCAAAATGAAAATAAGAAATATTAGGATTAATGACAAATGTAAAAATTAAAAAATATGTGATAAAAAATCCATTAAATAAATGAAAAATTGTAGTTTTATTTAGTTCATTAGATAATTTTGCATAAATTAGCATCATTAAAATAGCTATAGGCATTGTACCATATAGCTTAATTGCACTTATTAGCTCTGCACCCATTTCATTTATTACTATTGTATCCTTCACAGTTCTCTCAATGCTATATATAAAAAGTATCATTAACATCATAAGCGAAATAACAATAAATCTTGAAATTTCATCTTTTTTAATAGGTATTAAGTTAAGTAAGTATTTCATTTGCAATTAATAAATTTCATTGCGAATAATAATCATTTTATTATAAAAGTCCAGAAATTTCTTTTTTAAAAAAATTTTAGTTGCAATGATTAAAGATAAATTTTTGATTTTTAATGTTTGTATCTATCTTTAGTAAATCTAAAATTGAATGAAAAAGGTTATCATGAGATAAATGATTATTTGAAACACTTTCTAAACAATTTGTATCTAAATTAAATTCCTTTGTAAAATTTTTAGACAACCACATTAACATAGGAATATGTTTTTGATTTTTTGGTGCTATTAAATAAGGCATACCATGTAAATATATCCCTTTTTCACCTAAAGATTGGCCATGGTCAGAAACATAAAACATAGCTGTGTTAACTTCTGTCTTTTCTTTCAATATTTCAATAATTTCTGATAAAAAATAATCCGTGTACAATATGGTATTATCATAACTATTTTTTATTTCTTCTGAAGAACATTTTTGAAGTTCTATAGAATCACAAATTGGCTGAAATTGCTGAAATTTTTTCGGAGTTCTTTTATAGTATGCAGGCCCATGACTACCCATTTGATGCAACACAATAAACAAATCATCTTTTTTATTGTTATTTATAAAATCTTTTAAAATTTTTAACATCTCTTCATCAAAGATTTCATTATTGATGCTATTATTTACTTCAACAGATTGCATTTGAATAGTATTAATATTATCACATACAGATTTACATCCGCCACCATTATTCTCTACCCATAAAACCTTAAAACCTGATTTTTTTATCAAATCTACTAAATTATCATTATATTTAAAATCTTGTTTACTAAAATTAGCTTTATCAAGAGAAGAAAACATACATGGTACAGAAACTGCAGTACTTGTACCACATGAGTAAAAATTCTCAAAATTTATCACTCCTTGCTTCTTGAGATTTGGATTGGTTTCTTTACTATATCCATTAAGTGAAAAATGATCAGCCCTTGCAGCTTCACCAATAACAAAAACAAACACCGCTCTATTTTTATGATTTTTCCAAGATTTATTCTTATGCGCTTCACTTGAAATTTGTTTTTTATTCTCAGTTGGTAACATTAAAATAACGTTTTGGTATATACCATTTATAAAGTTATTTGGAATAATCCTAAATATAATGTCCTTATGATTTCTAAAAACTGAAACAAAAGTTTTATATTGAAAAAATATAATTGAAGTGAAAATTACTAATGCTAATAACCCATAAAGATAAAATTTAATATAATCAAAAATTTTATTTGGATATTTAATCTTTACCATAAAAATAGCTAGCAAAGGTAATATACCAAGAAATAAAACATTTAAAACCATATTATACGATACTAATTCCAAAGATTCTTTAAAATCAGTTTCAAAAACATTTTGAATCATATAACTATCTATTATCACTCCGTATTTGAGCATAAAATATTGTGCTAAAGCTGAGCAAATCAATATGAAAGATAAGAAAATTTTATGTATATATGGAAAAGTAAAAAGTGATATTCCAACATAGATAAAACAAATTAATGCGATAAAAAATGATAATAAAAAACTTATTGGAATAAGATTATCTGTAACAGCTAGCTTATAGAGAAATGACCATAAAGGTATATTTAAAAATAAAACAATAAATATGCTTACTAATAAATTAAATAGTTTTACTGATGATATGTTAAACGAGGTTATTTTTTTCACTTATTATTTACTGATTTCTTAAAATTTCTCTTTTACCTTGTGAATTTGGAGGGCTTATTATACCTTCTTTTTCCATTTGTTCAATTAACGAAGCTGCTTTGTTATATCCTATTCTTAATTTTCTTTGAATATAACTTGTAGTTGGCCTTTTTTCTTCTAAAACTATTTTTACAGCTTGTTGATACAAATCATTATTCTCTCCTATATCAAAACTTGAATTTATATCTCCATTATTATCATCATTAGAAATATTAAGAGAATTAAAATCTACATCATAATCAGTTAATTTGTTTTTTTTAAGATATTTCACAATATTTTCAACTTCAACATCAGTGACAAAAGGACCATGCACCCTAGTTATATTGCCACCTGGCATCATATATAGCATGTCACCCATACCTAATAACTGCTCTGCTCCTTGCTCTCCTAAAATTGTCCTACTATCAATCTTTGACGTTACATGAAAACTTATTCTTGTAGGAAAATTAGCTTTTATTACACCAGTAATAACATCTACTGATGGCCTTTGTGTCGCCATAATTAAATGTATACCAGAAGCTCTAGCCATCTGAGCAATTCTTTGAATATGACCTTCAATTTCTTTTCCAGAAACTAACATTAGATCTGCCATTTCATCAACTATCACAACTATATATGGCAATTCTTCATTTCCTAAATCTACCTCTTCAAATATTGGCTCACCAGTTTGACTATCAAAACCAGTTTGAATAACCTTTTTGAGTGTCGTACCTTTTTTAGCTGCATCTAATAACAATTCATTGAATCCTATAATGTTTCTCACTCCAAGAGAAGCCATTGCTCTATATCTTCTCTCCATTTCTTGTACTACCCACTTTAAAGCACCAACTGCTTTTTTGGCTTCAGTAACAACTGGTGATAATAAATGTGGAATCCCATTATAAACTGACAATTCTAGCATCTTAGGATCTATCATAACAAATCTACATCTTTTTATTGTACAAGAATACAACAGAGATAAAATCATAGTATTAATAGCTACTGATTTTCCAGAACCAGTAGTACCTGCTACCAATAAATGTGGCATTTTTGCTAAATCTGTAATAATTGGTGATCCACTAATAGATTTACCTAAAATTAGAGGTAATTTATGCTTATTAATTTTATATTCATTACTTTCTACCAATTCTCTTAAATATATTATTTCTCTTTTATCATTAGGTATTTCTATTCCTAAAGCATTTTTGCCAGGAATAACTGATATTCTTGTTGAAACCGCACTCATTGATCTAGAAATATCATCAGATAACCCAATAACTCTAGATGCCTTGGTACCAGCTGCAGGCTCCAATTCAAATAAAGTTACAACTGGACCAACACTGTAATTTATAACTTCACCTTTGACACTATAATCTTTTAATGTTTTCTTTAATTTATCCAGCTCTCCTTTAATCTTATCTTTATTAAATTTAAAATTAGAAGATTCTGTAAATTTATTTAAAATATCAATAGGCGGCAAATTAAGTTGATTTGAAAATTTATCTACATCTACAACCTGATGTTTTAAACTTTCTGTTTTTAATTTAATATCCTTGATTTCATTTTTTTGAAAATCATTTTCATTTTGATCTTCTATTTTAAATTTAGCTCTTTGACTAGAAAGCTTTCCTATAATAAACCTTATAGATTTAAAAAATATTTTTATACCTAATATCAAATATTTAAATATTGACCTCCACTCATGAAATTTTAAACCTAAACTTAAAATTAAATTTACAATAAATATCAATAAAATTGAAATTAATAATACTTGTTTTTCAAAATACATTAAAAATATCTGTTTAAAATAATCTCCTAATACACCTCCCCAACCTATATTGTTAATTACATTAAATTTTATAATTAATGATAAAATTGTGGAAAATAATATTGTTCCTATTAACATCAATATAAATCTTAAAATAAAATTTTTAATAGGTAATTTACACAATATTTTTATAGATAAGATTAGAAAAAAAATTATTGGGAAAACAAAAGATATACCAAAAATTTGGATTAAAAAACTAGATACATCAGCACCGTATATACCAAAAAAATTACCTATATTAGCATTATTTTTGGCATTTAATATTGAGGGATCATTAATATTAAAAGTTATAACAGAAATTAAAATGAAAATTATTAGAAAAATTATAATAATAGCCAAAAAATTTTTTAAGCCTTTAGCAATATATTGCATATTGTACAACAAAAATAGATATTTATAAAATTACTTTTTTTGAGTTATTTTATTATTCAATAATGGTTTTTCATTAAAAACACAAATAACATCATTTCCATGCCTTAAAGTATATCTTTTAGATACTCTTTCAACAACTACATAGCCCTTCTCAACCCTATAATTAATTAAAGCTTCACTACCTTTATTATCAACCAAAAATATAGCTGGTAACTCAGCATTAATTTCTCTAAATTTAAAGTAAGTAAAACTACCATCATCAAAAATTTGTATAGGCTCTATATTTGCAGCGTTACCGCTAATCTTATATTGAAAATTATATAGCTCCGGCTGAGCTAAATTTGGGCCAGAATTAGAACTCACTTGTTTAACTGAAGAATAATTAGTTTCACTAGGATATACAAATTTTACTATAAAAGCTAAATCAGGATCATTAATACTATCTGCATGCTTAGCATGCATTTCAAAAAAATACATTCTCTTGTTGGTAATAACAGTCATATTTGTAGTAGCATCTTCTTCCACTGGCTTTAAAAAAATTCTATTGCCGGCTGGTACAATTTGCCATGGAGTTTTAGTTCCCATAGTTATAGTTTGTATCTCTTCATCTAAAGAAAATTCAATAATTGTTTGATAATAATAATGTCCAATATACCTAAAAACTGAATTAGGAATATAATTTATAATCTTTATCCTTTCCTCTCCTCCAATAGCTCTTGGCATCACTGTTGCATTAATATCAATTATGTAACTAGTTAACATAATGATCATTAAAAATTTAAAATATATCTTTTTCATATTAAATATAACAATTATCAATCTTTGTAATCGGTTATTAAAAAATTTAAGTCCTGTTTCGAATCAATAAATTTTTTATTTATTTCAGACATAAAAAAAGTAATTTCTGCAATTTTGTTTTCAATATTTTCTTTTTTATCAATTAATGAACGAACCTTATAGTATACTTGAGCATAAGAAGGAACTATTACATCTTTTGAAAACACTACTTTGTCAATTGTAATGATTCTACTATTTTTATACCTATATTTCAACAATGGACTGTCAGGATTATCATCAATGTTAATAAATTTAAAATATTTTTGAAATACTTTAAGCGACGATACATTATTAACATAGTTTAGTTTTTCATTTAATTTTTCTGGAATCAGTGAATTTTCATCAAATTCTTCTCTCATTTTAAGATAATTAATTATTAAGTATTTTGCTACAGATAAATTTATATTTTCGTTTTTATTTCCTATGGACTGTATTTTTGGAAAATATTTAACCTCATTATTAAAATATATTGGAAATGGATATCTATGTGATTCTTTAGTTACATTTGCAGTATTAATAATTAACATTGCAGCAATAAAAAATATAACCACAACAATAAGCAGCAACCTTAATGTAGCATTTATATTAACATATTTATACAAAAACCATTTTAATGATCTTTGATAAAAATCATTATCTAATAATAAGCTTTTATTATTAATATCTTCGCTCAAATTAACTACAACCTCATTAAATGATTTATTAATATAGTTAAAAATATTAAAACATAGCTAGCAAAGTAAAAATGCCTTACTAACATTACTTTAAGATTAACATACAAAAAATAACTTGCAACTAATAGCATGGTATAAGGTATTATAAACAATAAATCAAACCAGAAAAAAGCTACCAATATAATTTTAATTAATTCTAAATCTAAATTTTTAAAATTATACTTATAAGAAAAATTTATATATAAAGAATATAGTATTGAACTAATAGCAACCTTAAAAACCCAATCATAAATTGTCAAATTAAGAAGTGTATCATATATAATTGACAAAAATATACTGAAGAATATAAATTTCAAGCTCACATTTATATTGTTATATAAGCTTAAAGACATTATTAATGATACTATCCCAAATAGTAAAAAAATTATATACCAATCTAAAAAATAAAAATAATAGTAACAAATCAATGATAATAAAAGTGAGAAAATTTCTATAATTAAATAACAAATATCAATCTTGTTGCCACAATAATTACATCTACCTTTACAACTAATAAAACCTATAATTGGCAAATACTCTTTTAACTTTAAGTAATGATTACATTTAGAGCATTGTGGAGGCACTGAATTAATATGTTTAAGACCAAATAAAGAAATATTTCTTGGAATTCTAAAGTAAAAAGAAGTTGCAAAATTACCTATTATTATACCAAAATACGCAGCTACAATATAATTAATAACATTTACAGCATCCATTTTATTTTACTATTTACTTAACATAATTTAATATATCAATAGAATTATGATTCTTTATATTATTATGCTTATGCTTTTTAAAAGATAAAGCAATTAATTTATCTAATAATTCACTATATATTATACCATAATCATCTAAAAGCTTGGGATATAAACTAATTTCAGTAAATCCAGGAATGGTATTAATTTCATTAAAAAATAACTTATTAGTGTTATTTTCCAGAAAAAAATCTACTCTTGCAAGACAATTACATTCTAATATTTTAAATATATTTTTTGCTTGATATCTAATAGAATTTGATAAATTATCATCTATTAATGCAGGAATTTCAAATTTAGCACCATCTTTCATTATATACTTAGCTTCATAAGTATAAAATTCATCATTTGGTATAATTATTCCCGGCATACTTACTAAAGGTTGTTCATAATCTTCGATATTTTCAAGTACAGATATCTCTATTTCTTTTGCATCAATTCCTTGTTCAATTAAAATTTTATTATCATACCTAAATGCATTAGCAATACTTTTTTTCAAGCCATCTAAGTTTGTAACTTTTTGAATTCCAATACTTGAACCACAATTCGAAGGTTTTACAAAAATTGGAAAAAAAAAGTTCTTTTTAATACTCTCTATTAAATCATTCTTTTTTTCTTTATCGTTATATTGATATTCTTTAATGCTTATATATGGAACAACTTGAATCCCTTTTTCTTTTAGTAATATCTTGGTAAATTCCTTATCCATAGTAATGGATGAACTCACAACATTTGAACTAACATAAGGTAAATTTAATAGCTCAAAAAAACCTTGCATAATCCCATCCTCACCGGTTTTGCCATGAATTATTGGTAAAATCACATCTACTAACTGCTTTAATTTGTTAGAATCAATAAAATATGATGTTTTATTGTTATCCTGAAGCTGATTTTTAATTTCACTTATATATTTCTGTAAATACAAAATTAAATCATTTGACCCTGCTAATAAATCTATAACATTCCAATTACCTTTTATATCAACATATATAGGAATAGGATGATACTTGTTTAATTTAAGATTTTTAATTATAGAAATAGCAGATTTAATTGAAACTTCATGTTCAGCAGATACCCCTCCAAATACTATTCCTACATTAATTTTTTTCACTCAAATATAATTTTAAAATTTATTTAATTATTCAAATATTTTAAAAACTTATTATCTGATGACATTACTAATGAAGAATTTTTATCCAAAGAATTTTTATATACTTCTAAAGATTTATAAAATTCATAAAAGTCTCTATCTTTACCATAAGCTTTTGCATATAGACTAATTGCTTCAGCATCTCCCTGCCCCTTAATTATTTCCGCACTTTTATTTGCTTCAGCAATAATTATTGTTTTTTCCCTATCAGATTTTGCTTTTATAATATCACTTTCTTGATGCCCTATTGCTCTAATTTCCTTTGCTTCTTTCTGTCTATCAGTAATCATTCTTTCATATACAGCTTTTCTAGCTTTATCAGGAAGATTAACTCTAATAAGTCTAACATCAATTGCATCAACGCCAAAATTATTAATGTTTTTATTTACTATATCTATAATACCTTCTCTAATCTTATTTCTTTTTGAACCTAAAATTTCAATAAACTTAACCCTACCAATAACTTCTCTTATACCAGACTCAATTATAGACTCCAATCTCATTCTAAATTTACTATCATCATACATTGTTTCGTAAAATTGCTTTGGATTAGTAATTTTATACTTTGCAAATGCATCTACTTTCATAGTTTTTTGATCAAAAGCAACAACTTCACTATTTTCACTCATTTTAAAAGTTAGAGTTTGTATTCTTTTATCAAAAAATCTAACTTCCTGTATCAATGGTAACTTAAATTTTAAACCAGGCTCTAGTTGCTCTCCAATTACTTCACCAAATTGTATTATAATTGCAGTTTTTCTTTGATCTAGTATATATAATGAATTGGCTAAAAGAAAAACTACTATTAAAAGAATAATTAATAAACTACCTTTAATCTTTTTCATTGAACCTCTTTCTTATTTAGTATTGTTATTAAATTTATCTAACGGCAAAAATGGAAGAATTTTATTTGACACTTCTTTATCAATAATAACTTTATTTGTATCTTTATAAATTTTTTCCATCGTATCCAAATACATTCTTTTTTTTGTTATGTTTTTATCTATTGAGTAAGCTTTAAAAATCTCATTAAATTTATTAGCATCACCATAAGCTTTTGATATTACAGATCCTTTATAAGCAATAGCTTGTTCCACTACAGTTGCAGCCTCAGCTTTTGCCTTAGGTATAATCTCATTTCTATAAGCCTGTGCTTGATTTATATATCTTTCTCTATCAGCTTTTGCAGATTGAACATCACGATATGAATCTCTCACCTCTGGCCCAACATAACTATATAAAATTCCCACACTAATTATCTCAATTCCTGATTGATAAGAATCCATAATTTTTTGTAAATCATTTTTTACATCCCTTTCAATTAATAACCTTTTTTCTGATAAGGCTTCAGATAACGTTACCTCACTTATAACTTGCCTCATTACACTTTCTGCAGCACTTCTTACAATATTATCTGTTTTACTATCTTTTATATTAAATAAATAATTTTTTGCATTACCTATCTTCCACTGTATATAAAAATGCATATCAATAATATTTTCATCACCTGTTAACATCTGACTTTCTTTAGGATAGCTTAAATCATTTTCATTTTGTTGATTATCAGCATTGCTTAAATAAGCGTTTTTAGAAAACCCAATAGGACTAGTTATCTTACCTATTATATCTTTTTTAATTCTAGTAACACTAATTTTTTCAACTAATTCTATAGGATCAGGTAGCTTATAATTTAATCCAGGCTTAACTTCTCTATTATACTTTCCGAATCTAATTATTATTCCTTCTTCATCTGTATCAACAGTAAAAAATCCAGTAGATAACCACAATATAAGCAGACCAATTAATGTAATATATATAAAACGAAAGCCATGACTTTTATTCATATTATTATTAAATTTAGTAAAATTTTTCTTTTTTTTAAAAGGACCTTCATTTATATTCTTATCTTGGGAATTTTTTGAATTTGAATTATTATCCCATGGATTATCAATCATAATTTTAGATGTTTTTATGAAAATTACTTTACCTTGAATTTATAATAAACATTTGCAACTCTTGCAAGCAATTATATAAAATAACATCATTTTCTTGGAAAATAGCTTTAATTCTAAACATTATTAAGTAAATAATTAGGATTTAATTTATTATTTATATATTTAACAAAATCAAAAAATAAACAATCATGTCAATGATATTGGAATAGTTTACTAATTGTTATTAGAAATAGAGTTGTAATTATTTAGCCAATATACTTTCAACACTAAATATTTTAAAATTAACTATAACTTAAAAACCCAAATTCACATTTGTTAAAACACTCCAAAAATTTCATTTATCTATTTATGATATTAGCTTTATTATATATTACGATACTTTCTTTACTTTATCCTCCTACTTTCCTCAAATATCTCTTCTTCTAATTTTTTCATTTGATCCATTTTTTGCTGATATCTTTCAGTTTCCTCTTGTATCTTTGCTATTTTTTC
The DNA here is from genome assembly GCF_009690945.1 of Rickettsiales endosymbiont of Trichoplax sp. H2. NCBI lineage: Bacteria > Pseudomonadati > Pseudomonadota > Alphaproteobacteria > Rickettsiales > Rickettsiales endosymbiont of Trichoplax sp. H2. Next base: position 24,011 of record NZ_NPHZ01000003.1, read on the forward strand.
CATTGCTGTTTCTTCATGATGAATCTCTTGACCAGATATAGATTGAGGCTCAAGCTGTAATTCATCTGAATCCCACCTTCCTTCGATGGAGCTTTGAGGAAGATTTTCATATTCTGATTTTTGTTGCTCATATGCATATTGAGTATTAGCAAGTTCATCTTGATCCCTTGCCATATCTTGAGAATATTGATCATATTTTTGAGCCTGATATTCATACTCTTGGTTATAAGTTTCTCTTCCTTGATCCAATTCTGTCTGCAATTGCTCAATCTGGACTTGTTGCTCTGCATAACTTTTTTCTAATGCATCATTTAACCTTAATCTCTCTCCTTCATCTTGATCACCAAGTGGTTCATCTTTTTTATTTTGTATTTCCTGAGCAAGTTGTTCAGATAATTCTCTTTGTTGTTCTAATTGCTTATTCAATTCATCCAGCTGCCTTAATTGTTCTTCTAATTGAACTTGAGAAGTAGAGAGCTCTTGCTGTCTGCTTTGGAATGAATCAACTGCTTGATTCATTCCTTCATATGTACGATTTAAATTTTCCTCTATTTCATATTTACTCATTCCTCCATCTAAAACTCTTTGTTGCTCTTCATATAATTCATATTGCTCCTGAACTAAACGTCTATCTTCTTCAAATGCACTTACACTTTTTTGATAATCTTCAACATTTTGTTGATGTGTCTCAAGCTGTTTAGCATAATTTTCTCTTTCTTGCTCTAATGATAATCTATCTTGTTCTATTTGTTGTTGTTTTTCAGCTAAAACTCTTTCTTGATCACCATACTTTTCTTGAAGCAATTCCTGATATCTCTCTTCAATATTACTTACATTAAGTGGATCACGTTGATCTTTCAAAGCCATTAATTCATCATCTTGCCTTTGAATATCATCCAGATTACGTCTTGCTTGATCGAATTCAACTTCTCCCTGACTTAATTTATTTTGACTCTTTTCTATCTCACCTAATTTACCCTCAAGCAATTGTTTTGAATCTAGAACAGCACCTTTTTCTGTTATTAATTGTTCATGTCTTGCATCTAAATTTTCAACACTCTTATCTAATATACTTTTATCTTCATCAAGCATCTTTTTCATTAAATCTCTATTCTTAGCATCTATTTTTCTACTTTTCCTATCTTTCATAGCTTGCTTTAATTTACCAAATTCTTCAACAAATAATTCCCCTGTTTCTTTAAGTTTTTTTAATTGCCTAGTTACTTTATATTCTTCTTTTTTAACATCATAAACTCCTAATTCACCTTGAGGATCACCCGTAAACCTATCCCATAAACCTTTGTGCTCTCTACCATCTTCTCCTTTATGAGTAGTTATACTATATTTATCATCAAAATTCTTAGCTAAACCCTGCAATCCTTTAACTGAACCTATTACAGAATCTTTTTTTGTGCCAAATGCCTTATTAGAAGCTCTATCAACATAGTATAATAATCCCATTCGTTGTTTTATAGGTGATAATATATTTTTATTAAAAGCTTGAATATATCTATTGTTTTTAACAAAAGCATCCATAGATTTCATTATACCTGGAGCGTCATTAGAACCCATATAAACTCCACTTAATGGTTTTTTTGCAACACCACCTAAAGCATCAACAAGTTGAGGAACATAATCAATATAAACTCTGAATAAAACACAAGAAATTAGAACATAAAAAAAGTTTTTTGGAGTAACTGCTTTTGTAAATTCATCCCAACTACTTGCTTTCCAAAATTTAAAATCTATAATTGTAATTCCTAGCGGCTTCCAACTAAATATTGTGTCCCAACAAACAGTATAATAAAGCATATCTTGCAACTGTGTAATAATTAAGCTAAGCATTAAAGCAACTGTGGCTGTTATAACTATAAGCATTACACAAGAACCTATAAATTGCTCAAGCCAATTGTCAAAAAAGTGCATAGTTTGTTTAAATAAAATTGTGACTATAAATATAGGTAGAATTATTGTTAACAGTGCTAGCAAGAAAAAACTCATAATATATTGTACCAATGATCTCCACATACCTATAAACATTAAAATGACACAAATATATATCCCTATTATTAAATAAAACCTACTAGTAAATAAAATACCCCAGATTTTATTATTAAATGCTTTTGATGTAACCATTTCAATAACACCATCATAAGCTGAAAAAACTGTATTTAATTCAGGAAAAGGTAATAAAGGTCGATTATTTATAGGATCAAACATTGAACTCTTCATTATAACAGTAGAGATATTAATAGTAGAGTCTACTATACCTTGAAATAAATCGGGTATAACATTCAATGTAGAATCTGAAATTACTGTAGATATGACACCAATTTTAAATAACCTAACAACCAACTCAGTTTGATTAATCTCAATTAAACCAAGCATAAAAAATACTACAGAAAATATAACAAATAAAACAAGCAATATTCTGGCTATAGTTCTAAATCCTGAGTCTTTAACAATATTATCATAAATAATTTTCTGAACTTTTGAAAAAGTATCTTTAAAAAAATCGATTAATTTTTCAATAAAACCTTTCTTTTTTATAAATGCACCATTATCTACCCTAATCTTATATGCACCAACATTATCTCTATAATATGAATCTTCAATTTTAAAATACAAAGTACCTCCAGCAGGTATTGGCTCCTTTGTGAATGTTTGGCTATCAGTATTCCACTTTTCTACATTCTTAACAACATATGTTTTGATAGTCACGTTCTTAGAATCATCACCTGAAGTAACGCTTGGTTTATACTGAGAAACTTTTAGTGGACCTACCCTAAAAGTTCTAAAATTAATATCATCTAAAACTTGGTAATCATTAGGATTTTTATTATTTAAAGCAATAAGACCATAAATACCATATCCATCTTTTATACAACATGGTATATTTGCTTGTTTATTACCTACATTAATTTGTTCACCATCTGGATAACAATCTTGTCCTATTCCTCCTTTACATGTATCAAATTTACACATTTTATTATTTATTTCTAAATCTCCCCAAGGCTTCCACGCACCTTCAACTGTAATAGCAATATTATTAGCATTACTATCTAAACTACTATTTCCTTTTGTATAAAAAGTTGGATCAAATTTTTTCCACTTACATTGACCACAATCTTCTTTTTTTGAATCATTACAATCACAATTTCCAGGAATGGCATCATTGTCACTACATGGGCATTTAGAACGTATAATAATTGACGAAGACGTAAATCCATAATCATATGCCATATAACAACTTCCTTGATAATTATCAACTATTGCAGGACATATATCATCACTATATGAATATAAAACAAAAAAGCTTTTAATGAAAAGTAATATAAATAAAAATCTAAAATATCTTTTTATTTTTCTTGTTTCCATTTACTTCCTCTTAACTTTTTCTGATTTACTTTTTGAAGAATCTTTTGATTTTCCTGAAGAATTTTTTGATTTCCCATCTTTTTTATTTTTATTATCCTTTGTTGAATAATCACCTGTGCCTAGTACTGTATTAGCAGCTTTAGACATCATACCTGTTGCATAAGATTGAGTTTTTATAGCTACAGCTTCTAGATCAAAACCATAAAAACTATTTGTAGCAATTTTATTTGCATAACTTGAAGCAAGCCTTACCATTCCATCCATAGCTTGTACAACTACAAAAACTGCAAAAACTGGCACTATCATATTAATAGGAGAAGACATAGAAGCTTCAAGTGGAAAATGAGCTCCATATAATGCAACCCACCAAGCATCTTTCCACGGCAAACATATTTGAGTTCCAAATATATCAAATGATAAGATACATGTAGGACAAGCAGTAAAAAACAAAGATGCGTGTAAGGTCATAATAAATAATTTATGAAGTATTGCAAGTGCTGCAAAAGCAAAAACTGGCTGAAACACCATGGATATCATATTATTTATCCATGATCTAAACAACTTTGATGTCTTTTCAAATAACATAAAAGAAATAAAAATTGGAGCTAGGATAAATAATATACATAAAGTTATCATAGAATATAAATACGTTACTATAATTCTTAATGCACAAATTAAATAGCTAACTATTGCAATAATAATCAAAAACGCAATCAAAACTCCAATTAAACTTGTACAAAATAAAGCCCAAAGCTTTGTCCAAATAATATGATTAAATAACTGATGAAAAATTTCATCAAACATACCAAAAACACTTTTAACTAATTCTGAATGAGAAGCAGTATTTACATTAATTGATTGCACAGAAGTAATAGGTTGAATGATATCATAAACTAATTCCATACTTCCATTTAACAATGCACTAAATAAATATGTATTAAAAAATACCCAACTATTAGGAGATATTATCATTACTACAAAAGCAATTTTTAATACTCTATTCATTGCTTCTTTTTGAGTAATTTTTGCAAACCCTATCATAAAACTAATTCCTGTATATACTAAATACAGTACTAATAACGCTCTAATTCCATTAATTATAATTGGATCTTGAGTTAGTTTATTAAATATATCCTGAACTTTTCCTGAATTTGACTGATTACCATCTTCACCAATAAAAAACTTAGTAACAGTATTTACTACATCCGATATAACGCCTGAAACACTATCACTTGTAGTATCTTTTTTATTTACAATTACTCCATAAGATCCTAAAGTATTTTCCCTGCCTTTAGTTATAACGCTAGGGTTAATTCTGAAAAATATCCTACCATCTCCTTCTATTTTAACTTCTTTACCACTCTTGTCACCATAAATGTACTCATACGCATCCATCCATTTAACACTTGGTTTCCATGGCTCATACTTTGAGTCACCCGTAACAGGAACCACAGCATACTGCAATCCTTCACCATTTTTATGTGGACATCCTTTCCAATTTATTTCCACTTCATAACCACCAAAATTTTTTGAGAAGCTTCGTTTAACGGGTTTACTTGTACTACTACGTGGTGTTACATCACGTTTATTATTCCTTGAAAATTTAGTTTGTATATCCATTTTAAAAGGTATCCCATCATGAAAAATATTACATGTTGTTGAATAATCACACTTCGTCTCTGATTCGTGCTTTACACATCCAAAAGCAGTGTGCCATTCACAATCGTGCCCGCAATTATTTTCTGTTTCTTTGCAATCAATAGTTTCCGTATAATCATCTTTATATTTAATTTGTAATTTTTCATCATCCGGTTCATAGTTATTTAAGTACCCAGAAAATTCAAATTTGTCTAAAGGCATATTACTAACTGAAAATCCATTGATATCCACATTCTTCTTAACATAATTGCTTCTAGTAGACCTTAAAGAACACATTTTACTTTTATCTTGTATATTATCATAACTTAACCCACCGCAACTGCCATTTTTACATTCTATTGTCTTATTATCTTTAGTTATACAATAAGACTTCTGTTGATCAGCATTGTAATAACAAGTTGACATCTGATCTCCAGGAAAATAATTTTGGCTACCAGAACATTTTCCATTAAAAGATAAACCTAAATCTGCTCTCTGTGGATCATAATAAAATTTTAAATCAGAATATAATAACTCCGAAATATATGGAAATTTATTACCAATATTTTGATCATCATAATAACCAAATACTTTACCTCCATATGCAAATCTTAAGTAATCCCCATTTTTCAAAGGAATATCAGTATGGTAAAATGCAGTGTTTCTCACATTCCAAACTTTATTTGCATTTTTATTATTAAAATTTACACTTTTATCATTAGGATCTACATACCAATACTTTGGTGTAATTTTTTCTGTTTGAAAGCCACATAAAAATAATGTGTTACCATATTGGGTACCTGAATCACCTAAACTAAAAGTTACTTTATCACCATTTTTAACATCATAACTTATTGGAAAATATCCATAATTTACTGTCTCGTCATTATCGTCATTACTACCATCTTTATCACTTTTTGAAACAACACATGCTGTATTTGTAGTTATAGTTTTGTCTGCCCATTTCCAACCAAAAATACTAGATTGACTATCATCTGCAACTCTATAATCACTTGAAAACGTTTTACCTTGCCTACAGTTGACCATGCAATCTTCAATAATATCTTGATTTAATTGCGCTCCAGTCAAACTATTAATAACATTATTCTTAGCTAATTGATAACAATCAGAACCATCTCTGTTTTCACAATTTGTAGTATCAAATTCACTTGGTTGAGAAAACTCTCTACATTGATTTTCACATATCTTATGACATTTATCACCAAGAGGTCTTACATATATATAACTTTTTTCAGCATCACCAAATTCCCAAGGCATATAACAACCTTCAAAATTAATCTGTGCGCTTACATATTGAGAAAAAAATGAAGTAAAAAAAATTATATTTAGTAAAATAATTTTAATTTTAAATGTATTCTTCACATTCTTCATTAATTATCCTCTAAAAATTCTGAAACATGATTTATAAAAATCAATTGGAGGTAGTATCATTTGCTACCTCCTTTTTTAGCTCCACTAGCTCCTCCACTATCTCCTCCTGCTGCACTCTTAATAGCTTTTAACGGAGCTTTAGCTGCAGTTCCAAATGCCTTTTTAAAGGCACCAGATAAATCGCCTTTTGCAAGACCTGCAACAGATTCAACTCCAGTTAGATATGCAAAAAATGTGGATATAGAATTCATCAACATAAAAAATAAAAATGCCATCAATGCCAACTTAAGCATAGTATAAAATAATGCATCTACAACAGAAGAACTCATTATAGTATATGAACCTAATATCCATAAATCTAGAGTTTCATATAACCCCTTAATAATATGTCATATATTCATATCGCACATATCTCTTATGCTATTATCAATGCTTCTATTACTACCCGTCATTCCTGCACCAATCTCAACATTGTTAGCTATGGCACAAATTGGACTTTCTGAAGATCCTTTGCTTTTACATTGCTCAAATATACTTTGTGAAGTGGAGTCTAATTTTAAATCTCCAAAATATATATTATCAAATGTGGCAAGCATTAAAGCTAAAAATGCAAAATGCAAACCAGGATAAATTGCATATCCCAACAACATCTTAAACCATGCTTCATAAATACCTTTTGTAAAATCAAATAAAGCAAACGTTATCATTATTGGTGAAACTGCAACTAATATTGTTATTGAGAACATTGAAAGAATAAATATATGCACAAATTTAAACAGAATTTTTAGCAACATATATGAATAAACAAACATTGCTATCATTAATACAAAACCTATGCCACTAACTAAAATTAGTGCTGTAATAGACCAAATTGCAATAAGTCCAGCAAAAGAATAATTGCAAGTCCCCATATTTAAATAATTAATTAACCTACAATCAATTAAATCCCATACCGTCATTGTAATATATCCATTTGCCCCAACGGTCGATTTCATATCACCTGTTATTGGTATATTTCTTTGACTTAATATATTCCTATTATTGTAATCATATGTACAATGTCCTAATGGATCTGCCATATTTTGAGATTCCATAAAGTAACTAGCTATTTGTTGAGCCCCATCAGTAATACCATAATAAATCCCTACTTTTTTACCATTTTTATCAACTGAGAACCAAGCATTTCCTAAAGCAAAATAAAGAACTAATGCTAATTTTATTGCAAACATCAAGTAATCACTTCTTTTTAAATTACCTCCTGAATTCATAATCTTAATCCCTGTAAGACATAAATATAACGTCACTGCTGCAAGAACTATTCTCTTCAAATTTTTCTGTATTTCTGGAAAAAATCCTGTTTTATGATCTGGATTTATAAAAACCCTCTCTAGTAAATCTAATATACAGCCAACTGTTGTACTTGTTATATGCATATCACTCATTAAAAAATTTGATACTGATTTCTTATTTCCATTACCAGTATCTTCTCCAAGAATGCCACTGTTCATAGCTAAACCAAGAGTTTTTAAATCAGTTCTTCCATTACTAAAATATTCACATCTAGTACCTTCTCCCACTGCTAGATTAGGCACATCCACTAAATTAACTGGAGGAGGGACATAAGTGCACCCTACTCTTACTGGAAACAAAGTATATGGAGCTCCAACACATAATTGCACTTTACCGATAGTTGAATTAAATCTATAATATCCAATTAATCTAAAGAACCCTTGTGCATCACTTTCACCAGTTATATCAAATAAAGTTCCTAAGTCTTTTTTAAACGTACAAGAATCATGTTGACTTGCAAATCCATGTAGAAGAAACTCAAAAGCATCAGTCCAATCACCATTTTGTCCAAATATTCTTTCCCAAGTGCTTGTATGATAAACTAATACATGACCATCTGATAAAGCCTTTATATCCGTTGGCATGTTAGAAGGAACATCTTTAAATGTTAATTTCTTAGTTGGATTAGGAATAACTAATTGACCATATTGATTTGTGCAATAAGGTGATGCTTCCAACATATACCCATATGTATTATCCAATTTTTCTCTATAATCATCATCTGTTTCTATTAAGTTTCTCTTCAAACCAGGTTCATATTTAGGATCACAATGATAGAAAAAGGGAACATCCACTGCAGTAAGTGGTGGAAGAGGATTTTTACCTTGCACAAATTTTACATTACCATCACTATCTTTTGGTTCACACTCATATCCTAAAGCAAGATTTGCATATTCATGAGGTGCAATTATAAAAGCATTAGTACAAATATCAAGCATAACTAAATATTCAACACCAATTGCAACTAAAGCAAATATACTAGCTGGTGAAAATGATAAAAGCATATCCATATAAAGTATTGCTCTACCAATTGTAGCAAGTTCTGACCAACCGGCTCTAGATCCCTGTTTAATTGTGTTATTAGCTTTTAAATAATGCGGAATACTAACGTTATTAAAATCTCCAACTGATAACTGAAACACAGCTTTACCAGAGCTGAAACAATTATCAATATGAGAAAACCATGCACTACCATCTCTTGTTTTATTTTCATAATCTATCATTGTATCAAAGCTATATACTTTTTCATCTACGTAAAACGTAATAAAAAATAATAATAAAATAATTTTTACATACTTCATTTTTTAGACCTAATTTCTTTAAGTTTTTCTGAAAATTTTGGTATCCAAATATTTGGATCATTGCCATATTTTTTTCTTACCTCATCTAGTACAACAACAGTATCAGCTCTACCAGACAATATGTCAATTACATCACTCACACCACCTAAATCTACTTTTGCAACCACAGCATCATTACCTTGCTTTATTAAAAAGTACCTAGTACCTGGATCTGTTGTCTTGATTAACTGATACTCTCTCTCACTTAGCATAAAAGAAGTTTTATACACATCAGTAGCTTTTAAATTTGGTAAAAAAATCTGTGTTGCAGTTTGTTGAATCAATGTATCACTTATCTGGCTTTTACTAGCATCTTCCACGCTTTGAGTTGCAAATACAACAAAAGTATTTAGCTTCCTCAAAACTTTAAGCCAATCTTTAATTTTAGGAGCGAATATAGGATTATCTATTAAAGCCCAAGCCTCATCTAGTACAATCATACTTGGTGTTCCATCAAGAGATAAATTAATTCTATGAAATATATAAGTTAAAACTGGACCTAAACTTGCCTTATCTTTTAATAATTCAGCCATTTCAAAGCCAAAAACACTGGATTTACCAAAGTTAATCACATCATCATCATTATCAAAAATACTTGAATGAGATCCTCCTGAGTGCCACATAGCAAGTCTACCAGCAAGAGTTCCTGGCCCTGACATACCTAAAAATGCAGCAATATTAGATAACTTTCTATCTTTCTTATCTAATTTAAAATTACCTTCAATAGCACGTGTTAATAAATCAATATCTTGAGCAGTGATAGTCTCACCATTAACTGATACTAACTGCTTTAACCAATCAAGTAAAAACGTTTTATTTTCTCCTCTATCATCTAATTTCAATGGATTGAAATTACATTTTTTACTAGGATCAATTACAGTATATTCACCACCAAGTGCTCTTAAAAATATTTCTGCCCCTCTATCTTTATCAAAAAAGAATAATCTACATTGATATTTTTGAGATTGCGCACATAAAAAATTCATCAAAACAGTTTTACCAGCACCTGTTGGTCCTATAATTGTAGTATGGCCAACATCCCTTAAATGAAAATTAAAATAATATGGAGTTCCTGAAGTAGTATCCATAACTGTTACAGCATCACCCCAATGATTATCAAATTTTTTACCTGTAGGATAATTATGGAAAGAATTAAATGCCGCTAAATTTAAAGTATTAATAGTAGATGATCTAACTATATAATCATTATTACAAGGTAATTGAGCCCAAAAAGAAGGTTCCATATTTACTCTTTCTCTAACCCCAATACCACCTGTATTAGTAAGTTCAACTGATGCCATAGAAAGTGCATTTTCAAGTTCTTTTAAATTATCAGCAATACACATAATTGACAAATGATGTGTCCCAAATGCAATTTCACCACCCATTGCCATATCTAATGCTTCAGAAATTCCTGCAATCTGAGAAATTGCTTTATCACCCGCTTGAATCATCCTATTTTGTTGAAGCTGCATTTTTGCAATAGCTATTTGCCTATTAATAAACTGGAAAGATTGGGTGATAACAAACTCAAATGGCATTTGCAAAAATCCGTCCATCATGCCTGCCCATGTCTTCTGGCTATATTCCTTTAAACTAACCATACCTGCATATTTAGATCTACCATCAATTCCTTTTATCTCTATAGCTTTTTTACCAAAATAAAATCTTTGATTATTTACTAAATTATCAAGCTTACCAAATCCTATTAGAGCATTTGAATTACCTCCACAATTCACAATACTGTTAAAGAACTCTATTAATTCAGAATATTTTTGATTATTTCTCTCTATTATTCCAAGAACCTCTGGACTATACTGCCTTAAAGAATTAACTATTCTATTAGTAGCTTCTTGTAATTGTTCAAAACCTTCAACCATTGATTCATCTTCAGTCTTTTTGTTTGAATTTTTTGAAAATTTTTCTAAAAAATCATTAATGAATGATACACTAATATTCTTTTTAACCTTATAACAAATAGTTATGTATAGTTCATTTAAGAAACCTTTATGATTTTTATGCTTTTGTACCCATTTATCATCTAAAAAGCTAGCAAAACCATCTGGCATATCTATACTTCCTTGAGAACCCTCATAAACATCTTGTTTTTTTCTAACAATATGGAAATACAGACTAATACTTGGATCAGCCATACCTTTAAAAAGGAAATTTCTAACATTCTTCTTTATATCAACATCTTCATCATCAGCTGTTTCAAAAGAAAAGCCACCTAACCTTATTACTTGAATTAACTGGTTCTTCTTCGTATAAATGGTATTTTTATCTAAATGGTATAAATATGGTATAAAACCACTAAATAAATATTCTCTATTAATAAGAGCATTTTTCTCTGGTTTAGCTGAAAAAAATTTCATTATTTTACATCCCTTTTATTAAAAATATTAAAATGGATCATATGAATTTGCTCCATGAAAAAATTTATTTTTACACCTAGAACATTTTTCAGCTCTCACTTTAAACAATTCAATAAACAAAGGTTCTTTAGAACAAATATAATAACCTATGCCGTGAATTGGGAACGCAATAACTAAGTATAAAAACTTAGTTGTCATAATATACATCAACATACACACAAGCGCATTTACAATAAAAAAATTATAACTTACACCAAATAAAAGTGGAGGTCTTGTTAAACCTACAAATAGGTGGTCAGTAGTTAACGATCCTGGCATATCACTTTAAAAAAACACTTAAATTTATAGTAACTACTTGATTCTTTGAGTACAAGATATATTTTATAAATATCTAAAAAATATATGTTTTTTAAATACCTATGAATTTTATAACTTTTGAGGGATGTGATTTTTCAGGAAAATCAACTCAAATAAAATTATTACAAGAATATTTAGAAATCAATAATAAGAAAGTTTGTGTTACAAGGGAACCTGGAGGGACAATTTTAGCTGAAAAAATCAGAGAATTACTTTTGTTACGCAATGAAATATCTGACCCACTTATAGAATATTTATTAATTTCAGCTGCTAGAAAAGACCACGTTGATAATTTAATTAAAACTAAGCTAAAAGAAGGTTATTATGTAATTTCAGATAGATTTTATGACTCATCAGTATGTTATCAAGGTTATTATAAAAATTTAAACACTACCACCTTAAATATAATAAAAAAATTAACAATTAACAAATTTGAGCCTGACTTAACTTTCTTAATTGACATATCTGTTGATGAAATACTTAAAAGAAAAAATATAAAAAGAGCTGAAAACAATATTTACGACAATAAAAATCAAGAATTTTATCAAAAAATTAAAGCATCTTATCTAGAAATAGCAAATAAGAATCCCCATAGAATATTTGTTATTGATGGAAATAAAAAAGCTAAAGATATTAGTAAGCAGATAATTAAAATTTTTACAAAAAAATATTATAGTTGATTTAACATTTAAAATCATGCAATATTTTCAAATAAAATCAATTTTATCTCATGTTTATAAATAGACTACTACTAGCAGTTTTATTTGCTCTATCCTTTAACATGCAAATACTATTTGCAATTGAAAAACCTCAAAATCCCTTTGAAAAACCAAAAATACAAAATAAAGAAATTATTAACAATGCAGACATAGATAACACTATTAACAATAGTAAGAAGCCTAGTAATAAAATAAAAATATCTACAGATACTAAAATAAAAAAAGAGGAATTTTACAACCCAAAAACAATCACCATTGCAACTAATTATGCAAATAATAGCGTTGGCAAGGTTATTTGTAGCCTAGTAAATTATAATCAACATGTAACAGGTTTCGATTGTGTAACAAAGCAAACAAGCGGCAGCACAGAAAATATGAATAAACTAGAAAAGGGAGAAGTGGATTTTGCAATTGTTCCAGCCAGTATGATTTTTGATAAAATTCAAAATCAAAGTGATGAAAATAATAAATTTAGTAAAAATTATAGATTTATTTTATCGCTAGGAGATGAAGTATTAAACTTCATGGTGAATAAATACTCAAAAATAACAAGTATTGATGATATTAAAGGTAAAATAATAGATGTTGGCAGTAAAAATTCTGCATCTTATACTTTTTTACAAAAAATTTTAAAACAAAAAAAATGGACAGACAATGATTTTTCTGGAATTGAATACTTGAAATTCTCTGATAAAATTCACGCTTTATGCTCTAATAAAGTGGACGTATCATTTATATATGGTGGAATACCTGACACACGAGTTAGTAATATCACTAATTTCTGTGAAATCAGACTTATCTCCATAGATGATGAATTAATTAAAAATATATCATCTTCAAATTATTTTATAAATAAAGAAATAATCCCTGGAGAATTTTATCTTGGAAACCCTATTGAAATAAATACTCTTGGAAGCCCTACATTGCTTATTTCTTCAAATAATGTTGAAAAATTATCTGCATACAATTTAGCAAATCTTATAATTGATAACTTAAATACCTTAAGTAAAATTCATCCAGCATTTAATATCTCTCCCTTAAAAAAAATTGCTGATAATCAAAATCAAATACCTTATCATCAAGGTGTTAAATTACTGTTTCAAGAAAAAAATTTATCACAATAATTAATATTCATTTATTATTAAAATGCTTTATAAATTTTTTATATTAGTATTATTAATAACTAATTTATCTTCTTTAAAATTAAAAGCTGATTTGCCATTAATAATACCTCATAGAGGAGGAAAATCAGAATTACCAGAAAACACAATATTTGCTTTCACAGAATTAAAAAATCTTAAAATAAATATAATGGAAATTGATGTGCAAATTACAAAAGATGAAATTCCAATAGTTTATCATTCAAAAAATTTAAATCATAACACTGATAAAAATGGTGAAATTGTAGATCAAAATTTTGATATAATTAAAAATTCTAAAATTAAATCTCTTCAGTATTTAAAACAAGAATTATATATACCTTCTTTAGAAGAAGTTCTAATTAAATTTAAAGATATACAATTCATAATTGATTTAAAATCACTAAATACAAAACAGTTAATAGATGCTATAGCAAAAATTTTATCTAAAACTGAAAGCTGGGATAGAGTTATTTTTTACTCTACAAATATTGATCATTACAAATACCTAAATCAAAGATACAAACATGCTAAAAAGTTTGAAGCAAGAGATTATACTAGAAAAAGAAACTTGAATGTCATTTTAAACAATACATGTAATATACAATTAAATGATCCATGGATAGGATTAGAATTAAGAAGGGATATGATTATCAAAGAAAAATTTCTCCTAGGAGAAGGAGTAAATAAGATTAATATAAAATTATGGAACACAAATGTTATTAATTGCACTAAAAAACTATCAAAAGATGTTAAAATAGTGTTATTTGGAATTAACAATATTAGTGATTATTGCGAATCGATAAAACTAGGAGCATATGCTATACTAACAGATTATCCAAAAAAAATGTTAAACTATAAAAAACAATTAGATCAAAAAAATTTATATATTTGTGACAAACACAAAGATCAATAAGTTAATCTTCAATAACATATGATACCTTAGATTATATAACTAAAAAATAATTCATTAATACTAAATTAACATGTAAAGCACTATAAAAGCTAAAGTACAAAATTTGTTTTTATTACTTTTATTTCTTTTTTAACAATATATCTTTGCAATATTGAAACATTTTATTTTCTAAATAAATTTTCCCAGATATACCAAGCTTATCCCCAATAATCGCTATAAATTTTATAAAATAATTATTTGTTTACTCCGCCATCTTTTTTTGCATAATCGGACTTAAACCTTTTATTGTCTCCAGATTATGCATTCTATCCATCTTTTTGATTAATAACGCTTCATTATCTTCAACTAACTGCAACTTTTTTATTGTATCTTCAAAAGTTAATTTAATATATTGGCCATTTTTAAATCTTTTATTTGTCAATCTATCAACTATTTGAGCAATTCTAAAATTAAATTTCATTTCAATAAGATGTAAATCACACTTAGAATCTTCAATTACATCATGAAGTATTGCGGCGACTATCACATCTGTCTTTAAATATCTTTCCGCTACCATTTCTGCTACTTTAAATGGATGTGAATAAAATGGGTGTTCTCCACTTTTTCTCATAGCATTTCCATGCCACTTTTTAGCAAAAACCATAGATTTTTGTATTAATTTCAAATTAACATCCCTATTTTCCCTTTGAATTATTAATTTAATTTTTTCTAATAGATACTGCGAATATTTACATTCATTTTTAAAATCTTCATATTCTATTCCTAAATCATTATATTCAAAATCTCCTTCCTCTAAAGCTGTATCTATATATGGCAATTTTTCATTTGGATATTGATAATATGCTCCTCTAGTGATTTCTAATTTCTTAAGATAATTTTTACTCATGTTTAGTGATAATAATATTATAAAATAAACCAACCAAAGAGCATAAAATCCAATATAATTCTCCATATATACCAAAAAAAAACTAACAATTGTAAATGATAATGCACCAGATAAACCAAATAGCAACGCAAAACATGAAAATCTTTTATGTATAGGAATATAGTTAAAGCAACTTACTTCTAAACCAAACATTGGCATAGATGGGAGGAGTATTAATAATTGTATAATAGTTAATATATAAATATTTAAGTTATTACTTAACAAATATGGAATAAATGGCAAGAATGTCATAAAAACTATAACTGCATAACTAGTCAATTTTATAGGATGAACCTTTTTAACAAATTTTATAAACATAACTGTGATAAAAATTGAAATTACAGTAACTTTTAAATTTTGCAGTACTATTGAATCAAAGCTCATTCCTAGTTTTATCTTCATAATATCTCCCATATATATGTATGCAATATAAAAGCTTAAAGGAATGACTGAAGAAAATACAAAATACGATAATGCTAATTTTTTATCTATTTTTTCTTTTTGTAAAAAAGAAAAATCTTTGCTTTTGACTTGTTGATTATTTAATTTATCTCTATTTCTTATTCTTTTTTTATAATCAATAAATTCTGGCGTTTCTCTTAATTTAGTCCTTGCGATCAACCCCACAAATGCAATTATAACTCCAAACCAAAAAGCTAATCTCCAATTTAATGCAAAATATGTAGAAAATAATGCTATAATCAAGGCAACTAAACTACCAATACTTGCACAAATTTCAATTACTCCACTATATATAAATTTGTGAGGTCTTTTAAAAATCTCAGAAACATATAATTGCGCACCAACAATCTCACCCAAAGATGAAAAACTTTGCAAAATTCTACATAATATAACACCAAAACTAGCTAAAATACCAATTTCCACATAAGTTTTAAGATTAGCCATAATAAAGCAAGACAACCCCATTATAAAAGTTGTAATAATTATAGTATGTTTTTTACCTATAACATCACCTATCTTACCAATTAAAACCCCACCTAAAGGCCTAAAAAAAAATGTAACAGATAGTGCAAAAACACCTAATAATTTAGCAACAATAGGATCTGTTTGTGGAAAAAATAAGTCATTTAATAAAGTAGACATGTGAACATATAGCATAAAGTCAAAATATTCAAAAAAAGTACCAATAGAAAGAAGCCCTATTGTATTTTTTTGATACTTTGTAATATTATTGCTCATGCCATTTCCCAAGATAATTTATACCTAAGTAAGTAAAATACAATTTCAATAAAATTGCAAATAAATAAAGTTATCTGCATAGAGAATATTTTTATTTATTGGTGCATTTGGAGGGATTCGAACCCACGACCTATACCCTCGGAAGGTAACGCTCTATCCAACTGAGCTACAAATGCTAAATATAGTTAATTGATAAAATTTGATAATACTTTGTTCCTTTAGGAGTTTTAAATTCAAAACATTCTTCAATTTTTTTCCCCAACAATGCCTTAGCAAGTGGAGAAGAAATTGATATTAACCCTTTAGAAGCATCTGCTTCGTAATCGCTTACAATTCTATACACTATTTCTTCATCTTTTTCTTCATCTAATAATCTTATTGATGCACCATATTTTATTTCATCACCTTGTAATTTAGAAACATCTATTATTTCTGCTCTTGAAATTTTATCCTCTAATTCAGAAATTTTTGCTTCAATAAAGCCTTGTTTTTCTCTAGCAGCATGATATTCAGCATTCTCAGATAAATCACCATGTTCTCTAGCTTCAGCTATAGAATTAATAACATTAACTCTTTCAACATTCTTTAAATTCTTAAGTTCTAAATTAAGCTTATCTAAACCCTCTTTTGATATTGGAAACCTACTTACCATTTATTTTAATATAAATTTAACTTGATTAAAAAAAAAATATATACTATACATTAACAAATGTTGTTTTTAGAAAAGCTTATCACTATTATAGATATATATCAAGTTGAGTAGTCTAAAATTTATATATTTTTAGTGTTTGTAAGATGCGTGTAAAATGCGCTTTAATTTTTAATGGATAAAAATTGAACTAAGTGGGAGGGTTATAAACTTATGGTCAATTCTAATAATAAAATACATCATGTTGATTTACATGTAGGTAAAAGATTAAAACAAAAAAGAATAGAAAAAGGTATTAGTCAAGATGATCTTGCAGGTTCGGTTAACCTAACCTTCCAACAAGTACAAAAATATGAAAAAGCCACAAATAGAATTAGTGCAAGTAAACTTTATGATTTTGCTAAATTTTTAGGAATTGACGTAAAATATTTCTTTGAAGGAATTGATGATTATGTTACTCCAGAAGTAAAAATTAATTATGCATCTGATGTAAATAAAAATTCATTTGGAATCAATATAAAATCAAAAGAAATTGAAAATTTAGTTGAGCATTATAAAAAAATACAAACTGCAGAGGTAAGAAAAAATATATTAACATTATTAAAATCTTTATCTTCATGAAAGCTTGATAGATTCAGTTTAAACTGTTAAGTTCAAAGCTAATTTTCATAAAACACATTTTTATTATGGCATTTGAAGATAGGCTAAAGAACATTATTAAAAAATATAATAGTTTAAACGACAAATTATCAGATCCTTCAAAGATATCTTCTCAAGACTTTGCTAAAATAGCTAAAGAACATTCAGATTTATCTGAAATAAATAAGCATGCTACAAAATATTTAGAAAATTTAGAACTATTAAATGAAGCTGAAGAACTATTAAAAACCAGTGAAGAAAAAGAACTAAAAGATTTAGCGTTAGAACAAAAAAAAGAATCAAAATTAAATTTAGAATCTTTAAAAGAAACACTTAAAATAATGCTAATCCCAAAAGATATTGCAGATGAAAAAGGTGCAATTATTGAAATTAGAGCTGGAACAGGAGGTGATGAAGCAGCTTTATTTGCAAGCACATTATTTAGAATGTATCAAAAATACGCTGAGAATAGAAATTGGAAGTTTGAAATTTTATCAGTATCAGGAATTGTACTAGAAGGATGTAAAGAAGCAATGGCATCTATATCAGGAAAAGGAGTATATAAAAGACTAAAATTTGAATCTGGAGTTCATAGAGTACAAAGAGTGCCTACTACTGAATCAAGTGGAAGAATACACACTTCCGCTGCCACCGTCGCAGTATTACCAGAAGCTGAAGACATTGATTTAAAAATTAATGATAAAGATTTAAGAATAGATTCATATAGATCAAGTGGAGCTGGAGGACAACACGTTAATACTACAGATAGTGCAATAAGAATTACACATATACCAACAGGTTTAGTAGTAGTACAATCAGAGAAGTCACAACATCAAAATAAAGCTAAAGCTTTAAAAATTTTAAAATCTAAATTATATGATATTGAAAGAGAAAAACAGAATAAAGAAATTTCAGATTTAAGAAAAGTACAAGTAGGTAGTGGTGATAGATCTGAAAGAATTAGAACTTATAATTTTCCTCAAAATCGAATAACTGACCATAGAATTAATTTAACTACCTATAATTTACAAGAGGCTATACAAGAAAGCAATATAGATCAATTTATTGATGCATTAATCGCCGATGATCAGGCAAAAAAAATATCTCAAGATGATAATGATGAATGATGAATTCAAAATATTTAATTAAAAAAAATTTATTCTTAATAAAATTTTTTATTATTTTAGTTATCATATTAATATTTACAAACCTTTTAGCTATGCTATCAATTGCTGGAGGAGTATTAGATAGCTTAGTAACAAAGCAAATTATTATTACATCTATTTCATTTTTAATAATTTTTATTTTTTCAATTATTAACATAAATTTTATATTTACTAACTCCTATTATATATATTTTTTTATACTCTTAACATTACTTATTACTAATTTTATGGGATATAAAGCTATGGGTGCTAAAAGATGGATAAATTTGGGCTTCATTAACATACAACCCTCTGAATTCATGAAAATTGGCATTATTTTAGCATTAGCTAAATTTTTTCATAATTGTCATGTAAATGATATAAAAAAAAATAGGTATCTTATATTTCCAATAGCTCTAGTATTATTACCATCAATAATAATATTAAAACAACCTAATTTAGGCACATCAATTATTATTATTTTAACTGCTACAACTATTTTTTTCATCTCAGGTGTTAAAATTAGATTATTTGTTTATTTATTTATCTCTTCTATCATAAGTTTACCTGTTATTTGGAGATTTTTACATAATTATCAAAAGACTAGAATATTAACTTTTTTAAATCCTCAAACCGATACTTTAGGTGCAGGATATAACATAATACAATCAATTATAAGTATTGGATCTGGTGGAACTTTTGGAAAAGGTTTTTTAAAAGGATCACAAAATCAACTAGATTTTTTACCTGAAAATCATACAGACTTTATATTTGGATCAATTGCAGAAGAAGGTGGATTTATTGTATGCTTAACATTACTATGTGTGTATATATTACTTATACTAACTTTATATTTATTAGCTTTACAATGCTATTCTCAATTTTATAGAATATACGTCCTTGGCTTTGCATCACTTATTTTCTTTCACGTTTTAATTAATATAGGAATGATATCAGGACTTTTACCAGTTGTAGGAGTTCCACTTCCAATACTTTCATATGGAGGATCAAATTACTTAACAATGATGATCGGCGTAGGATTAACTATAAATATTTTTTTTAATAAACACCAAATTTTAGTAAAAGGTACTTAATATTTTTATATTATTACTGTTTAAAAATCATTATCAATAGCTTCAACTATTTACTCTATAGCATATTGTAAATTTACATTTTTTAATTATTATCTTAATGCATCTCACTGAATTTTTTCTCAAGTAAAATGATCTGATTTTTTTGCTCTATTGTTTTAGCATATTTCTGAGCTCTTTTTAAAAAGATCTCAGAAAGCTTTTTATCTCCAACTATAATAGAACTTTCAAAATAATGTTTGTTAGCTTCAAAATAATCCTTATTTATATAATATGCATTACCTAATTTTTTCCATATTTCTGCCACTGAACTATAGTGAAATATAACTTCTTTCAATAATTCAATTGCCCTTTTAATATTCATTTTTTTTATAATTAATTGATTAGCTAATTCATATTTAGAAATATATAATTTTGGGTCCTTTTTAGTAACCATTTGATAATAATAATTAGATTGTGATATATCACCTGATTCAAATAATAATTGAGCTTTTGTTATATAATAATAAATATAATTAGGATTTTTTTTAATTAATTTATCAATAATCTCAATTGCTTTTTCAAAATTTTTATTTTTACTATATGCAATACAATTAGCATATAAACAATAATCTTCCTTACAATCATAAATCTTGTTAGTATCTGTAAAAGAGTTAGTGATAGCAAATAATTTTGCTTTAATTATATTAAATTCGTTAATTAATGATTGATTAGTATATTTAGAATTCTTATTTAAAATTACCTTATCATTTACTGATTCAATAAATCTTATGCGTTCACTAGTAAGGGGATGAGTCAATCTATATGAATTTTTAAAATTGTATATTCGCTCTCTATTCTCTAATTTTTTAAAAAAATTTATCATCTCTTTTTTATGAATCCCAAGCTTAAACAAATAATCTAAAGCTAATTTATCTGCAGCATATTCATTATGCCTACTATGCCTTAGGATATCTAAATGTGCCATTTCAGCGCTACCTAAGGCACCTATCGTTGCAACACCAGGTTTATTAATAGAAATACCAATTGCTAACCCTAAAATAGTTGAAAATATAGCTTTCTTTTTTTCTAAATTAATATTTTCTTCAAATTTTAATATGTGATTTTGTTTTATATGAGCTATTTCATGGGCTATTACACCTATTAAGCCTTCTATATTATCAATATTTGATATTAAACCAGAATATACATATACATTTTTATTATCAATAACATACGCATTTATTGTATTTGACAATATAATTTGTACCTTTATACCCCTACCTTGAAGATTTGACACCTTCAAAATAGGAGTAGTCAAATTATCAAAAAAATCAATTACTTCATCATCGTATAATATCTGATCCGAATAACACTTACATATAAAAGTAATATATAAAAATAATACATATATATATTTTTTGATTTTAGTTTTATAAAGAAAAATACTCATTCATTAATATCATCTTGTTCAACTTTTTTATCTGAATTTTCATCAAAAGATAAAAGTGCCTCCATATTTTCTTTCACAATTACATCATGAACCTCTTTTCTTAAAACAGTAGAAGATTTTGGCGTTTCAATTCCTAATTTTACTGAATTTTTGTTAATTTCAATAATAGTAATATTTATATCATTATTAATAATAATTGATTCATCTATTTTTCTTGTCAAATATAGCATTTTTAATATATGTTTAAAATTTAACTAATTATAACTTATTTTTTTATTTTGTTATAGGCTTAATCTAATAAAATGAATTTATCAAATTTCTCTGTAAATTTCATTTATACCTTTTTAATAATCTTTAGTAGAGTTGGTTGCGTAATGATGTTTACACCAGGTATTGGCGAACATCTTATTAATACTAGAATAAGATTGTTATTTGCAGTTATCCTAAGCTCTATTTTATTACCTATCATATTTCCATCTAAATTAATTATAATACCTGATAGCTCAATACAATTATTTTTGAACATATCAGGCGAGATTATCATAGGATTATTTATAGGATTATTTCTTAAAATAATTGTATCAGTTGTAAATATATTTGGATTTGTAATTAGTAACTCTATGGAACTTTCTGCAGCAACACTTGTAGATCCTTCACAATCATCTCAACAAGGCACATTACTTGGAAATTTTTTTACAATTTTAGCTATAGTTTTAATCTTTGCCACAGGAATTGATCATATTGTCATTAATAGCCTAGCATTAAGCTATAAAACATTCCCTATATTTAGTTATGCTGAATTTAATTCTGATTACACTCAATCTATAATGAAAGCTGTTAATGAAGTATGGATCATTAGTATAAAAATGGCATCATCCTTTATTATTATCAGTTTATTAATAAATATTGGTAGTGGTATTTTATCAAGACTAATGCCACAACTTCATATATTTTTTCTCATAATACCTATACAATCATTAATTGGATTTTTATTTCTTTCTATTACAATATCAACATTGATGATTTGGTTTATTGAAACATATAAAAATTATATAAATAATCTATTTATCTAATGTCTGAATTACAACAAGAAGATAAATCACAGAAAACCGAGCAACCTACTCCCAAAAAAATAGAGGATGCTAAGAAAAAAGGTAATATACCTTTATCAAAAGAATTTAACAGCTTTATACTTTTTATATTTATTGCAATACTAATAATACTTATAATGCCTAAAATTAGTATAAAATATCTAAGCAATCTTTCTTATTTTATTGAACAACCAAATCAAATTATTTTAAGCACAGCTACTATAAAGCATTTAATTACACAGGTATTAATTACTTTATTCTTTATTGTTTCAATTCCTTTTTTGTTTTGTTTAATAGCAGCTATTCTTGGAAACTTACTTCAAAATGGTGTGCTATTTGTTCCTGAATTTATCAAATTTCAACTTAATAGAATTTCTATTATTTCAGGATTTAATAAAATCTTTTCATTTAACTCAATTGTTGAATTAATTAAAGGCTTATTCAAAATCTTGATTATAAGTATTGCTATTTATCTAACAATAAAATCAGAAACATATAAATTTTCTATGCTACACACATTGAGTATGTTAGAAATATTAGATTTTTTTAATCAATCTTTGCAACAAATCTTTATCTCTGTTTGCATTATTATGTTTTTTTTGGCAGCTATTGATCTTATTTATCAAAGAAATAAATATATCTCAAATTTAATGATGAGTAAGGAAGAAATTAAAAAGGAACTAAAAGAAAGTGAAGGTGATCCTCAAATAAAATCAAAATTAAAAAGTTTAAGAAATAAAAAATTAAGAGAAAGAATGATGTCAAAAGTAGCAAATGCTGATGTTGTAATAACAAACCCCACTCATTATGCTGTTGCTTTAAAATACTCCCCTGATGATGATTCTGCACCTGTAGTTGTTGCAAAAGGCTTAGATAATATTGCTCTTATAATTAGGGAAATTGCCGAAGAAAATAATGTTCCTATATACGAAGATCCACCACTAGCTCAAACTCTTTATAAAACTGTTGAGATTGATGAAGAAATTCCTTTCGAACATTACAAAGCTGTTGCAAAAGTAATAACCGAAGTAATGAAATTAAGAGGGAAAAGGTTTGATGCTTAATAAACATTTTTATTACCAAAGCTAGATTTAACTATTTCTTGAAATTTTTTATCTATTTTATTTTTTTACTTCATAAGTATGTATTTTATAATGATTTATTTTTATATTAAGGTTATCATTATTAATAAGAGTTTGGCAAAGTTGAGGAAATGAAGAGTTCTTTACTAGAAACTGATAGATTATATATAAAAATTCCTAAAATAACAAGTTTGGATAATTGGTATAATTTGCAATGCGATCATCAAGTAATTAAATATATAGGAAATGGCAAATCTTTAAGTAAATTGCAAATCCAAAAAAATTTATATAAAAATATTGAATACTTTAAAAAATATAACTACTCATTTTTTGATATAAATTTAAAAAGTAATAATAATTTCATCGGCATAGCAGGCTTATTTAATTTAGAATTCAATGAAAAAAATAAAAATATCGAAATAGGATATATATTTAATAAAAATTCTTGGGGACACGGATTTGCAACAGAATGTATGAAACTGTTAATTGATTATGGATTAAATAAAATAAAATTAAAAAATATATATGCTTGTTGCCATAAAGATAATAAAGCATCTAAAAACGTTATAAAAAAATGTGAAATGAACTATGTAAAGAAATATAAGTATAAAGGAATAATTGATTGCAATCTTTATATAATCTAAATTTATATAAGCATCTTTATTTGAAGTTTTAATTAAGTTTATATAATTTTATATGAATCTGGTGTAGAGAATATCTTTTTCAACACCTCATTATTTAAATTGTGTCCAGCCTTATTTGCTTTTATATTACCAACAATACGATACCCCGATAAAAATAAATCTCCTATACAATCTAATATTTTATGCTTAACAAACTCATCTTTACACCTAAGGCCATCAGAATTCATAATCCCATTTTCATTTAAACCAATCGTATTCTTAAGAGATGCACCCATAGCAAGGCCATTCTTTTTTAAAACTTCAACCTCATTGTAAAAACCAAAAGTTCTAGCATTTCCTATTTCTTTTTCAAATTGACTTGAATCTGATAGAGTATAATTTTGATGACCTATGGACTTATGATCAAAATCAATATCAAAATCAATTTGAAAATCGTCTGAAGTATCAATTATTATTTGTTTACCATCTTTATCAACAGAAATTGTATTTAAAATTTTCAAATATTTCCTTTTTTTTGATTGTTTTTGTATACCGGAACTTTTAATAAGATTTATAAATTCCTTAGAACTACCATCCATAGCAGGAACTTCAGGACCAGACACCTCAATCAAAGCATTGTCTATATTCATACCCCACAATGCAGCCATTATATGCTCAATTGTTGCAACTTTTACCCCACTTTCATTAGAAATTTCTGTGCATAATTTTGTGTTAGAAACATTAAAAAATTTTGCATCTATTATATTATTCTCACTAATATCAGACCTTTTAAAAACTATTCCTGAGTTCTCTTTAAGTGGAGATATGGAAAGATTGATCATCTCACCACTATGCAAGCCAATACCTGAAATAACTTGCTTGCTACATATAGTTTGCTGATAACTCATTTAATAAATCCATATTACTTTTAATATAAGTAATACCCTTATTTATAAGCTTTATTAAATAAAATAATATTACAAATTATTGCAATATATATTTTTTTTAAAATTAACCTGAGCTGCAGATAAGAATTGCTCTATAAAAAGCTAGGCCACTATACAGCAATATTTAGCACAGTTAGGAACAACGATATAGTCATTGCAAGGGCACAAATTGCTCGTGGCAATCCAGGAAAATTATCAACAAACATAAATATAGCAACAATTCTGGATCACCACAGTCGAAACTAGCGTCCCTCCTTCGTGTGATGACATATATAGCAACAATCATTGCGAGGATACGATAGCATCCGTGGCAATCCAGATATAGAATCTTCTTCATTATTATAAGATTTGCATAAATTTCTTATTTTTTATCTGCAGTTCGGGTTATATTATTACACCATACATTAAATTTTAAGATTATCATAAGCCGCAATCACATTCTTTGGTAATATTTTTGAAATTTCCTCATATTCAATTTCGTGAGCCATATGAGTTAGAACTGCCAATTTCGGTTTAATCCTTTCTATGAGCAATAAAGTTTTTTCAAGATAAGAGTGAGTAGGAGCATAAGAGTATCTCATACAATCAACTATCCAAACATCTAAATTTTCTAATTTTTCAAAAGATTTCTCAGGTATTTCATTAAAGTCAGTAGAGTAAGCAATATTTTCTAACCTTATACCTTGTGAAATAATAGACCCATGGATTTGATCAAAAGCACTCACGTTAATATCACCTATTTTTTGAGATTTTTCTAATTTTATCCTTTTTAATAATGAATAATATAATGGAGAATTATTTTTGAAAATATAATCATATCTTTTGCTCAAACTTTTAAAAGTGCTGTCGTCTATATATGCATCTATTGGCTTTTTATCTTTACATAACCTTCTAACATCATCTATTCCTGCAACGTGATCAGAATGATCATGAGTATATATAACTGCGTCAATTTCTATTATATTATTCTCCAAGCATTGTTGTCTCAAGTCAGGAGATGTATCAATTAATATTTTGGTATCTTTATATTCAACAAATATTGATGGTCTTTTTCTTTTATTTTTTTTATTCGTAGACTTACATACAAAACAATCACAATTTATGCAAGGAACACCATGCGAGTTCCCACATCCTAAAATAGTAATTTGCATTTTTATTTAAACTTTAGCTTTGTTAAATAGATTAAAAAAGTTTTTTGTAGTTATGTCTATAAAATTATTTAAATCTAAGTCTAATAATTTGGCCATAAATTCTGCAGTATATTTTAAATATGCTGGCTCATTATCTTTACCTCTCATTGGCACTGGAGCAAGATAAGGTGCATCAGTTTCTAATAAAATTTTTTCAACTGGTATTTTTTTAAAAGTTTGTTGAATATCTTTTGCATTTTTAAAAGTGATAATACCTGAAGCTGAAATATAAAATCCCATATCAACACATTCATTTGCAAGCCACTGACTAGCAGTAAAGCAGTGAATTACACCAGAAAATTTTTTAATTTTCATATACTTTTTCAAAATCTCAACAGTATCTTTATCTGCTGACCTGGTATGAACTATTATAGGCAACTTAGATTCTTGAGCAGCAATAATATGTTCAATAAAACTCTCTTTCTGCACTTTCTCATTATCTTTAGAATAGTAATAATCTAATCCTGTCTCTCCAATACCAATTACTTTTTGTTTATTAGTGAATTTTAATATTTCTCCAGCCTTAATTATACCCTCTTCAACTAAATTAAGTGGATGATTACCGATAGAACAAAAAATCTTATTATGAGATTCAGATAATTTATATATTTTATCAAATTCGCTAATCTTAGTGCATATTGTTTGCATTAAACCAATATTGTTATCAAACGCTCTTTGAATTACAGATTCTAAATCTCTGTTTAGTACCTCAAAATCAAGATGACAATGTGAATCAACTAACATTATTTTTGATCTGCATCTTTAAAAATCATAAATGCATCTTCCCAAGAACCAGTTGTAGCTGATTTTGCATATTCAGTTACTCTATTTTCAAAGAAATTCGTATGCTCAGGAGCATTAAGGATTTCGTCCAACCATGGTAGAGGATTTTTTTGGATTTTATATATAGGATTTAATCCTAATTGTTTAAGCCTCCTGTCAGCTATAAACCTAATATAGCTTTTTATATCATGCTCATCCATTCCCTCAATTGCCCCATCAAACTTAAATGATAAATCAATAAAAGCATCTTCATGCTCAACAATATCTTGACATGCTTGATAAAGAAAATCTTTTAATTCGTCGTTCCAAACTTCACTATTTTCACTTATAAAAGTTTTAAATAATTTAATTATTGAAAGAGTATGCAAAGTCTCATCTCTTACAGACCAAGCAACAATTTGTCCCATACCTTTCATTTTACCAAATCTTTGAAAATTAAGCAACATTGCAAATGAAGCAAACAACTGAAGTCCCTCTGTAAATGCCCCAAAAACTGCCATAGTTTTCGCTATATCAATTTTAGAATCAACATTAAACTGCTGCATGTAATCATATTTATCTTTCATTTCTTTGTATTTCATGAAAGCTTGATATTCAACCTCTGGTATTCCTAATGTATCTAGTAAATGAGAATAAGCATCAATATGTATAGTTTCCATATTAGAAAAAGCAGAAAGCATCATTTGAACTTCTATAGGTTTAAATATTTTAGAATAATGCTTCATATAACAATTATTAACTTCAATATCTGCTTGAGTAAAAAACCTAAATATCTGAGTTAAGAGATGCTTTTCTTGCTCAGAAAGTTTTTTTCTCCAATCTTGTACATCATCTGCCATTGGAACTTCTTCAGGCAACCAATGAATTTGTTGTTGTTTTTTCCATGCATCATATGCCCAAGGATAATGAAATGGTTTAAATATAGGTTCAGCAGTAAGTAAAGACATAAATAGTATTATTTTATTATTATCTACACAATATATAGTTTTTTTTCATTATTTTTACAATATATAATTTATATATTTTAATATAAAATTATATATTTAAATTTATCTATTGCATAAAGACTTTT
Source organism: Rickettsiales endosymbiont of Trichoplax sp. H2 (assembly GCF_009690945.1). NCBI lineage: Bacteria > Pseudomonadati > Pseudomonadota > Alphaproteobacteria > Rickettsiales > Rickettsiales endosymbiont of Trichoplax sp. H2. The sequence continues at coordinate 52,484 of NZ_NPHZ01000003.1, forward strand.
TTGTGATAATTTACTTAAAATTTTGCATCTAAGGAACGATTTTTATGCCGAATATAGTAATTGGTGTCTCAGGCCCTTCAGGATCAGGCAAAAGTTTATTTGCTAAAAGCATATCACAGAACTTTAATTTAAATACTGAAGTAGCAATAATTAGTGAAGATGGTTATTATAAAAATCGTCCTGACCTAACATTTGAAGAAAGATGTATTCAAAATTATGATCATCCTGACGCCTTTGAACATGAGTTACTTTCTAAGCACTTATCAGACCTTAAATCAAATAAAACTATTAACGTCCCTCAGTATAACTATACTTCTCATTTAAGAAAGAAAGAAACAACAAGAATAATGCCTTGCTCAGTAATAATATTAGAAGGAATACTATTACTTGCAGATACTAAAATCCGCGAGCTTACTGATATAAAAATTTATATGGACTCACCTTTAGATATTTGCCTATCAAGAAGAATCTATAGAGATTCTGTAGAAAGAGGGCGTGATATCGCATCCGTTATAACTCAATACAATAATCATGTTAGACCCATGTATTTTAAATTTATAGAACCTTCCAGAAAATATGCTGATATGATAGTTCCAAAGGGTGGAAAAAACCAAATTGCGATTGATATAATTCAAGCAAAAATTGCTAAACTAATTGATAACAAATAAAAAATGCAATATTTTCACTGTATACTAACCGTTATCTTATCACTAACAGTAGCTTTTATATTAAGTAATAATAAAAAAAATATAAATATCAAAGCTGTTATAACTGGTTTGTTTTTTCAATTTCTTTTTGCAATTACTCTTTTTAAGATACCAGCTATATCTACAATATTTTTAGGATTTAACAATGTTCTAGAGGCTATTGCCAAATCAACCACTCACGCAGCAACTTTTGTCTTTGGGGGACTTGCAAATCCACCTGAAAATCAGGACTTGGGTATATACTTGCATTTCAAGGGTTTCCAGTATTAATTACAATATCCGCATTATCCTCAGTATTAACATATTGGAAAATATTACCCTTTATTATAAATCTATTCTCTTTTGTATTTAAAAGAATATTAAACATTGGAGGAACTTTAGGATTTGCAGTTTCAGCAAATATATTTTCTGGAATGAGTGAGACACCCCTTGTAATTAATAATTATTTAAAACGCCTTACACATAGTGAGATTTTCTCACTTATGGTTTGTGGAACTTCTGCTGTAGCAAGTTCAGTTATGGTACTTTATTCAATGATTTTAAAACCACTTACACCCAACCCTTTAGGGCATATTATAACTTCTGTTTTAATCAGCATCCCTGCATCATTAGTTGTTTCTAGAATCATGATTCCTGAAACATCAAAGGTATCTGAAGGGAAGGATGCAAATTACTCTTCAGCTAAAAATACACTAGATGCGTTATATACGGGTATTATTGATGGAGGCAAGGTGATTATTACTATACTTGCAATGTTAATTGGCTTTGTAGCATTAATAGACATCACTAATCAAGCAATTGGCGCTTTAAACCCTACTGACTATGATATAACAATTCAAAAAATTTTAGGATGGATTATGTATCCAATTGCTTGGGTAATTGGCATCCCATCAGATGAAGCTGCTATTGCTGGCTCTCTTTTAGGAACAAAGTTGATATTAAACGAAATTATTTCGTTTCAAGAGTTAGTTAATATTAGCTCTACTTTAAGCTTTAAAACTAACATAATGATGATATATGCTCTATGTAGCTTTGCTAATTTAGGAAGTATAGGAGTTATGATTGGGGTTTATGGCACTTTAATACCAGAACGTAAAGCAGAAGTTATAAAATTAGGATTTAAAGCAATTGTAGCTGGAACTTTGGTAAATCTTTCAACTGCTAGTATTATAGGTGCATTAATTTAAAACAATTGCTTATGTATTATCATAATGACCGTATAGAAGATTGATAATAAATACTTTACTATATCTCTAAATAATTATTTTCTTAATCAATAATTATTAATAACCACATACTAATAATTGTCACAACAAAATCACTTAATAGGTGTGGTTGACCCAGAGATATAATCATTATTACATTTTTTGGATTATCATATTATAATCATCATCTCCTTTTACAATAACAAACAAAAAAAATGAATTGCTATAAATAATCTATATCAACTATAGTAAAAGGTGAATTATCATAAATTATAAAAAATCTTAAAAAAATTTTTTTTCTTAACCTAATCTTAACATTTCATCAGTATAATCAATAAATAGAAGAGATTAGCTTTAGGAAGATATTTGATTTAAGGGGAATATTCCCCTTAAATCAATTCATATTTATTTAATATTACCATTCATTTACTTACTAAATTCAAAATGCAACTCTTGATTAGTAGCATTATATATTAATTATATTTATATTTAATTTGAAATATAGTTATGGAAGGTATTTATGGGAATTTTTGATAAATTAATCAGGACATTCAAACCTAAAAAAGAGAGTTTAAGAGAAAAACAAAACAAAATAAATTCATGGGGAAAAACTTTTCCAGAAGAGGAAAAAAGTTCAGTTAATTTTAAAGAAGAGTTAGCAAAACTAAAAACTGAAATTCAGAATTATGGATTTGGAGAAAAAAATCCTTTAGAAAAACTTGATGAAAAAATTATACAACTTCAAGAAAGACTTAAAAGTAAAACAAAGCTATTAAAAAGTGCACGGACCCAAGAAGCCATATCTGAATGAACCTCAATTGTAAGCAAATTACAAGAAGAATTAGCTAGCTTACAAACTAAAAGAACTGAACTTTCAGAAAAAATAAAACAATATAATACTTTAGTTAAAGAACAGGATAAAGAATATCAAAAATTTTTAGATAAAACAGAAGAAAGATTAGATAGCAGCATACAGAGGAATGATCGCGGAATTAAAAAAATGGGCAAGGAAATTGACAGTGTATCACAACAGGTAGATAATAAAACAAACTCACTTCAAAATGATCTTGAAAATAAGCCTAAAACACAAAAAAATAAAATGACTCAATATAGTCAGAAAAAGCTTGATAATCTCAAAAAATTATATGAAAAAATAAGCAATAGTAAAGATAATGTAGTGAGAAATAAGGATGGTATAATAATTTCTAAAGACAGATTTTTAGAAAAAATACAAAAAAGCATCCAGAAAGAAAGCTCAAAAGTTAGTGGTAATATTTACAAGTAAATTAAATAGTGAAAAATCAAATGTAAAACAACATCAAGGTAGACAGTAAGTACAATAAATTTCTTTTACTTTTTTTTAATAGGTTAGTATTATTATTACTATAAAAATTATAATAACCTCAAGTGAACTCAAATTTATTCCAAAGAGAATGTAAATTTTTTTATAGTGTTGATGAACAAGGAAAACATCCAAAATCTCATTTACCTGAAATTGCATTTTTAGGCAGATCAAATGTTGGAAAATCTAGTTTAATTAACACACTTGTTAATAGGAAAAATTTAGTAAGAACATCAAAAACACCAGGAAGCACAATAAAAATCAATTATTTTAATCTTGCCGATAAAATAACATTAGTAGATTTACCAGGGCATGGATACACAAAAAGATCTAAAGAACTAGTTAATAAATTAAGCTATTTAATAGAAGGTTATATAAGTAACAGAGAAAATTTAAAAATGATTGTACTAATAATTGATTCAAGGCGTGGTATAAAAAAAGAAGATGAATTATTGTTGAATTTTTTACAAAGTAAACGTATTAATATATTATTAGTACTTAATAAAATTGATAAATTAAAAAAATCTGAATGTGAATTTATAATGAGTTCTACAAAAAACATATTAAAGATTTTAGATATATCAACAGAAATTATTGCTGTAAGTTGTACTAAAAAGACAGGTATACAAAATTTAAAACAAAAAATAATTCATAGTATAAATAATTCATGAATAATATAGAAAAAGCTTGTGTAGAAAAAAATTTAAAACTTACTAGTCAAAGAAGAATAATTGCAGAAGTTTTATCAAATTCAAACGATCATCCTGATGTTGAAGAACTATACGCTCGAGCTAATAAAATTGATTCAAAAATAAGCCTTGCAACAATTTACAGAACTTTAAATTTATTCGAACAATTTGGCCTTATAAAAAAACTAGAAATTGGAGAAGGTAAAGCTAGATATGAAGAATTCAAAAAGGCTAATGAACATTTTCATTTAGTAAACATGGAAACTGGCTATATAGTAGAATTTAAAAATAAAGAATTAGAAAAATTAAAAGAAAGAATTGCTAAAAAACTTGGATTTAAATTAGTTAATTCAAAGCTTGAACTATACGGAGTTCCTATAAAGAAATAATTAATATGGGAGAATGCATACATTGTGGCCAAGAAACCATAAAAGATGAGAAATTTTGTTGTATTGGCTGTAAAAGTGCACACTATCTAATTAATAAATTAAATTTAAAAGACTATTATAAATATTGTAGAGAAATTTACAATACTTCTCCCCCTAAAGCGTCTGAATATAAAAATGAAATAAACTTCATAGATGAGGTAATTACTGATAACCAAGGTAGTAACACAATTAACCTACTAGTAGATGGGATATCGTGTGGTTCTTGTGTTTGGTTGATTGAAAATTCATTAAAATCTTTAAATAAAATTATATCTGCAAAGTTATCAGTTTCAACGAATAGGCTTGAAGTTATATGGAAAGGTTCAAAAAAATATATAAATAAAATAATAAATTTACTTGTAAATTTAGGTTACCAGATTTCACCTTATGATATAAAGCTACTCAATGATCAAGAAAAACAAAGCGAAAAAGAACTACTTAAAGCCATCACTATCTCAGGCTTTGCAACTGCACAAATTATGGCTTTTGCATTCGCAGTATGGATAGGCAACTATACTCACTCTATGGGGGAATATTTAAGATATATATTCCACTTAGTTTCTGGAATTATTGGAGTACCATCAATTATCTATGCTTCCAGAATTTTCATTATCTCTTCATACAAAACTTTAAAAGCACATAAAACAAATATAGATATCCCTATTTCGATTAGCATTACTGCAACACTTTTAATTAGTATCCAAGAAACTATCAGGATGAGTGATTATGTATATTATGATGCAGCAGCAAGTTTAACTTTTTTGCTTTTGGTAGGAAGATATTTAGATTTAAAAGCAAAGAATAAAGCAAAAGAAGGCATAAGAAAAATTATGTTTCAGCAGCCAAGAATAGCAAATGTAATTAAATCTGATGGAATCATCAGTATTACAGCGAAATCAGTAAAGCCAAATGATATAATATTAGTTAAAGCAGGTGAAAAATTTCCAGTAGATGGAATTGTTATTGATGGAGAAAGCGAAGTTGATAACAGTATAATATCAGGTGAGAGCAATCCAATATCTGTAAACAAATCCGGTTTTATATATGCAGGGACAATTAATTTAAATAATACACTTAAAGTTCAAGCTAAAAACACTGGAAAGCACACTACATTATCGGAAATAATTAAACTTGTAGAAGTAATTGAAAAAAACAAATCAAAATTTGTTAAACTTGCAGATAAGCTAGCACAATATTTCACACCTATAATACTATTTCTATCTCTTATTACTTTTGCAATTTGGTTTAAAACTGGAGTCATGAATGCCACTTTAAACGCTGTCACTCTTTTAATAATAACATGCCCTTGTGCAGTTGGCTTAGCAGTCCCTATGGTGCAAATTATTGCATTTTCAAAATTAATTAAAGAAGGAATTTTTATTAAAAAATCCGATTTCCTGGAGAGATTAAAACAAATAGACACTATTGTTTTTGATAAAACTGGCACTCTAACATATGGCAAACCAATATTATTAAATTTTGAAGACCTATACGATGAAGATAAATTATTTATTGCATCAATAGCATCTAAAAGTGGACATATTTTATGCAATGCAATTAATAAATATTATAATAGCCAAAGCTTGTTAGATTTAAAGGTACTCGAGATAAAAGGTAGAGGACTTTACGCAAAATATAAAAATGATGAATTTTGGTTAGGAAATAAATCATGGTGTAAAGTAGTAAGTGAGAAAAGCAAAGATGACTATTTAGAAGTTTGGTTTAGAAAAAACAACGAAGCACCTAAAAGACTAATTTTCAAAGATGAACTTAGAGCAGAATCTAAACAAGTTATGCAACATTTAAAAAAAAATTATGATTTGCATATACTATCTGGAGATAAAATTTATAATGTAGAGAAAACAGCCAAACAGCTAAATATTAAGAATTATTATGGAGAAAAAAGCTATAAAGAAAAATATGAATTTATAAAAAAATTATCAAAAAATGGTAAAAAGGTTTTAATGATAGGAGATGGACTAAACGATTCGATTGCCTTAAAATCTGCCTTTGCATCGCTTTCACCAAAAAATTCCATTGAGATTGCCAAATATGTATCTGATGCAATATACAATGGCAATTTAATTAATATCTTAACTATCATACAAGCATCTAAGACATCCGTTAAATTAATCAAGCAAAATTTCTCCATGTCTATAATCTATAATTGCATGGCCATACCACTTGCCATAATGGGAAAGGTCAACCCTATTTTTGCAGCTATATTTATGTCTATTTCATCTATTACTGTTATATTTAACTCTTTAAGATTTAAGGTAAGAAAGAAATAAATACATTAATCCTGGATTGCCGCGAGCACTATGTGCTCTCGCAATGACAATATAAACACCCCCGAATTCCTATCTGCATCCTCGCAATGACGTTTTTATTTTAGTCATCACGAGGTTGCTTTTTTCAATTTCGTCATCACGAGCCCCGCAAGGGGCGTGGTGATCCAAAATTGTTGCCACATTACACTTTGTTGATGCTTTTCTGGATTGCCACGCTGCGCTGTCGCTTGCTCGCAATGACAAAAGAGGTGGTACGTGCTCTCACAATGACATGCATCCACACTTAGTCATCACGAAGGAGGGATGCCAATCTCGACTGTGGTGATCCAGAATTATTATCACATTTACACTTTGTTGATGCTTTCCTGGATTGCCACTCTGCGCTGTCGCTTGCTCGCAATGACAAGAGAGGTGGCATATGTCTCTCGCAATGACATAAAATCCATACTTAGTCATTCACAAGGTGCTTTTTTTCAATTTCGTCATCACGAGCCCCGCAAGGGGCGTGGTGATCCAGAATTGTTGCCACATTACACTTTGTTGATGCTTTTCTGGATTGCCGCGCTGCGCTTCCGCTTGCTCGCAATGACAAGAGAGGTGGTACTTGCTCTCGCAATGACGAGTGGGATAGATACGTTATTCACAATGACAGATTGATTAATTATGCCTCCGCTCACAATGACTATACACCACATAGAAAACAGAAAAACCACGCCACCTCCTGTAATAACAAGAAGAAACGTGGTTTTGGTAAAATTATTTTAAGAATATTAGATGCTTAAAATTTGTAAACTAAACCAACAGTTATGTTATGAGACTTAAGTTTAGCACTATCACCTTTCATAACTTTTCCTAAATCTCTATATCTGTATGTTAAGTCAACAGCAAACTCTGGATCGATATTATACATCGCACCTAAACCAACATTCCATGCAAAATTTGTTTTGGTTTTAGAATCGCTACCAGCTGTTACTATTTTTCCAGCACCTGTCTTTGTACCTGCTGGAGTAGTACTACTCAACGTAGCTGTTCCTCCTCCAGAAGAAGAACTAACATTATTTTTTAACTTATTCCTAGAAACACCAACACCTGCTGTTAAATATGGTGTAAAGCCGTTGAACTCTCCTATATCATAATATGCATTAACTTCACCAAATAAAGATGAAGCTTTTGGAGCTGTTGTTCCAGCAGGAACATCTTTTGGCTTAACATTATTTAACATACCAATTCCAAGGCCAAATCTGAAATTTTCATTCATTTTGTAACCACCTTCAATGCCAAAAATAACTGATTTTTTTAATTTACCACCATCTATTTTTTTTGGTAATGCAAGGCCAACTTCACCTTTAGCATAATAACTATCTTCAGCATTTGCAGCACATGCAATAAAAGGAGTTATTGCAAGAGCTAAAATTTGTTTTGAAATATTTTTCATTTATTTTTCCTCTATTTTTTTATTAAAATTAAACTGTAACAACATCATCTGGATATGCATGGCTAATATCTATGAACATAGCATCTGTATCACCATTATTATATAGATTTCCAATTGCAAGTTCAGTATAACAAGCACCTTTAACAGCACCACTATCTAACTTATCACTACCACAATTAGGGCTACTTAAGATTGCAACTGCAACTTTGTTAGCTTGTTCATAACATTTTGTTGTACCTGCAGGTAACTTACTTTGTTCACCATCAAAAGGTGCAAAACCACAAACAGTACCAACTAATTTATAGTAAAAATTAGCAGAATCTAATTTATCTTTATTTGAAGGACCAGTTAAATCATCACCATAAGCATTAAAAGCATCACCTGTAGCTTTTAAAGCACCTGTTCCTGCATTTGGAATGTTTTTCAAAATTGCATTGATAAAGCCATAGTCTTTAAATCCATCTGCAAAACATGTTGTAACATCATCACCTTTAACTGCTTTTGTATCTTTAATATTAGGACAAGCATCGTTTGTAGCTTTAATAATAGGTGATGTTCCTTCTTTAATTGTATCAGCTGTATTTTTTTTATCTGCATAATCTGTATAATCTTTTTGTGCTGTAGTTCCAGCAGTCTTAACATCTCCAACACTTGTTTCCGCACTACCAACTTCTGTGTTTGCAGCTGTTATTGCACCAGTAACCGCTGTTTTGTCAGGTGTAGGAGTTTGATCAGTATCAGTACCCTCTGTGATTGCACCTGCTGCTGTATTTGCATTACCAACTTCTGTTTTTGCAGTTCCTATAGCTGCTACTGCATCCTCGATTGCTTGAACAGCATCATTAATTGCTGTTTCAAGATCAGCCCCAGTCTTTGTTTTTATATCATTTATATCTATACCATCTAATTTAGTTTTTGCTTCACTTGCAGCAGTATTAGCTTTTCCTAATGGATCTGTTACTGCTGTCTTTTCAGTATCTTTAACTATCTTTTCTGCTGCTGTATTTGCTTTATCAATTTTAGTAATTAAATCAGTTACTTTTTGTTGTGCTGCAGCTAATTTTGTTGCTACATCCCCAACATCAGTTGTTAACTTTGTTTCTGCATTAGCTGCAGCTGCTTTTGCATCAGTAACATCTTTTGGAGTTATATTTTCAGCATCTTTAATTGCAGTTGCAATGTCTGATGCAGTTGTTTTTTTTGTTACTTTAACTAAAGCTTTAAGTTTATCGTTTGCACCTTTGTTTAATTCTTTTTCAAAGTAGTTCATTCTACTTTGAGCAAATTTAATTTGATCTGCTGTAGCATCTGCCATATTTTTTCTCCTTATTTAAAAATTAAAATGTATCTGTGTAAGTAAATACATTAATTGTTACATATTGATTAATTTATTTAGATAAAATATAACAAGTTAAATACTTACCATATACTTTGTTAATTAGTACTTTAAAAAGTGAATTTAATTATGTCAAGAGTAAAATTGCTTTTTTTATTATTTGTTTATAGTGGATCACCACAGTCGAGACTGGAGTCTCTCCTTCGTGATGACTGTGCCTGCGATGTCATTGCGAGAACACGCACCACCTCTCTTGTCATTGCGAGAGCACGCGCCACCTCTTTTGTCATTGCGAGCAAGCGATAGCGCAGCGCGGCAATCCAGCAAAGCATCAACAAAGTGTAATATGGCACCAATTCTGGATCACCACGCCCCTTGCGGGGCTCGTGATGACGAAATTGAAAAAAGCAACCTCGTGATGACTATTGAAAGTGTAATGCCTCTCCTTCGTGATGACTGTGCCAGCCTTCGTCATTGCGAGAACACGCACCACCTCTCTTGTCATTGCGAGCAAGCGGAAGCGCAGCGTGGCAATCCATTTAAAAATATATTTACTTAATAAGTCAAATATATTAAAAAGCCAGCTATAGATAAATAGCTTAAGTACAATGTTTACACCTACTATATACATAATATCAAATTTTAAAAATGGAACTATATATGTAGGAGTTACTTCAAATTTGCCTAAGAGGATTTATGAACATAAGAATAATATTATTAGTGGTTTCAGTAGCAAATATGGTTGTAAATGCCTAGTATATTATGAAATTCACACAAACATTGAAGATGCAATTTTAAGAGAAAAGCAAATTAAATCCAGGTCAAGAAAGTATAAATTGAATTTGATTGAAACAATGAACCCTGATTGGGTTGATTTATATGATAGTATTTGTTGATGTATCACTGGATTTGCCACGGATGTCAATCAACATCCTCGCAATGACAATCAGACAGTCATCACTAATCTACATAGTTTTCAATAATAGTTTCAAGTCTCTCAATTTCATCTTTGGTTAAAACCTTATCTTTAACCTCATCATCTCTTAATTTTTCATTATAGATATCCAGCAAATGCTCTACAGTCTTAATATCAATCATTTCTTGAGATTCTTCAGATCTTAGTTCTTGCCTTTTAAGATTAATGCTTTTAATTTGCTCAGGAGTTGCAAATTTTGTCAATTTTTCAATTGTTTGCTTAACAAACCTATCATCTCCATCTTTTTTACTCACTGTAGCAAATATTTTTTCAAATCTTTTATTAAATGATTTAGGCAGCATATTCTCAAGAGAATCAGCACCATTTTTCAACAATTCAAATGTAACTGCTTCAGAAATAGCCTTAGGGTAGTCTTCTTCAGTAATATTGTGTTTTTTTCCTACCAATAATTTCAAACTTATTGTAAAACACATAAATAAAAAGGAAACAATCAAAAATCCTCTTATGAGCCCAAATAAAACACCCATCATTCTATCAAAAAAGCTTCTTTTAAGATCACCAATAAGCTTATAAAATATAGCATTTAAAATCGCAAATATTACTAGAAGCAAGGCAAATAATCCTCCAGAACCAAGTATAATTACAAATTCTTTTGATTTTATATAGTTTAATAAATGCTGCTCTACAGTTGGGTAAAATTGGTATGTTAAAACTATAGAAAGAACCCATCCTACTAAACTAATTGCAGATGTCACAAAGCCTCTGTAAAAGCCAAATCCAATAGAAATGAAGACAATAATTAGCGATATGTAATCCACATAATTCATAGCACTAAAATCAAAACCTTGCATAATTTAAATCAGTATTTTTTTAAGTTCATTTATGTGCTTTAGCTCAATTATTTCCATATTGCAAGCAAACTTTTTTCTCATCTTTGGGATGATTGCTTTTTTAAAACCCAATTTACTTGCTTCTATCAAACGATTATCCATGTTGTTCACTTGCCTCACCTCACCAGATAAACCAACTTCACCAAAAAATATTGTATCTTTGCTAATTGAAATATTGGCATTTGCAGATATCAATGATGCAATAACAGCTAAATCAGCAGCTGGCTCATATACTCTTAACCCACCTACTATATTTAAGTATACCTCTTTGTTCATTAAATTAATATTCATTTTCGCATTTAAAACGGCAATTAGCATAGATAGCCTATTATGATCCCACCCCACAGTTGCTCTTCTGGGAGTTGCAAGAAAACTTGGCACCACTAAAGCTTGGATTTCAAGTAAAATTGTTCTTGTTCCTTCAATACTTGCAAATATACATGAACCTTGTTTTTCAAGATTATCACCTTCATGTGGTAAAAAAATCTCTGAAGGATTTTTTATTTCCCTAAGTCCCTGTGATTCCATCTCAAATAACGCAATTTCATTTGTTGAACCATATCTATTCTTTGTTGCTCTTATTATTCTAAATTGCTGAGTATTTTCTCCTTCAAATGAAAGAACAACATCCACCATATGCTCAAGAATCTTTGGTCCAGCTATTTGCCCTTCTTTAGTTATGTGACCAATCAAAATTAATGTAATTTCATGCTTTTTGCATATCTGAATCAATTCATGTGTGCACACTCTAACTTGACTAACTGATCCAGGCGGTGAATCTAACTTATCAAAATACAATGTTTGTATAGAATCTATAACAATCATAGATGGCTTTGTCTTTGCAATAAGTAATAACAATTTTTCAAGAGATGTAATATTTGCAATAGTGATATACTTATTTGCAACATTTAACCTATCTGCTCTTAATTTTATTTGTGAAAGCGCTTCTTCACCACTTACATATACAGCAGAAAATTCTTGCTTTGACAGTTTATTACACAATTCAAGAATCAATGTAGATTTTCCAATGCCTGGCTCTCCTGCAATTAAAATTGCAGATCCTCTAACTAATCCTCCACCTAATAATCTATTAATTTCAATAATTTTTGTATCTACTCTTTTTAGACTATATTCTACTTCATTTAAATTACTAAAATTACCTAATTCTCCTGTATCAGACCTAACTTTAGTTAATGCACTTTTGGTAATTTTCGTATCTAATAGCTCTTCTATAATCGTATTCCAAGCATTACATTCTGAACATTTACCTTGCCATTTTTTAAAAATTGCTCCACAGTTTTGACAGGTGAAAATTTTATTTTTACTCATTTAATATATAGGTATGGAAAATTATTATGAATCATAATGCAAATTTAAAGAAAAAACTACGTCAAAATTTAATAACAAAAAGAAAACAATTAACTAAATCTGAGGTTAAAGATTTAAACAAAAAAATATTTAAAAATTTAAATGATAAATTTGGTATTGAGTTTTTTAAAAATCTTTCTTTTGTTTCAGGCTACATGCCTTTTAATAATGAAGCAGAGGTTATTACAATTATGAGTTGGTTAAATAGAAACGGCGTAAAAACTACTTTACCAAGAATACATAATGACAGTATAAAATTTTATGAATGGAATCAATACTTTCCACTTATTAAAAATTCACTTAACATTTATGAACCCCTTGTTGGAATTGAAGTAATACCAAAAGTACTATTTATACCTCTTGTAGGATTTGATAAAAATCTCAATAGATTGGGACATGGTTTTGGACATTATGATAAAAAATTAAGCACCATGCCTAATTCAATAAAAATAGGTATAGGTTATAGTTTACAAGAAGTTGAAAAAATACCAATCGAAGAACATGATGTAAAATTAGACTATATAATTACAAATAGCATTTGCTATTGATGCAGATAACTAAATTGATTTAGTTAAATGATTAATTTATAGTCTGTTGAAAGAATTTAAACTCATCTCTATAATTTAAGGGAATTTAGTTATATTTATAACTTTAATAATTTTTTAATTAGCTGTTTTAATTAAATGAGTAATAAAAATTTAGAACTTAATTGCGATTATTATACCATCATCCTTTAGCATTGAATAAACAGATATATTATGTATATAATGAACTTTAATATGCAATATGTGCTAAAATGGGGGTAAATGACATATGTGCCGCAAACTTAAATTCAAAGAAATTCCAGCGGGGTATAAATTTGTTGATTTATTTGAGTATGAATCATCAAATCAAATGGCATCAGAATTAGGTATTACAACAATAACCTTCTTAAAAACCAATAATCAAAAAAAAGCAATATCTGAAATTAAGTCACGTTTATTTCAAATTCTAAAGGCTAATCCATGGCTTGCTGGCCGTTTAATTAGAATCAAAGGTCAAAAAAGATTAAAACTTATTTATTTGCCCAATATCACTGAAAAAGACTTAAACGAAGTTTTTCATGAAAATGAAAATATTGAGATCTCTGTAAAGACACCTTATTCAGAACTTTATAAAAAATAATCAATAATAAAGTTGCTCGGATCCCAATGGGGTTTAATTTAATAAATAAAGATCGTCCTTCGCTTAGTTTAACTATTTCAAGCATTGATGATAATAATTTTGCATTGATTTACAGTCTTGGTCACATTATTGCCGATGGTGAAACCTATTATAGAGTCTTTAATATGTTAAGCTCAAATAACCCTATCAAAGCACTCAATCCTAAACGTAAAAATCAATATTCTTGGAAAAGTGCAATTAGTGAAGTTGATTATAAATTTCTTTATCGTAAATCTTTTATTATTAACATTATTCGATCTTACTTATTTGATAAAAATACAAAACTTGTTGCTTATTATATTAATGAGAAAGAAATTAATAAAGCCAAAAAGTTTTCTAAATAAAATAGCGATGTTCCATACATATCAACTAACGATATTATTACATCAAGCTTTTTCAAGGCCATTAATGCAAAAATTGGTATGATGGCAATTAATTTTCGCAATAAAATAGATGGCCTTAATGATAATGATGCAGGTAATTATGAAGGTGTTAAACTTTATGATTCAGGAATATATGATACACCCGAAGGCATACGCAAGTCATTACAAGGCACCATCCCTTACAAGAGTCGAATCAAACCAATGCCAGGCACACTTGAAACTTGCTATATGAATATAGGAATTATAACTAACTGGACTTCATTTACTGGTAAATTAAAAATAGATCATTGCGAAGAAGTATTACTGCATTTACCTATATTACCAACACATCAACCATTAAATGCTGCCATTATATTTTACCCGCAACCTAATAAAATAGCGATGCTAATATCGTCTCAATATTTTAAACCTCAATATATTAAAAAAGCTAAGGGTAACAATCCTCTACTTAAATTTCTTGGAAAACCTATATCTAAAGAAATATTTGATTAAACACCTAAAATTATGAATAAACATGATAATATTACTTTAAATAAAGCTAGCAAAAATAATCTTATGTATTTTTTTAAGAAGTCTTAAAATAATTATTTATTAACATTAACTATCAAAAACTAATTAACTAAATAGCTTTTTTATAAACTTCTTGGCACTAAACTCAATAGATTCTTTTTTTGGCATATTTTTACTGTCATCAGTTCTTTTAATATTTCTTTTAACTGGCCCTTTAAATTGATTTTTTACGGGAGCACTTCTTCTTTTATTTACAATATGCTTATCATTTTTTTTTTCGATTTGATGTTTTTTAGGCTCACTTTTCATAAGCTTTTTCCATGAATCTTGATTTATAAAATCATCATCTTGATCAACACCTTTCATAGTAAGCTTAATTTTTCCTCTATGGTCTGTACTAATATACTTAACATTTACAAACATATCTACCGAAAATATATCATCAACATTTTCAACATTTCTATCAGAAATTTCGCTTATATGAATTAATCCTTCAGTATTTCCTAAAAATTTTGCAAAAGCTCCAAATTGAACAATTTTTGTAATTTTAGCCCTATATACCTTACCAACTTCAGGTACTGCAACAATTCCCTGAATTGTATTTAAAGTATCTTTTAATGAACTTTCATCTGAAGAAAAAATTGTAACATTTCCATCATCTTCAATATCTATCTTTGCACCAGTTCTATCACAAAGCTCTTTAATATTTTTACCACCTGGTCCAATTATATCTTTAATTTTATTCTTATCTATTTTAATAGTACTAATTCTAGGAGCAGATGAATTAAGATCAGCTTTAGGCTTAGAGATTAATTTACCCATTTCACCTAAAATATGCTCACAACCATCTTTAGCTTGTAAAATGGCTTCTTTCATAATTTTTACAGTAATGCCACCAACTTTAATATCCATTTGTAGTGCAGTAATACCATTTTTAGTAGAAGCAACTTTAAAATCCATATCACCTAAAGCATCTTCATCACCGATAATATCTGAAAGAATTGCATACTTATTCTTTTCTAAAATTAATCCCATAGCAATACCTGCAACTGGAGTTTTTATAGGTGCACCTGCATCCATTAACGCAAGAGTTGCAGCACAAACAGTCGCCATAGATGATGAACCATTTGATTCTGTAATTTCACTTACTATTCTTACAGTATATGGAAATTTTTCATCTTCAGGTAATATCGCACTTACTGCTTTGAATGCTAATTTTCCATGCCCAATCTCCCTTCTGCCCGGCGGTTTAAGCATCCCAACTTCACCTACTGAATATGGAGGAAAATTATAATGAAGCATAAATTTTTCATTAGAAACACCAGTAATGTCATCCCTTAACTGAGAATCCTGCAAACTTCCAAGAGTAACTGTAGATAACGATTGTGTTTCACCTCTTGTAAATAAAGATGACCCATGAGTTTGAGGCAATAAACCTATTTCACAATTAATTGGCCTAATTTCTTGCAAATGCCTTCCATCTATTCTTACATTTTTTTCTAAAACTTGATTTCTTACTATTTCTTTCTTAAGCTTCTTATATGCTAAATCAAATAAATTTAATTCAAACTCATCCACAGTAGAATATTTTTCTAAAGCCTTTTCATATATATCTTCAAGCTTATCTCTTCTTTCACTTTTATTAGTAATACTGTAAGCTAATTTTAAATCTTTTTGGAAAGATTTTTTCAATGACTTGAATATTTCCGAAATATCTACTTTATTATAAGCATATTTTTCCTTGATAGCTTTTGCAGAAAAATCATCAATTAATTTTATAACAGGTTGTAAATTATTATGTGCTGACTCTATTGCAGATAATAATTTTTCATCATTAATTTCTTTAGCAGATGATTCAATCATCATCACTGAATCACTTGTACCAGCTATAACTAAATCTAATTCTGATTTTTCCAATTCCAATAAAGATGGATTAAATATCAATTCACCATCAATCATACCAACCTTTACTGCTGCAAGCAAATGATCAAAAGGAACCTCAGAAACCCTTAAAGCTGCTGCTGAACCAACAATTGCCATAACATCAGTCGGGGCATTATCATCATAAGATAAAACTTTACAGATAACATTAACCTCGTGGAAAAAATCTTCTGGAAAAAGAGGCCTAATAGGTCTATCAATTAACCTAGAAATGAGTGTCTCCCTATCAGATGGCTTTCCTTCCCTCTTTATAAATCCACCTGGAAACCTCCCTACTGCATAATATTTTTCTAAATAATGCACTGATAGAGGAAAAAAATCTATTCCCTCTTTTAATTTTTTACTAAATGTAACTGTACATAAAACCGTGCTACCGCCCATTTTAACAATCACAGCTGCACTCGCTTGCCTGGCTATTTTGCCAGTTTCTAATTCAATTTTCTTACCATTCCACTCTATTGATTTTTTAACTATATTAAACATTTATACCTTTTTAAGTTTTAATTCTTTTATTATTTTCTCATATCTATCATTATTGTTATTCTTTAAGTAAGTTAACAATCTCTTTCTTTTAACAACAAATGATAATAACCCTCTTCTTGCTTGATAATCTTTTTTATTTATCTTTAAGTGTTCTGTAAGATTACTAATATGTTTCGTAAATAATGCTATTTGAACCTCTGAAGAACCAGTATCATTTTCAGAAATAGCAAATTTAGAAATAATTTCTTTAGTTAATTCTTTTGTAACCGACATCTTTTTATACCTCCATTAAAATACTTTTAGTGGCTTTATATAATTATCTCTATAAACACAAAGAGCTACAAGATCATCATCAAATTTAACAACTATCTTGGAATTATCTTTAAGGGATAAGTTATAAAAAACAGCAACACCATTTTTTAATTTAATAACTTCACCTTCATCTAGATTACACACAGGGATGTCGTCTAGCACATAATCTAGAGGCAAAATTCTCGATTCTATATAATCATATAGTTGATCCTTATGCAAGAAATCTTTTATCTTTTCATTCTCAATCATTTTCAAATTTTGAAAAATATCACTTAAATTTCTTCTTAGCATTATTACATTTGCAAGTGTGTTTAATGATTTTGCAAAATCTACTGCAAGAGATCTAACATAAAATCCTTTGCTTGTAGTGATATTAAATTTACTCACATCTCCTTCATGTGAAACTAATTTAAATCTTTTTAAATGAACTTTTCTAGATTTTAAAAATATTTTTTCACCTTTTCTAGCATATTCATATGCTCTTTTACCATTTACCTTTACTGCAGAGTAAACTGGAGGTACTTGATCAATTTCACCAATAAAATCAACCAATTTATCCAAAATTTGGTTTTTTGTAGGTATTAAATCACATTTCTCTATTATATTACCTGTTAAATCACCGCTATCTGTAGATATACCCCACTTAACAGAAAAGGTATAATTCTTTTCAAAATTCATTGCATATTCAACTAGCCTTGTAGCTTTACCAAGTGCCACTAACAGAAAACCTGAAGCAAAGGGATCTAAGGTTCCACAATGCCCCACTTTAACGCTTAATAATTTTTTAAACTTATTAATAGTTTGAAAAGATGTAACCCCAATTGGCTTATCAATTAAAAGCCATCCGTTCATTTATTTTTTCATTCCTTCTTTAACTATTTCTACTCTATCAACATCTATTTCTATTCCCAAACCTTTATTTTTTCTCTCAACTTTCCCAGATATTATAACTGTATCAGTTGATGAAAAATTATCAAATGGCATATGCTTAGGATCTATATCTATTGTTATCTCACCTGTATTATCTTTAAATGTAAATTTATCATGAGATAATTGTTGCATTATATTACCTTTTAAAAAAACTATCTTACCATGAATTCTAGAGCCGTAAGACTTTTGACCATAAGTTTTAGAATTTGACTCATTTAATACATCTTGCACCGTTGTCAAATCTTGATTAGATTGATTCATTTTGCTTACTTGAGGACCTTGAAAATCCGCACTTGCATTTTCACAGCAAAAAAATTTAGCGGCTAAACATCCTAAAATTAAGCTTTTAGATATCATTTTTTTCATTGCTTTATACTCCTATATAAATGTTGTAAAATTATTATTCTCTAAAAAAATTTATATTTCAATACTATGTTTAAATTTTTTAACTTTGCTTTTGTAGTATTCTTTTATTTCAGAATTAAAAAATTGATGCGAAATAATTTTTTCCACCAGAATTTCATTATTCTTTAAGTCTCTAGCTTTAGCTGGATTATTAGATAATAAATTAATTTTTTTCACTTTTAATTTTTTTAAAATTCTTGCAGCTATTTGAAATGCCCTTGCATCGTCATCAAGCCCTAAATTCATATTAGCCTCAACTGTATCATAGCCTTTAGATTGAACTCTATATACTCTTATCTTGTTAGTTAATCCAATTCCCCTTCCCTCTTGATTTAAATAAACAATAATCCCACCATCATCTTTACCCATAACTTTAATCGCATTATGAAGTTGATCATGACAATCACATTTAATGCTATTTAACAAATCTCCTGTAAAGCATGAAGAATGCACACGAACTGTAGGAATACTTTTAAGCTTTTTACTTCCTTTGGGATATATAATTATTGCATAATGATCTTTTGAAAATTGAGACCTAAAACATTTTATCTCCCCATAACCATCTTTTAGTTTTAAATCTGCACTACTAATTTCATATAAGTCATCACTTAAAAAATTTATGTAATTTTCTATACAATCTACTTTTAATGAGTTCATTTTAAAATTAAATTTATCATCACAATCTAATTTAATCACTAAAGCTGCAGGAATTAACTCACTAAGCTTCATAATTTCTACAGCCTTATTGTCGATAGTTGCTTCCTTATCAAAATTATACTGATTTTTATTATTAAATCCTACTTTAAAGACTATATCCTCTATATTATTAAATGTAATATCTTTGCAAATAATTTTACAATTTTTAAACTTCAAATATTTTGCCCTTTGTTGAGATATAATTAAATAAACTTCCTCAAATGTACTTTTAGCATATTCAAATACCTCCTTATTTATTCTTTCAACAGGAAACACTAAAATTCTTTGTCCTTTATCTTCTAAGAAAATTGGTATGCCATATTTTAAGTCTGCAATGCATCTTAAAATTTCAATATATTTAGAATTAAAATAATTGATCATTTTAATTATTTTTTATTAATATCTTCTATTCTATATAACTTATTTTTTACCCCACAGGAATTTAATAAACTTATACTTAAAAAAATTACCAGTAAAAATGTAATATACTTTTTGAATTTATTCATTAATATTGTTAAAATTTATATCAAAAATATATAGAGATGCTTAAAGCTGCATTATTTAGCATTATATTGCTTTTATCAACAAAAACTTTGTATAGTGATACATTATTTTCAACTGAAAAAACACCAGACTATAAAAAAATTTTAGAAAAGTATAATCTAAAAAAAGTTAAAGAAATAGGTCTATCAAAATTCTTTAATAATAAAGCTAATGAAGTGTATTTAAAGGAATATGACGGCAAATTTATTATACTTAATTTTTGGGCAAATTGGTGTATAGAGTGTTTAGATGAGTTAAAATCTTTAAATCAATTAAAAATACAATTAGACAAGTTAAAAATTACAGATATACAAATCATTGCCATTAGTGATAACACTATAGATTTTGAAAAATTAAAAAATACATATCAGAGTCATAAAATTAATGATCTTGTAATTTATTTTGATCCTAACAGAAATCTAATGAATGAGTTTAAAATTCATTCCCCACCAGCTACATTATTTATTGACAAAGAAGGCAAAGTTTTTGCTAGATTCAATAATACCTATAATTGGTCAGATCAATCAATAATAGATTATATATTAAGCATTAAAGATCAAAATCATTGAAAATTAATACAAAAAAATAATAAACTTATGAATAATATAAATATCTGTATAACAAAATTACCTAACTATAAAGATTTACCCTTACCTAAACATGCAACACAACAAAGTGCTGGAGTTGACCTAGTTGCAGCTATAGAAAATAATATATCAATAAAACCAGGGCAAATAGAATTAGTACCTGCAGGAATATCAATTGCAATACCAGAAGGGTTTGAAGGCCAAGTTCGTCCACGTTCTGGATTATCATTTAAACATGGAATCACTGTAATCAATGCTCCTGGAACTATTGATTCTGATTATAGAGGCGAAATCAAAGTCCCGCTTATAAATCTAGGCAACAAAAACTTTACAATTGAAAGAGGGATGCGCATAGCGCAATTAGTCATAGCTAAATATGAAAAAATTGAATGGAACTTAGTTTATCAATTACCTACGAATGATTCTAGAGGAGAGGCAGGATTTGGCTCTACAGGTCTTAAATCAAAATAAAATATGTTTGGTAAAAATGCAAAATTACCATTTGAAAAAGGAGATGGTAATAGCTTAAAAGTACACTCAATCTTTGAAACAATTCAAGGAGAAGGACCATATTGTGGACACCAAGCAATTTTCATCAGACTAAGTGGTTGCAATTTAGCATGCAAATTTTGCGACACTGATTTTGATGATTATGAATTATTATTAATTACTGATATTCTAAATAAAATTAAATCATTTAATCAAACAAACCCTCTCATTGTCATAACGGGTGGTGAGCCTTTTAGACAAAATATCTCTCCATTATGTAACCTTTTAATACAAAATAACTATAAAATACAAATTGAAACTAATGGCACTTTATATTCAGATATTCCAAAACAAGTAGAGTTAGTTTGCTCACCTAAAATATCCAATGGTAAATACTCACCCATTAGAGATGATATATTAAAACAAGCAATTGCAATAAAATTTCTTATATCAGGAAATAATAAAGACTACTCTGATATATCAGAAGTTGGCCAAACTAAACATAACATACCTGTTTATGTCCAGCCTATGGATGAGTATAATGATAAGATTAATCACAAAAATATTATTTTAGCTCAAAAAATTGCAAAAAAACATAAAGCTATACTATCTCTTCAAATTCATAAAATTTTAAATATTGATTAAAATAACAATAAGAAAATAAAGAGAAAATTATGAGCTATATTAATCATAAGCATATTGTGTAAATATATTATATTTGCAAAAAACCAATCATTCGTTTATATATACTTTGCATTAGTTTATTGATAAATTTAATATAAATAATAATGGAAGTATTTTTTGCAATAGCGCATGGAGCTATATTAACATTTGGGTTAATTATGCCACTTGGCATGCAAAATCTATTTATATTTAATCAAGGTGCTACACAACCAAGTTTAAAAATGGTTCTTCCTAGTATTATCACCGCGTCTCTCTGTGATACAACTCTCATCATTTTATCTATATTAGGAATTTCACTTCTAATCTTAAAGTTATCATGGTTAAAATTAACTTTATATATTTTGAGCTTTTTCTTCTTCATATATATTGGTTATGTTACATGGAGTAAAGCAGAAGTTAAATTATCATCAAAAAAGAAAGCCCTTTCAGCAAAAAAACAGATTTTATTTACAACTTCTGTCTCTATTTTTAATCCTCATGCGATTACAGATACTATTATGGTTATAGGTAGTAATTCTATACAATATCAAGGCTCTACAAAATTAGCATATACTGTAAGCTGCATAATTATTTCTTGGCTATGGTTTTATAGTTTAGCACTTGCAGGAAATAAATTACATAAATTAAGTAAGGCAGAATTTTGGATCAAATGTATTAATAAAGCTGCAGGGTTATTAATTTGGGCAATTGCAATTAATATAGGCTATAAAATAATTGAGGAAATAGGAATTATTTAAAACCATTTAATTACTATTTTAGTAATTAAATGTAATTTTTGCTTTTAATTTTATTTAGTACATGGTTAATATTTATATAAAATTGTTATGTACTAAAAATGGAAAAATTGCATATACTTGATTTATCAATAGTTGGAATTTATCTTCTTCTTTGTTTAGTAATAGGTCTTTATAAATCTACTAAAATCAAAACTATAAGAGAATATACAGTTGGTAGTGGCAATTTTCCTTTAATTGCCTTAGTTGCAACAAACTTTGCAACTTATATTAGTGCAAGAAGCACTATGGGAGATGTAGCAGAGATATTTCAAAGTGGGCTTATTTATGGTATCCCTGTACTTTTATGTTTTTTATCTTGGTTAATAACATCTAGGTTATACATCTCTAATATTTACCAATTTAAAAATTGTATATCTCTAAGTGAGATAATGTATAAGTTGTATGGCAAACTAGCTCTTCATATAACAAACTTTTGCTCTATTATTTTGAGCATAGGATTTATAACTACTCAAATGCTTGCAATTGGCTACTTATTTCAAGAATATTTCCAAATACAATATCATATAGGAGTTATGATAGGGTTTAGTATACTGACCTTTTATTCTGCTTTTGGTGGCATAAGAGGTGTTGTATTAACTGATATATTTCAATTTTTCATCTTTTTTTGTATTTTACCAATAGTTTGTGGTTTTTTATATTATGAGGTAGGAGGTTATTATAAAATTAAAGCATCGTTACCAAAATCTCATTTTGATTCATTTTTAATAAAAGACACTATAATATTATTTATCGGGTATATTTTTTATACAATAATACCTTTACATAGTGCACCATATATACAAAGACTATTAATGTCTAATAACCAAGAAAAATTAAAAAAAACATATAATATTTGTGCTTTTTTAACTCTAATATTTTCTATTTTAATACTTTTAATAGGGTTGATGATGCGTATTAAAACTCCTGAAATTGAACCCAATTTAGTATTTTATCATTTTATTAATAATTATTTACCTCCCATACTCAAAAGTATGATGTTAGTTGGTATATTAGCTATTATTATGTCTACAGCTGACTCTTGGTTAAATAATGCTAGCGCAATCATCGCACATGATATAGCAAAAAAAATAAACAGTAAGATTACTAATAAGCAACAAATAAAAATAGCAATAATATTTACTTTTTTGATAAGTTTATTATGTGTTATATGTGCATTTTTAGTAGATAGTATACTAAAGGCTATTTTTATGGTGTTTAATTTTTGGGTACCAATAATATTAGTACCTCTTACAGCTGGATTTCTAAAATTTAGGACTAACTCAACCTCATTTTTATACAGTGTTATAATGGCAATTTTATTATGTTTGTTAGGAAGGTATATATCTTCTGATTTTGGAGTTGTCAGCATGACAACAGGTACAATAGGTAGTGCTATAGGACTTTTTTGTAGCCATTATTTTAAAAAAAAAATATAAAAGCGCAAAAATGGTCATTTAATCCCATAAAATCACTAAAAACTTCCCTAGAAAAAAAAACGTTACTTTTTATAAAAATAAAAAAGCAAATAGAGAAAGGGGAGGCAGTTTATTTGCCATTTTGTTTTTTCATTATAATACTTAATATTCCTATCTTGGTAACAGGATATTATCCAGCAACTGACTATGTAAATATAGTTTCGCAATATTTAAGGTACACATCTCTATTTCTTGCATTTATTATTATAATACGCCCTTTATATACCGCTAAATACAATTTAAAGCTATGGTATTTTTCACTATTCATAACATTGCCATTTACAAATACATACCTATTTATTAGTAGTGGATATGATTTAATGTGGGGGTTATTATGTGTTTTATCAATGATCTTGCTTTTTATCTTTAGTAAATTTTTAATTGCAGTATTATTAATGATTTTAGGATTTTCTTGTAGTATTATTACTTATATATCTTTTACTAAATTAATTGGTTATGAAATAAAATTAGATAATCACATAAATAATATTTTTTATTCTACCTACTCAGTAGGAGTATTATTTTTAACAATAACCTATATTGTTTATCATAAGCTTAGAGAGGAAAAAACAAAGCAAAAAACACTGGAGATATTAGGGCGATCAATAGCACATAACCTTACTTTACCACTTTCTATAGGATTAATGAGTGCTGAGTTAATAGAAAAAGCTTTAGAGAATAATAACCTTGAGAATATAAAAAAATATACTAAAAATTTAAGAGAATGTAATAAACAAGCCATACATGACATTGATATAATGTTAAGTAGTATAAAAATTGACAATTTTGAAAAACCCAAAGATTGGAAGCAATATTCTGTTATAAAGTGTGTCAATGATGCATTGAATAAATATTATATGAATGAAGAACAACAGCAGCGAGTATCATTCTTAAATCGAAATACCCCAAAAAAAGATTTTGTTTTTACAGGTTCAAATACATTATTATGCCATGTAATATTTAATTTACTTAAAAACGCTTTCAAATATGCTGGGAATGAAGCAAAAATAGAGATATTTATTAATGACACCAATTTGCATATCAAGGATAATGGAAATGGCATGAATAAAAAATTGTTTGCAAAACTTTTTCAAAAATATGCAACAACAGAAGGATATGGAATAGGTTTAAATTTTTGTAAGGAAGCAATGCGTAAAATGGGTGGAGATATCATATGTAATAGCACCAAAGGCAAAGGTACTGAATTTATTTTAACTTTTGATCATTAAGGTAATTTCCCCACAAACAATATTTTAGTATTTGATTTATTTAAATATAATAAGGAAATACTTATATGACCAAAATAATAAGTATGGTGCCGCTAGTAAGAATCGAACCTACGACCTCTTCATTACCAATGAAGTGCACTGCCACTGTGCTATAGCGGCCAAATGGTAGCGAAGGAGGGACTCGAACCCCCGACACGCGGATTATGATTCCGCTGCTCTAACCAGCTGAGCTACTCCGCCCTATAAGACAAGAAAATATATAACACATTTAAATTCATTAGTTAATAATAATTTATTATATTAATACAAAATTTAAGTTTGACTAAAGCTAAATTTTATTGTTAGTATTTTACTTAAGTCAACATTAATGTGGGTATAAAATGAACCAAGATACAAACTTTACAGATCTTCAAGAGGATTTTACAAATGTTATTGATGGAATAGGAGAAATAAGTAATGGAATTGATAATTTCAAAAATACTTATGAAAAAATTATCGAAAATAACCCTATAGCATCTGACCTAAAAGATTCAGTAGGAACACTATCCGAAATTGCTACTGACATTAAAACTCAAAATTATGCAAAATTACTTGCTGATGGGATAAATTTAGGTAAGGAACTTTCTAAAGTTCCTGGAGATATAAAAGAATTCATTGATACAAAAGGTGGAGAAATTACACAAGATGCACTTGATATCAAAGATGATGTAATTAAATTAGTTGATGATTTAAAAGAGCAATTTGCAAAAATTTCTAAGGACATTCAAGCTGGAGGACTTCAAGGCTTTATTACTGCTATTCAAGATTTAGCAACTGCAGTTCATGAAGATTTATCAACTTTAAGTGATATTGGTCATAGTGCAGAAGATATGGTTTCTGTTCTAGAGTCCAAGGGAAATTCTCCAAAAACAAAAAATGGTATTGAAGAACAAGAAGCTCTGGATCAAGCTAAAGATATAGGATCTCACATGAGCGGCGCAAGTGATATGAAAGATGCAGGTGGCAAAGATGGGCAACAATCACCAAATACACCAGCAGTTGAAAATCAAGGACAAGGACAAGATATAGGAATATAAAACAAAGGTGCTTTATTTTATATATCAATAATTAATTAAAGCACCAATATTTTTTATAAATCTTTATGAGCTGTCTCTAAATCATTGAAACAGTCTAAAAGTTTAAGTTGCAATCAATTTCTTTAATACATTTATATTTACAATAAATATTCTTTATGCACTCCTCCAAATTATCGAATTCATTATTATAGTCTGAGCTATAATAGTCAAGCATTGTAAATTCACCAGCTGTTTTCAAAATCTTATGAGAGTTATTTCTATAAGCACCTATTAAACTTAAAACTTTATATCTAGTTTCATCATTAAATTTATAAGCTAAATCTGCATTATCTCTACCTAACTCTCTACTAGTGATCTAATTTGATAATTGTTATCATAATAAAATACGTATTCAACAAATATATTGTTGTTTAAATATCTTCATCACCTAAATTTTTAATACTCATAATTTATCTTCTTCATCAAATAAAATAGCTTTTGAATAATTATCTTCCTTTACTAATTTTAAACCCTCCACTTGATAATCATTAGCAAACTTTGTAGCTAAATGAGATTTAACTCTTCCTAAGGTTCTAATTGCTTTTTTATAAATCAAATTATCATTTGACATATTGTTCCTCCAAGTATGATTTTAAAACTATATAAAACCATAAATTGTATAATTTTCAATACATTAGTGAAATTTCTTCAGTTTACTCTCTTGGCAATCTATAAATGCTATACCTTAACCTGAGCTGCAGATAAGAAGCAAGAAATTTACAGCAAATCTTATAATCATGAAGCGTATTATTACTGGATTGCCACGGATGCTATTGCATCCTCGCAATGACTATTGCTATATATGTTCATCATGAAGGAGGAATGTTCGCACTACACACAGTCATCACGAGGGAGGGACGCTAGTCTCGACTGTGGTGATCCAGAATTGTTGTCGCATTTATATTTATTGATGCTTTACTGGATTGCCACATAAATCAAGGATTTATTCGCAATGACAAGTCTCTAGAGCTGGATTGCCACGGATACTATTGCATCCTCGCAATGATTATATCGTTGTTCTTAACTGTACCAAATATTGCTTTATAGTGGCTTCTAGCCCTTTATAGAGCAATTGTTATCGCAACTCGGGTTATGCCTTATGGTCAAAAAACTTAATGTTAATTTCTAATTTACAGCTTGGTAGGGTTAAATTAAATTCATCATATGATTATATATCGAGCTAAAAGAATACCAAAAAAGCATCCAACTAAACATATAATAACGCTTAGTAAAATATATAGGGAAAAATAATATAAATAGTCATTGTGAAGAAGGTTTACTGCTTCAAGTGCAAATGAAGAAAAAGTTGTAAAGCCTCCTAAAAAACCAATAATAACAAAATGCTTTAATTCTGTGTTATAATTTGGAAATTTAGTAAGAAGTAAATGCGAAACAAAACCTATTACTGTTGAACCAATAACATTAATAATTAGCGTAGGATATGGATATATTGCAATAAATTTGCTACTCGGTAATTTAGTAGAAAAAGTAATAATTAAATATTCTGATAAAATAAATCTTGATATACCACCTAACCCAGCACCAAAAAAAACAAAAAAGATTTTATACAAAATATTATAGAAAGAGTAATTTTACTTATTACTTATCATACATGATATAGTAATTATACTCAATTACATTATAATAAAAAAGCTTACGAAAATAACTTAGTAAATCTCGCAAGCTTAGTATCCAATTAACTAATGATATTAATTTTGATTATTATTATTCGTATTAACTACATTATTTGGATCTTTTTTATTATTATCGTTATCAGAGTTATTTTCATCAATTACCTCAGAATTTGTGTCTGATTCATTATCATCTTTTTGAACATTAGATGATTCATCATTCACATCTCCCTCTTCATTAGAACCTAAAACTGATATTAATTGGTTATAATTAATATAACCTGGTATCAATTCATCATTAACAATCAAAGTAGGTGTAGATCTAAAGCCAATTAACTTAGCAGCATCAAAATTCTCATCAATTATACGTTTAATTGATGGGTTATTTTCAATTTGCTTAAATAATTTACTAGAATCTATATTTAATGACTTAGATATATTAGCTACTTTCTGATTAAGACTTAGATTGCTTGTATCATCCATCAATGCAAAATGGAATTCTAAAAACTTATCAGGGTATATTTTATTAACAACAAGAGCTAACATACTAGCCTTCATAGATTGCTCACCTAATATTGGTAACTCTTTAAAGACTATGTACACATCTTCTTTACTGTCTATTACCTGCTTAATAACATCAGACATTTTTTTACAATAGCCACAATTATAATCATAAAACGTAACTATTGTATTTTTAGACCTTGGATCACCATATTTTGGATCATTTTTATTATTAAGTAACTGATCTTTATGATCAATAATTACCTGTTGTATTTTTTGCTTATGAGCATTCTGCTGCTTATTTACGTGTGATTCAAGTGCATTAATAATTATATCCGGGTTTTCATTAAGCTCTTCTTCTATAATTCCCTTAACCTCTTTTTTAGTCATTGGCTCGGAATCTTTCGCTTCTTTTTGTGGATCTTTACTCATAGCAGTAGGTTGATTAACCTCTTGCTCTTTTTGACCATTTTTAGAATTTTTATAAAAAGAATACCCTAAAAATGCAACTAATAAAATTAGCAATAATAAAAAAATATTTTTTGTTTTCATGATAATTTATAAATTTTTACTTATGAAAATGCATTATTGCATGAATTTTTTTTAAATGTAAATAAAATTTATAAATAATATGTAAAAATATAATTTATTGTTTTAAGTTCTTTGCGATTCTTAACAAAATATCTCTAATTTCATTATCTGTATTACTATTTATTGAGGATATAACACCTTTATCTTTGCCAAATGAATTGTTTAAAAATAAATCTCTCCTATCGCCCTCATAATCTTTATTTTTAGAACCTTTGTTTTTCAAGCCTATAATCTTAATTTTTGATATGTAATCAATGCCTAAATACCTAGAAATTCTTTCGATAATTTTTGGAATCATCATTTGTATTTCAAGAACGTTGCAATGATTATTAATAGTTACTGTTAAAATATTGCCATTATTTTTATGGAATTTAATATCATGAGGAAATACTTTGCCTTTTAAATTTGCACCTATTATAAAATCCCAGTCTTTAAATAACTTATAATATAATAATTTTTTTTCTTTTATGAGTGGTCTAATTAAATTATCAACATGTACTCTCAACCACATAATTAATAATACAATTATGCTTTTGCAGCAGTTGAAATATCTAAGGATTTTACTTTTTTCGCTAATCTACTAACCTTTCTAGATGCAGTATTTAATTTTAAAACTTTTTTTGTTACTGATTTCATTATAACAGATTCTACTTGACTTAAAGTAGATTTAGCTTTTTCAAAATCTTTTGATTCTACTAACTGCTCAAGTTTTTTTGTAAAAGTTTTTATCTTGCTTTTTGTTGATTTATTTCTTAACGCTCTTTTTAAAGATTGTTTGTGAGCTTTTATTGCTGATTTATGTTGTGCCATATATATTATCTAACTATCTTGAATAAAATTCTACTACTAAACTAGGTTCCATTTGAATAGGATAAGGAACTTCAGATAAAGCTGGCATTTTAAGAAAAGTAGCCTGTAACTTAGAATTATCAGCTTTTATATATTCTGGAACATCTCTATCATTCCTTTCTTTAGCTTCAAGAACTATTACTAGCTTTTTTGAAGCTTCCTTAACCTCAACTACATCATTAATTTTTAAAACATAGCTTGGTATATTTACAACTTTTCCATTAACCTTAACATGCTTATGAGTTATAAATTGTCTTGATGAAAACATTGTTGAAACAAATTTTGATCTATAGACAAACGCATCTAATCTTGATTCTAATAATCCTATTAAATTTTCACCTGTATCACCTTTTCTACGACTAGCTTCTTTGTAAATAGATTTAAATTGCCTTTCTCTAATATCTCCGTAATATTTTTTTAATTTTTGCTTAGCAATTAATTGAGTACCATATTCAGTTGTTTTTTTATACCCTGTAACACCATGTACTCCAGGAGGATAATTTTTTTTATGGCATGGATCTTTTTCAGAACCCCACAAGGCAGCACCAATTCTACGGCTAATGCCATATTTCCTATTTAATCTTTTTGACACTATTATTAAATTAAATTTAAATTATTAGCCAAATATAATATAAAAAGCTTGTAAGTCAATCATTTATCAGCATTTTATTATTTAAAATAATGACTATTTTGAATTTTTTAAAAGTATTGTTATTTTATTAATTTGATCAGCGACTAATTGATAACTATCAGATATTAATTTTTTTTCATTATCCACTTGATCAAAAAAACTAGCTTTTAAATCTTTTAAACTTTTTTCTAGCACTTGTATTTCATTTATTAATTGTAAAGATACAACTAATAAAGCTTTTGCATCTGAAATGTTATTATTATTTTTCTTTATATCATTTATAGCTGAATTAAGCTTTTCACTTAAAATAATTAATTCATCACGATTTTCACAATGTAATTTTGTTTGAATATTTCCAACTTTTAATTCTACTTCTTGCATAACTAATTTGTTTTTTTACTTATAATACTTTTTAGTTGATTTATAGAAATATCAATATCTTCACTAACATCCTCATTAATAAGCTTTTCCTCTAAAGATAAATTTTTGCCAAGTTTACTAATTAAATTTTGATTTTGGATATCTTTACTATTTTGTTTATTTTTTATTGCAGAATTTTCTAAATTAGCAATTTCATCTTGAAGTTGAGCATTTTTAATACTTAATTCCGTTATTTTTTTCTCTAGACGCTTAATTTCTTCAATCTTGTTAATTACTACATCATGTAAGTCGTTTAAAGCCAATCTTATTTTATCATCCATAAATTTAGCAGTTTGTTGCATGAAAATATGTTATATAGTAACATCAATCAAATTCATTAAAAAATACGCTACCTAAAATAACATATCAAGAAATTTTATCATAATGTTAGATATATCATTATCAGAATTATTAATAGTATTAATTGTTGGAGTACTAGTTTTAAAACCTAACGATTTTATTAAAATAATTCATAAATTCAAAATGTTTTATAAAGATTTTAAAAATAATAGTAAAAATGAATATGACTTTTTAGAAAATAAATATTTTGACTATTTAAATCAAGATACAAATATCAAAAAACCTAATGAAGATGAAGATAAAGAAAAATAAAATAAATTTAAAGACCTATACCTTAGAAGAGCACTTAATTGAATTTAAAAATAGATTTCTAAAAATATTTTTTTCATTCATTATTTTTACTATTATAACATTTCAATTTAGTTGGGAAATATTTAATATTCTTGCATTGCCTCTTACAAAAATTTCTAATAATTCCAAAAATTTTCACTTTATATACACTAAACTTACCGAAGGATTTATGACAGAGTTAAAAATATCTTTTATCTCTAGCTTATTTCTAACCTCACCTATTATTTTTTTTCAACTTTATAAATTTCTTGAACCAGGGCTTTATAAAAATGAAAAAAAAGCATTAGTACCATATGTATTTTTTCCTCCTGTATTATTTATGACAGGTATATTAATAGTATATTTTATTGTAATGCCAATAACGTGGAGATTTTTTATTGGATTTCAAAATTTAGATATAAAAAATGGTGTAACAATAATTCTTGAGGCAAAAATAAGTGAATATATTGATTTAATATTAGAATTATTTATAGGTTTTGGTTTAGCATTTCAATTGCCAATTTTACTAATAATGCTTACAAAATTGGACATAATAAACTACACTCAATTAAAAAAATTTAGAAGGTATGCAATAGTATTAATTTTTATTTTAGCTGCTATACTAACTCCTCCAGATATATTTAGCCAATTGATACTTGCACTACCCCTTGTGTTGTTATATGAAATTTCTATAATGCTATGTAAAAAAATAAAATAAACATTATGCACGATATTAAATTTATAAGAGAAAATAGTGAATTATTTGACGAAGGCATAAAAAAAATGGGAATACGCCCCTGCTCTGAAGAAATATTATTTATAGACAACATTGTAAGAAACAATAAAACAAAAATACAACACTTACAGCATGAAAAAAAAGAAATAGCAAAACAAATATCTTCTTTAAGACCTAATGATGAAAATTTTAATTTATTAAAAGAAAAAGGTTATGAAATAAAACATAAGTTAAATATCTTAGAAGAACAAAAAAATGAGGCATTGGAAAAATTAAATAAATTACTTACTACTTTGCCTAACATACCAGAAAAAGACGTACCTTATGGCGAATGCGAAGATGATAATAAAATCATAAAGACTGTTGGGATACCTAAAAATTTTGATTTCAAACCCAAATCTCATTATGATATAGGTGAAAAATTAGGAATAATGGATTTTGAAACTGCAACAAAAATCTCAGGATCTAGATTTGTTATTCTGAAAAAAGATTTAGTAAGGCTTGAAAGAGCACTCGCAACATTTATGTTAGATGTGCATGTTAGAGAATTTGGATTTGAAGAAGTATTTCCTCCAGCTTTAGTACTTGAAGAAACTATGTTTAAAGCTGGGCAATTACCAAAATTTGATGAAGACTCTTTCAAAACTAGCAACGGTTATAGACTGATTCCAACTTCTGAAGTTCCTCTTGTTTGTATGCATACTAATGAAATTATAGCAGAACATGAACTACCTTTAAGACACGTAAGCTACACTCAATGTTTTAGATCAGAGGCAGGCAGCGCTGGAAGAGATACTAAGGGGATGATAAGACAACATCAATTTTCAAAAGTAGAATTAATTAGCATAGTAAAACCTGAAGAATCAAAAAATGAATTAGAAAGATTAACAAATGCTGCTGAGTCAATATTAAAGAAATTAGATTTACCATATAGAGTATCATTATTATGCACCCAAGATATTGGATTTTGCTCTCAAAAAACTTATGATCTAGAAGTTTGGTTACCTTATGAAAAAAGATATAGAGAAATTTCTAGCTGCTCAAATTGTGGATCTTTCCAAGCAAGAAGAATGAAAGCAAGATATAAATCTCTTAAAGATGATAATAATCATTTTGTCCACACTTTAAATGGTTCAGGGTTGGCAATTGGAAGAACAATAATAGCGATTATTGAAAATTATCAAAACTCAGATGGCAGCATATCAATACCAGAAAAATTACAACCCTTTATGCAAAACCAAAAATTAATTGAAATATCAAAATGACTAAAGCTTCAAAAATAAGTACACAATACAACTATGCTACGTTAAATAGAAAAATAATTGCATTTGGAATTGACATTGTAATAATAACTTTTGTGCTCTCTCCAATCATGAATTTATTAACTATGATTCTTTTTGGATTTGATAATAATTCTTTTATTGAGTTTGACAAAAATTTACAACAAGCTCAAAACATGTCTTTTACATCAATATTTGATTCATTATTAATTACAGTTAGTAATCTTAGATATATATTTATGCAATTTATCATGCTTTGCTGTGTGATACTATATTTCCTATTTTTTTGGGCTAAAATGGGTGCATCTATAGGAAAGTTAATTATGCAATGTAAAATATTAGATGCTGATAGCTATAAACCAATAACTATGAGACAGTCTATAAAAAGAATGATAGGACACATTTTCAATTTGTTAACATTAGGAATTGGCTTATTCATGGCTGATTACACTAAAAGAAAACAAGGATTACACGATAAATTTGCCAATACAATTGTTGTTGTAAGAAAAAAAGATAGGTGAAATTTATAAATCTTAATCCTAGTTGCAGATAAGAATTGCTCTATAAAAAGCTAAAAGCGACCATACAGGAATATTTAATACAGTTCGGAACAACGATATAGTCATTGCGAGCGAAGGCAGTAGCCGTAGTGTGGCAATCCAGAAATGCATCAACAAACGTAAATAAAGCAACATTCCTGGATCACCACGCCACTTTCGTGGCTCGTGATGACTGTGCACAGTGTAAACGTCCCTACTTCGTGATGACTGCGAGATACACTGTACTTTATGATTAGAAAATTTGTTATAAATTTCTAACTTCTTATCTGCAGTTCGGGTTAATTTATAGAAACTACTTTTTTGGTAACTTATAAATAATGCCTAAAGAAAGGTTATGCCCTTTGAGGGGCTCTCTTTTAACATTTGAAAAAGGACCATGAGCACCAGGCCATACATCATAGCTATCAAATCCTTTTACCTTACCATAATTTAAAAATCTATAGCCTAAATTTAACTCTGCATTATTATTAACTTTAAAAGATATTCCACTAGCTAAATTATAAGAAAAATTATTACTTGGTTTAGCACTATAGGTATCTTTTTGATTATTAAATGTTATTATACCATCCTCAGGAGATATTCTAGTATAACCAATTCCTCCACCTATATATATATCAAAGTACTTTGATATGCTTTTATACCTGTATAAATTTAACATTAATGTAGAAATATCTACTTTATGCTTATAATAAGTATTCTTAGCACCTTTTTGCTGCTTATAATCAAATTTCAAATTAGCTTTATTGTATAATAAATCAATCCTGTAATCATTGTTAATATACCAACCTATTCCAAAATTATAATTTTTCCCTGCATCATAACCTTTATTATCACAGTTATTATTCTTAACACAAAAATTATCTTTATATACTTTTGGCTGTGATTTTAAAATTCCAACATCAACTCTTAAATATATTTGGCCTTTAAGTTTATTTTTTCTTTTTTCATAATCTATGCCATCATTCAAATACTTTATCTCTTTATTAATTGCATTATCTTTCGAAGTATCGTTTGGCTTATCAATCTTCTTTGTTACTAATTCAACCTTGTTATTATTTCTGCTATTGTCATGCTTTATACTCTGAATATCCTTTGAATTACTTTCTGACTTATCAATTTTCTTTGTTACTAATTCAACTTTGTTATCATTTTCGCTATAATCATGCTTTATAACTTTACTCAAATATTCCAATTCTTTATTAATTGCATTATCTTTCGAAGTATCGTTTGGCTTATCAATCTTCTTTGTTACTAATTCAATTTTGTTGCTATTTTTGCTATAGTCATATTTTATACCTTTGCTCAAATATTCTAATTCTTTGCTTATTGCATCTTTTGATTTATGCTCTTTATTTTGAATTTTTTCATCATTACTTTTAGCATGTGAATTAAAAAATAAAGTGTTAAATAATAGAAAAATAAAAAAACTTACCACTAAGTTATCTCTTAAATTTAATTGAAATTTCTTCATAATTTTTTTACATTTTAACATTCATCTGGATCTCGAGTACATAATATTGCATCGTTTATTTCAGAATTTGTATGTTCTTTTCCATCATTTAAAGTAATATAAGCTTTTTGAATTTTTTCCCTCTTACTGTGATCCGGAAAACTATATAAACGTTCATTAATTAACATTTGCTGCTCAATGTTAAAATTACTCTTTGTAAAATCTTCACAATTATTAGTGAGTAGACTTTCTACATCATTATTAATACCTCCATTGTATTTATATACCTTTGGTAATAAAAAACAAATTTCATCTTTTTTTGCGTTATATTCAAATGGATATTCATCATTTTTTTTTCGCTCTTCTCCCTTTGCTTTTGACCTCTCTTCAGCCTCTTTATTTGCTTGTTTTTGTGCATCATCCATACCACGAAAAACTTCCTCAGCAATTTCTTTCTTACCTAGATTCTTATCTGGATGCACTAGCCTTTGAAAAGATTTCAAGCCATTTTCAGAACTGGGATTATAGAATATTATTTGGTTACCATATATTTTATTAACTTGTATTGCCATTACAGCTTAAAACCTCTCTATTATTATTTACTATATTAAAAATAAACATGTATATTGCCATTTTTAAAATTACTTGTCAAAAGACTAGCCTAAAGTTAATTTAATCGATATAACAATTAAATACTATTTAATATATATCTTTAAGTTGCTATTACAACTAGTTCTATAATATTTAGTGCTAATTTGCTTCAAATTCTTATCTAAAAAATAATGTACTTGATCTAAATATTGATTTTCACCTATATTTCTACAAAATAAATTTACTTTATTTTTTCCACCAAATATTTTTAGCAATTCAGTATATTTAAAACTTTTTCCAATTTTATTTTGAATTAACTTTGATGTTTTATACTGATTTTGCAAATACAAAATATTTTCAAAATATTCTGACTGGTTATAATTACTGCATGTACCATGTTTTTTCCATTCATGTTTTATCAAGTTAGGTGGCATTATCATCTTTATCTCATTAAATATTTTTTCATTAATTTTTTTTGAATCAAAATTACAATCTTCAATAGATTCACAACCTTTGCTATATTCACAATTATATGGCTGTTTTGATACAGAATAAACTTTATTTTTACTTGGCCATAAACCATGTGGAGATAAGTTTTTTTGCATAAATAATGTCAAATTTACACATTCATCTTTTGGTCCCCCAAAGCAAAATGAAGGATACCAACTTTGTGCAAATATATAGTAATCAAAATCTCCAGATTTATGTTTATTTTTTGAAAAACAAACCTCAGGCACCCAAAAAATTTGCATCAAAAATAAAAACGCTATAATTGAAAATCTTATTAATTTTAAATTTTTATTTAATATGTAACCCATGATCTAATTTATTGTATTGTTTTATCTTCTTCACTCTAGTATAACTTCTGTTAGATTTTTTCGTAAGTGCTATAAATAAATTACAATGAAGCTTCTCGTTATACTTCTATATTTTATTATAATAATTTTAATTGGTGTTTTTACAACTAAAAAAGTAAAAACATCTAAAGACTTTGCTTTAGGTGGAAGAAAATTAAATCCTATATCTACTGCTCTTGGAGCAGGTGCAGCCGACATGAGTGGGTGGATTATGATGGCACTTCCAGGAGCTGTATTATTAAATGGAATTCAAGAAATTTGGCTGCCAATAGGATTATCCATAGGGGCATATTTGAATTGGCAATTTATAGCAAGAAGAATAAGGGTAAACACTAAAAAATATGGCGATTCAATCACTATATCTAGTTATTTGTCAAATAGATTTAATGATAATTCTAGAATATTAAAAATAACTGTATCTATTATTACAACGATTTTTTTTATTATTTACATAGCATCAGCTCTTGTTGCACTATCTTTCTTAATTGAAACCTATACTAAATTTAATTACTTATATTGTTTAATTTTCAGCTCTGCATTTGTACTGCTTTATACATCATTAGGAGGACTTAATACTATTAATAAAATTGATGTTATACAAGGAACACTAATGTTATTTTCATTATTATTAGTACCTATCACAATCATATTTAACTATGATTTCAACAACATTAATAATATTAATTTAAATATTACAAATCCATTCTCAAATCTTAATTATATTTCTATAATATCATTATTAAGCTGGGGTCTTGGCTATTTTGGCCAACCTCATATATTAGTAAGATTCATGGCTATAGATAAGTCAAAAACACTAAATATCTCTAAAAATATTTGTATGAGTTGGATGATTTTATCACTAATTGGATCTTTTTTTATTGGTTTATTTGGAAGATTATTATTTACTGATATAAATAATATTAACCCTGAAACAATATTTTTATTATCCGCAGATGCGTTATTTCCAAATTGGTTATCAGGAGTGATTTTAGCTGCAGTAATATCAGCAATAATGAGCACAATATCTGCCCAACTTCATGCTACATCTTGCTCATTAACAGAAAATTTCTCAATAAAAATATTAAATAAGTTAAATAAAGTATGGATAATAAGAATTATAATGTTTTTTATAATATTTATTTCTGCTACATATGCATCCAATCCTCAAAACACTGTACTTCAATTAGTATCTTTAGCTTGGGCAGGATTAGGAAGTGCATTTGGCCCAACAATTTTATTCTCATTATATTCCAAAAAGATGAATAAGTTAAGCGCCTTATGTGGAATTTTTTCTGGTGGATTTACTGTTATTTTTTGGCATATACTTAAGTCATATGGTGGTATCTTTAATTTATATGAAATCATACCAGGATTTGCAATTTCTTGCTTAACAATTTTTATCCTTAACCATTTTACTTGTAAAAATTAAATTTTATTATATTAGTATTGCTAACTAAAGGTATTAGAAAAATAGTATTTATGAAAATATCACATAAAATTGCTTTGACTTCCCTGCTTGGAAACTTAATAGAATATTTTGGTTTTACATTATTTGCTATATTTGCAAAACAAATTGGACAATCATTTTTTCCAAAGTTAGATTCATTTACACAATTGATTTCTGTATTCATAATTTTTGGAACAGGGTTTCTATCTAGACCAATTGGAGCGGTTTTTTTTGGTCACTTTGGTGATAAAATAGGTAGGAAAAAAAGTTTAAGCTACACAATACTTGGCATGTCAATTGTTACATTTTTGATAGCCATTACACCTGATTATGAATCAATAGGCATTTTAGCTCCAATTTTGTTACTATTTTTAAGGCTATCTCAAGGCTTCTTTGTTGGAGGAGAGGGTCCAGGTGCAGCTTTGTATATGCTTGAACATAGTAAAACTACAAATCATGGCTTCTCAGGCGGAATAATAATTGCATCTATAGTGTCTGGCTCTTTTTTAGCTGTTATTATAGGAATTTTAATTGATTCTCTCCAAATAAATAATTCTTTTAGTTGGAGAATACCATTTTTTATTTCCTCTATTTTAGGCTTAATTGGTTTATATTTAAGATTTTCTCTTCCAGAAACGCAAGATTTCATAAATGCTAAAAAAGAAGAGAAAATTTTAAAATTACCAATTGTAAAAGTTTTTCAAAACTATTGGAAAGAAATGATATTAATTGCATCTCTAGGAGGTATCACTACATCTTTATCATATATTATTATGGCATTTTTAACACCTTATTTAGAAAAACAACTCAACATAGAACACATAAAAGCTTTAAAATACTCATCTATTTCAATATTTTCTTTTATAATATCTTTAATGATTCTAGGTAAAGTGTCTAATAAATTTAATCCTAGAAAATTTATTATTTTCTTCTCTTATTTATCTATTTTATTAACTATTCCAGCTTTTATTGCCATAAATAGTGATAATAGTATGCTATTTATGTTAGGACTGTTGATATTTCCATTTTTAGGTGGAGGGCTTTGTGCACCAGCATATCCATATGCTATTAAAATTTTTAATACCGAAGTAAGATATAGTGGTGTAGGATTAAGTTATACAATCGGCATTGCTATCTTTGGTGGATTTTTACCAGTAATATGTTCATATTTAATAAAAACAACAGAGCTATACTACTCTCCAGCATTCTATATTATTTTTCTTGCACTAATTTATTTGTTTTTTGAAAAAATTATAGGATCTAGGACAAAGCTAAATTAAGCTTCTTAATATAAATTTTAAGTAATAATAATATGTTAAAAACTTTTATTTTAGAAAATTATTTATTTTTTAAAGCATTTCACATAATTTCAATTATTTCTTGGATGGCTGGACTATTATATCTTCCTAGAATTTTTGTTTACCATACAAAAGTCAAATATAAATCAGAATCTGATAAATTATTTAAAATTATGGAAAAAAAATTGTTGAAATTAATTATGTTACCAGCATTAATTTCAAGCCTATTAACTGGCATAATATTAATTTATATAATAGGAATGAAAGATAACGCTTGGCTGCACATAAAATTGCTTTTTGTTATTTGCTTAATTTACATACATCATCTAATGGCAAAATATGCAAAAAATTTTTCCATTAATCAAAATAAACATAGCGAAAAATTTTTCAGAATCTTCAATGAAATCCCAGCAATTATGATGGCAATAATTGTATTTTTAGTAATTTATCAAAACTTTTAACTATAAAGAGAACTTTTGGGCGGGTTACCTTTAAGCACAATGATATAGATAAAATTGTTAGGAAGAAAATATGAGAAGAGATGTACTTAAAGGAACCCCATAACTAATTATTGGATAGTATAAGATATTAAATAGTATGTCAATGCTGATAATTCAATATTTTAATAAAAATTATTTTATTTTTTGTAAAATTTTCAAAAAATATTGAAATAAAAACTATTTATAATTTATTTTACTTTTAGATGGTGTGTAAGAGCACTAAATACACTATAATTTTGCAGAAAATACTGATTATAGTGCATTTAATTATAATTATCTTTATTCGGTTAAATCAGAAAATCTTTCATTAAGAACAATATTATCTACTAATGTAAGTTCATCTGAGTCATTTTCCATATATACAGCAATTCCTGTTTCTTCAAATTTTCCAGCAATTATGATATATGTCACTCCATGAACTTTATGTAAATGTACATCTTCTGGAGCTAATTCTTTTTTAGTGCAAAATAAATAAACTTTGTCTTCGCTAGGATTAAAATTCCAAATAGTAGAGACTTTGCCGTCTGTAATTTTTGTACTGCACATACTGAAATATAAATGATCTTTTCCAGAACTTAAAATAAATGAATCTAACCCTCCTTTTCCAAAGATTTTAGACTTTGTATTTTCAGGAACAATGAATTTTTCATTTTTAGAAGTACCTTCAGTAAGTAGATGTGAAGCCATAACAGTAAGTTGTGAAAAATCTTTCGTTAAAGCCTCCATATGATGGTGATGATGATTATTATGATCATCATCATGTGATGTATGAGTAAAATAATTGTATAATGAGCTCCCTGCACCTAATATATTGATAGATAATAGTCCATAATTCACATATGGTAATCCACCTATATAATATGCTATAGAACTAACAGCACAAACTGACACCGATCCTTTCATATAACTATCATCAAAAAAATTATAAGCAATTTTAGTAGA
The DNA here is from genome assembly GCF_009690945.1 of Rickettsiales endosymbiont of Trichoplax sp. H2. NCBI lineage: Bacteria > Pseudomonadati > Pseudomonadota > Alphaproteobacteria > Rickettsiales > Rickettsiales endosymbiont of Trichoplax sp. H2. Next base: position 93,787 of record NZ_NPHZ01000003.1, read on the forward strand.
AGCGAAAAGGTTAAATATATTTGCTACTGAAGACAACAACTGAGCCCCACCGTATAAATAAAACCCTACACCAATTGTAGAAACTGTTACAATACCTTTAATATTTGCAACTGCACCTGCACCAAAAAAACTAGATGTTACTGCTGCTGCAGTATATACACAATGTGGACAAACCATATTTAAATACCTTTCTTTATGTTAAAATTGTACTATAGCAAATTTGTCAAGCAACCTAGAGCAGTGTGTATAAAATCAATTAAATATAAAAAGAACTTAAAACAACCTGAGCTGCAGATAAGAATTGCTCTATAAAGAGCTAGAATGAGAATATACAGCAATATTTAGCACAGTTAGGAACAACGATATAGTCATTGCGAGTGCACAAAGTGCTCGTGGCAATCCAGTAAAGCATCAACAAATATAAATGCGATAATAGTTATGGATCACCACAGTCGAGCTAAAGCTCTCCCTCGTGATGACTATGGGAGGTAAGATACAATATCTCTCCTTTGTGATGACTGTAGGGTGATATGCATTCTTCTTTCGTGATGATTGTTGAGAGATACTCCTCTTCATGATTACAAGATTTGCTATAAATTTCTTATTTGTAGTTCGGATTAAGAATATATAGAACAAGTATTTTGCTAGAACTTTTACAGCTTTTTGTATTAAATATTATAAGTACTTGAATATATAACAATAATTATGAAGATACTTATTTTTATATATCTACTTACTGTGATTTTTCTTTTTTCCTTTAGTATAAGAAGTTCTTGCTTCTTTAATTCTTGCAGCCTTACCAACAAGCTCTCTCATATAATAAAGCTTAGCTCTTCTAACTTTACCTTTTCTCAATACTTCTATTTTTGCCACTAAAGGAGAATAAAGTGGAAATGTTTTTTCAAAACACATACCACAACTAATTTTTTTTACTTTAAAAGTAGAACCCAGCCCACTATTTGTTTTCGCAATGCATACACCTTCAAATATTTGCACTCGCTCATTGCTTTCATCTACAATTTTATTATGAATTTTTAATGTATCTCCAGGGTTAAAATCTGGCACTTCCTTACCTTTTTTTAGAACCGATAATTGCTTTTCTATATATTTGTCAGCTAAATTCATTTTTTTTCTCCATTTAAATATTTATTCCATAAATCTGGTCTATTATTTTTAGTAGCCTCTTTAGCCTGATTTAATCTCCATTCATTTATTTTTTTATGATTTCCTGAAGTTAGAACTTTAGGAACTTCATTAGATTTCCACAATAAAGGCTTAGTATAATGTGGATATTCTAAAAGGTTTTCATAATCACCTTCTGCGAAGCTTTCTTCTGTGAGGGACTCCTTATTACCAATATGCCCCTGTACAAACCTTAAACAACTGTCTATCAGCACAAATGAGGCTATGTCTCCAGAAGATAGAACATAATCACCTATGCTAACTTCAGATATTTTATACTCTTTTATAACTCTTTCGTCAATACCCTCAAAGCGACCACATAAAATATTTATTCCCTTATAAGAGTTTACAAAAGACTTTGCCATTGATTGGTTAAATAAATTACCCTTGGGCGTAAGATAGATTATAGGATAATTATTTTGTAGAAAAAAATCTTCAATAGCCTTACCCAATACATCAGGCCTTAGAAGCATACCACCACCTCCTCCATAAGGTGGGCTATCAACTATTTTATGTTTATCTTTAGCATAATCCCTTATATTTTTTACTTCTAGGTTCCATATATTAGAATACATAGATCTTCCAGAAATTGAATATGCTAAGGGTCCAGGATACATTTCTGGAAATAGTGTAAGAATATTAACTTTCCACATTAAAATTAAAATAAAAACAAATTTATATTAATTATAATACAATTTATCTTAAGATTTCTTTGATTCTTCAGATACTTTATTTTGTTTCGTTTCAACAGTTTTTGAAGTTTCATTAATTGCACTGTCCTGAGATTGTTTTTTAACAGAAACTTTTTTAACCACTCTTTTAACAGGTGACTTAGTTTTTATTAATTTTGCCTTTTCAAGAAATTTTTCAACTCTATCAGTTGGCTGTGCACCAACAGAAACCCAATGCTTAATTCTATCTTGAATTAAAACAACCCTATTTTCATCTTCTTTAGCTAACATTGGATTATATACACCTACTTTTTCCAAAAATTTCCCATCTCTTGGAGAATCAGCATTAGCCACAACTATTTTATAATATGGCCTTTTTTTTGCTCCAGCCCTTGCTAATCTAATTTTTACCGTCATAAAAATAAAAAAATTATACCAATATAGTGTGTATACACAAAAAAACTATTGATGTAAAGATAATAGAAAAAATAATTAATTAAAGAAGTCTTTATTCCAAGGTTTTTTTATAACATGATCTTTTTCAGTAATTGTCTTGTAATTATCTTTTACTTTATATATTAAATGCGTTCCATCTGAATCAAAATTAGCTTTATTTAAATTCAACATCACATCACTACATTCATAATACAGATTTCTAAAATTTACTATTACTTTAATATCTATTTCATTACATATATCTATAAATTTTTTGTTATATTTTTCTTCAAATAAAATTAACAATTTTTGATCTGGAATATAACAATAATCTTGATTACAAATTTCTCCTAAATATTTTTTACTTACTGTTTTAATGTTCAATTCTTTTTGCCAAACTTTCTTTGAGTATCTTTCTCTAAAACCTCTAATCAAATATAGTTGATTATCTTGTAAATCTTTTACAGCAATTAGCTTAGTATTTTTACTTATAACTATATCTGGCAATTTAAAATTAATTATATTAATTATCAAAGCAATAAAACAAAATATAGCAATGTACTTGAATTTTGTTTTTATAAGCATTAAAATCAAACACCCTGCTATAAACCATAAAAGGCTGTATGCATCAATAGTATAAATATTTACAATTGCACTAGGAAAAGAAGAAATTGTGCTTGAAATATACAATAGCACCTCAATTCCTTTATCCATTAGGTAATATCCAATAAACTCTAATTTTATAGGAATTAACAATATAGCAAGCATCCCAAAAGGCATTATTATAAACTCAGTAATTGGTATTGCTAATAAATTTGTGAGCAAGCTATATGTAGAAAAATTTTTAAAATGAAACATTATAAATATACTTGTTGCAAGAGTAGCAAAAATACTAGCTAAAACAATTGAGAAAAAATAAATACTAATTTTCTTTAATACAGAAGTATTCTTATTAAAGCTTATTAAATATTTTGTTTTTAACAATTCAAAACCGTAAATAAGTGAAAAACATGCTGAAAATGACATCTGCAAACTTGCACTTAGTAGTGCTTCAGGAGTAAATAAAAGAATCACAATAGCTGCTATACTAATAGTCCTAAGAGGACTTGTATCTCTATCAATTAAAATGCCAATAAGAAACAACGTCGTCATGGCGAAAGCTCTTTGAGCTGAAATAGGTGCATTTGCCAAAATCAAATAACAATAGCACAGACAAATTGTAATAATTGATGCTATTTTTTTGTTATTGATCTTTATAAATTGTAAATTTATCTTTGAAAAAAGAAAGTTACTAATAAAAAATATTATCCCCCCAACTAAACCAACATGCATTCCAGAAATAGCTAATAAATGCGCTATCCCTGAGATTCTAATATTTTCATACGTATTTGTATCAATTTTTTTTGTATCTCCAAGAAATAAAGCTGCAGCAATTGCTGCATTATTCTCATGCATATTATTATAAAAACTTTCGAATATTTTTTGCTTAATTTGATCAATTTTGGAATAGCTTTTAATATCAGCTTGTTTAATAATTTTTACATTACCTATTGCATAGCCAATTGCTTCAATTCTACTGAAAAAAGCATGCCTTGAGTAATCAAAACCACCAGGTATCACTGCACCAGGAGGTGGCATTAATACAACATTCGCCATAACCTTATCTTTCTTTTTTATGTCTTCAAGCCTAGTTCTAACTACTATTTTAATTTTATTAATATTTTTTAATTCTTGAAAATTTAAAAAGTTCACGTCACTTAAAAGCAATTTTTTTTCTCTAACTCTTATCTCAATTTCATCCACATCTGCAATAATTCTACTTTGTATCTTACGATCTAAACTTGTTTTACTAATATTTTCTACCCTAAAATCAGTTACAATATGCCCTAACAAAAAAAATAAAACTAATAGTAATAAAAACTTTAACCACTTTAAACTATGAAAATAACTTTGAATAAATAACAAAGCTAATGAACATAATACTCCTAAAGTAATTATTAAATGCGTATTTATATGGCAATCTGTATAGAAATATGAAATTATTCCCATAGACATTACTACAGGTATAAAACCTAGAGAATGAATTTTATCGTAAAAAATAATAACCTAACAAACCTTATCAATTGACATTTACTATAATGATAAAGCATAAAATTTCTATTGAAAATTTAAGAATGTATTAATTTAATATCGCTAATCAAAACTATATTTAATCATCTCTTTATAACAGATTTTTTGCTTTTTATAGAATAATTTTTCTATAATTATAGTTAGAGTGATAAAACTTAAACATAGATATAATAATGTGTCATATAGAGTAATATTCAATAATTTGATCTCATTAATAATGGCCAAGATATTTATTTCGTTTTAACTTTATATTATCATAAGCTGCTAAAGCCAGATTCCTTGATTCTTGTAAATCTACTATAGGGTAAGGATAATGTGTACCCAATGTCACGCCTGCATCTTTTAAGATATTTTCAGGAGCTTGCCAAGGAGAAAATAAATATTTATCAGGTAATTTTTTCAGCTCAGGAAGATATTTTTTTGTATATAAACCTTGTGCATCAAATTTTACACCTTGTGTAATTGGGTTAAAAATTCTAAAGTAAGGAGCCGCATCAGCACCACATCCAGCAATCCATTGCCAGCTGGCACTATTACTGGCTAAATCAGCGTCTACTAAGCAATCCCAAAACCATTTGGCTCCGTAGTGCCAATGAATAAGTAAATTTTTCACTAAAAAAGAACCAACAATCATCCTCACTCTATTATGGATATATCCTTCTGCCCATAGTTGTCTCATACCAGCATCTACTATCGGATATCCTGTTAACCCTTTTTGCCATGCCAATAAGTATTTTTTATTTTCTTGCCAAGGAAATAAATCAAATTTCTCTTGCGAATTTTTTTCAGTAATGAAAGGGAAATAATATAATAAATAATAAGAGAATTCCCTCCATCCAAGCTCACTTAAAAAATGAGAAGTGTTATGATTTGCATCTAAATTACTAACTTTCTGCCATATATAAAATGGAGATATCTCTCCCCAGTGCAAATGCGGTGAAAGCAAAGAGACAGAGCTTTTATTTGGGTAATTCCTACCATCCTTATAATCCTTTAATCCATTTTCTACAAACATATTGAATTTACTTAATGAGTTTTCCTCTCCAATATTCCAACAATTTTCTAATTTTTTATCCCATTTATATCTTGGTAACAAATTTAAAATTTTAATATCCTTATTTTCTTGTAGAAATATTATATTGTTAGTAGATTTTGGTTTTGGGAATGGCGCTCTTGGAATATCTCCAGACATTAAACAACCTTTTTGATAAAATGGTGTAAAAACTTTATAAGGCGTTCCATCTCTTTTTAATATATTCCATGGTTCCCATAGTAATGAGGCATTAAATGTCTTAACTAAGATATTTTTATCTTTGCCTTTTTGTTCTATTGCTTTATCTCTTTTTATTTGCCAAGGTTCATAACATCTATTCCAATAAATAGCTTGAGCTTTATATTTTATTATTAAATTGAATAAAATATCATTGGGGTCACCTTGAAATAAATATAAATTACCATCTAAAGATTTTTGTAAAGATATTAATGAGTGGTATAGCCATAACTTACTAGCACTGCCAATTTGATATTGTCTAGAGTTGTGAGTATCAAATATAAAAACTGGTAAAACACATCCTTCTTCAAAAGCTGAATAAAGTGCTGGATTATCATGTAGTCTTAAATCCTGTCTAAACCAATGAATAATTAACTTATTTTTCATCATTATAATACTTAGTACTTATTTTTTTAAACCAAATGCATGATAAATAATAATTTATTTATGATCTTCATAGTAGCTTAGAAAATACATTACTGGTACTTATTATTCGATTTGTAGAGCTAAATATATTATTGAATAGATTTTGTTTAAATACATTATAGAATTTGCAGCAATACAAATTAAATATGAGTTGAGATATTATCAATTAAATTATTTGAGCTTAAGAATGCTGATTCAGCAGTTCCTTTAATAAACCAGTCTCCACAAATTCCAAGCCTATTTTTACTATCTATAATAGATTTAACTCCATTTTGTTTTTTAATATTTGCATACCTCCATTTATGCACATTCAAGTATTCTATATTTTTAATGAGTTGAAGAAAGATTTTTTGAATCTCTGTTAATAAAGTATTCTTTACATATTCTATATCTTTTTTAATATTTTCTTGCGCCCAGTCATTTGTTGATATAGCAACTATAGAATTATTGCGATTTCTTAAGGGTTTACTATCATTTATAGATATCCAACTCAAAATAGAGTTTTTGATAATTGCTGCATCCCATTCAATATCTAAAGAGTTTTTAGATCCAATCATTAATGAATAACAAGGCTGCATCTTATAGTCTCTTATTTGCTTTAAATAATCATAAAAATCAGTAATTAGAGGCATTAATTGTTCTGGTGGAATTGCAATTATAACCCAATCAAATATTCCTAAAGAAGATTGGTCATTAAAAACTTCCCATTTTGTGTTTAATTTAACTAATTTGGTAATTCTTGTATTTAATTTCACATCTATACCCTCTGAAAGATACCTACAAAAACTACTCATTTTAGGTACAGGAACATAGTGTTTATATTTATTATCCCATTTTTTAATTTTTGATACTTGATTATTGTTTATCTCAACAAAATTACCTTCCCATGACTTAATAATGCCTTTTTTTTCAAATTGATAAATAAAATCTTGGAAAATTTTAGTTTTAGCAGTAAAGAACTGTATACCATGATCAAATTGAAATCCATCTATTAATTTAGTAGACATCCTACCACCAAAGCCTCGTGACTTTTCAAAAACAGTTATATCTGCAATTTTACTTAATTGATAAGCGCAATTCATTCCAGCTATACCTGCACCTATTATAGCAATTTTACCCAAATTTCTCTTCATATTTCGATATAAATATTACTTAAAGTTTATTAATGATACAAATAGATTTACCATCACAATTATTGTTATGATAATCTTATTAATAAAATATTTTTTACTAATTATTTTTTATATATGTTAACATTTAAAACATATTAGCTTAACTCATCAATAATAAAAACATTTGATAATAACACCTTAAAATTGGCTTTATTATGCTACAATGGCAGTAATTGTATTTAAATAAAAACAAATTGTAAAATGTATGAATAAAAAATGGGCTATTACAATACTAATAATTTTGATTGTTACGATAGGATTTGCATCAGTAGGACTTTTTATGAGCAATGTTGAACAGCCTAAATACGAAGTTATTGAATCTCAAGGTAATATAGAGATAAGGCAATATCAACCAATGATTATAGCTGAAATTGCTATTGAAGATAACCGTAAAGAAGCTATTAAAAGTGGATTTAAAATATTGGCTGGCTATATTTTTGGCAATAATAAATCAAAAAAGAATGTTTCTATGACTGCACCAGTAAGACAACAAAGTAATGAGAAAATCTCTATGACTGCTCCGGTGAGTCAACAAAAAGTAGAAGGAGCCTGGAGAATAAGCTTTGTAATGCCTTCTCAATATAGCATTGATACAATTCCTGTTCCTAATAATGAAGGTATTAGTATAAAAAAGATCGATAGTAAAAAATATGCAGTTCTTAAATTTTCAGGCATGAATTCAAACCATAATATTCATTTTTATGAAAATAAGATTAAAAAGTATTTATCAGAAAATAAAATACAAGCTATATCATCTTCAATATATGCTTTTTACAATCCACCTTGGACTCTCCCTTTTCTAAGGCGTAATGAGATTATGATAGAGGTAAATTAAATTAATAATTATTATGAATAATGCTATAGTTATTGGAAGCTCTGGTGCTATTGGAAGTGCATTTATTAAGCAGTTACCAATCTCATTTAACAATATTTCTATATTTGGATTTTCTAGCAATAAAGCTTTAAAATCTTCACAAAGCATAACATATAATTACATAAATTATAAAAATGAAGATTCAATTGAAAAAGCTGCATTGATTGCATCAGAAAAATCACCAATTGACTTGGTAATTATTGCTACAGGTATATTACACTATGGTGAAATTATGCCTGAGAAATCATTGCGTGATTTATCTTTAGAGAAATTTCATCTTCTATTTGAAGTCAATACTATTTTACCTGCTCTTATAATGAAACAGTTCATTCCAAAATTAAACAGAAAAAGCAAATCCGTATTTGCAGTACTTTCAGCACGTGTTGGAAGTATTTCAGATAATAAACTTGGTGGTTGGTATTCATACCGCGCATCAAAATCAGCACTTAATATGATTATAAAGAATGCTGCTATTGAAACTAGCAGATATAATAAGCATGCTGTTATCATAGGATTACATCCAGGCACTGTTGATAGTCAACTATCTAAACCATTTCAATCTAATGTTCCTGAGAAAAAATTGTTTACACCTGATTATTCTGCAAAAAAGATGCTTGAGGTTTTAGAAAAACTAGCACCAAAAGATACTGGCAAATGCTTTGACTGGGACGGAAAAGAGGTTGCACCTTAAATGAACGTAGTATGGTTTAAAAGAGATTTGAGAATCAATGATCATGCTCCACTTATGATGGCAATTAAGCATGGTAAGATCATACCATTATACATATTAGAACCAAAATTGTGGCAACAACCTGATCTTAGTTTTAGACATTATAAATTTTTATCAGAATGTTTATTAGCGCTAAATGAAGAATTTCAGAAAATAGGACATAAATTAATCATAAAAGTTGGTGATGCCCTAAATATTTTTAATAAGATTCACAAAGAGCATTCTATAAAAACTCTGTATTCACACCAAGAGACTTGGAATGACTGGTCTTATAAGCGTAACAAAAGAGTAACAAAATGGTTAAAAGAAAATAATATAAAATGGGTTGAGTTTCCAAATAACGGAGTAGTACGTGATATAAAAAGTAGAGATAAATGGTCTCAAAATTGGTATAAAGAAATGACAAAAAGCATTATACCAGCTCCTAGCTATATGGAGAGTATAAATATATTATCAGATTTTCTACCATCTGCTGAAGATTTAAAGTTGAGTGATAACCAATACATGGCATCTCAGATAGGAGGTCGTAGCACTGCAATGAAACTTTTAAATAATTTTTTGTACGACAGAGGTGAGAAATATTACAAGGAGATGTCATCCCCCATAAGCGCAGTGAAAAGTTGTTCACGAATATCTCCTTATCTTGCATTTGGTGTATTATCTATGCGGGAGATTTTTCAATCAGTAAAAAAACGTATTTTAGAAATTAAACAGAAAGCAAGTGAATATCGTGGCAAATGGTTAATCTCACTTAGATCTTTTTCTTCTAGACTAAGATGGCATTGTCATTTTATCCAAAAACTAGAAGATCAACCAAATATTGAATTTACTAATATGAATTCTTACTATGATGGGTTAAGGGAGAATAGCTTTAATAACGAATATTATGAAGCGTGGAAAGTTGGCAAAACAGGCTACCCTATGATAGATGCCTGTATGCGCTCACTCATTACAACAGGATGGATTAATTTTAGAATGAGAGCTATGCTTATGAGCTTTGCAAGCTATCATTTATGGCTACATTGGCATAAAACTTCTTTATATCTTTCCAATCTTTTTTTAGACTATGAACCAGGAATTCATTACAGTCAGACTCAGATGCAATCTGGTACTACAGGTATAAATAGCATACGTATATATAACCCTATTAAACAAGGAGTTGACCATGATCCTAAAGGCATTTTTATAAAAAAATGGATTCCTGAATTATGTGATATGCCTGAAGAATATATTCATACCCCTTGGGAGCATACAAATAAAATAAAAAGCTATCCTCTACCTATTGTTAATGAAAAAGAAGTTCGTAAATATGCAATGCGTATGCTCTATAGTTTAAGAAGAGAGTCTGATCATAAAGAATTAAACAAACATATTTTAGAGAAGCATGGAAGTAGAAAACCAGGTATAAAAAAGATGAAAAAGAAGAAAGTAACTAGCAAATTAATAATTAATCAACAAAAGGAATTAATATTATGACTACTTTAAGAGTTATACTAAATGATCAACTTAGTGAAAATATTTCAAGCCTTGAAAATTGTAAGAAATCTCAGGATATTATTTTTATGTCAGAAGCAAAAGTGGAATATACTTATGTTAAATATCACAAAAAGAAAATAGTCTTTCTAATATCTGCAATGCGTCATTTTAAAGAACAATTATTAAGCAAAGGATATAATGTTATTTATACTGAAATCGATGATGAAAACAATACTGGGTCAATAAGCACAGAGGTAAAACGCATTGTTAAGGAAAATGGCAAAATTAGGAGAATAATTATAACTCACCCAGGCGAATATAGGGTGCTTCAATATGTTAATGAATGGGAAGAAAAATATGGATTACCAGTAATAGTCATGCCTGACGATCATTTTTTATCTAATAAAAATGAATTCAATCAATGGGCTAATGGACGCAAACAATTACGCATGGAATATTTTTACCGAGAAATGAGAAAGAAGTATTGTATTTTAATGGATGGTAATAATCCAGTCGGTGGTAAATGGAACTATGATTCTGAAAATAGAAAGTTGCCACAAGAAGGTTTGAGGATACCAAATACATATCAAAATAAGGTTGATCACATTACGAACAACGTTATTAATGTTGTAGACAAATTATTTTCTGATCATTTTGGAGATATAAATCCATTCTACTTTGCTGTAACTCGTAATCAAGCGCTTGAAGCTCTAAATAAATTTATCAACCAACGATTGAGATATTTTGGTGATTATCAGGATGCAATGATTGAAGGAGAACCTTGGATGTATCATTCACACATAAGCTTTTATATAAATTGCGGACTTTTATCACCTTTAGAATGTATAAAAGCAGCTGAAACTTCATATTACAAAAATCAAGCACCTCTTAATGCTGTAGAAGGCTTTATAAGACAAATCCTTGGTTGGCGCGAATATATTAGAGGGATTTACTGGTTAAAAATGCCTCAATATTCTAATCTCAATTTTCTTGATGCCCAGAAAAATTTGCCAGATTTTTACTGGACAGCTAATACTAAAATGAATTGTCTGCGACAATGCGTTTTAGAAACAAAAAAGAACGCTTATGCACATCATATACAGCGTCTTATGGTTTTAGGAAATTTTGCTTTAATTGCAGGCCTTAACCCTAAACAAGTAAACAAATGGTTTTTAATTGTATATGCAGATGCTTATGAATGGGTTGAACTTCCTAATGTTACCGGAATGATTCTTTTTGCAGATGGAGGATTTTTAGGCAGCAAACCATATGCTTCTGGTGGTAATTATATAAATAAAATGTCTAATTATTGTAATAGTTGTACTTACAAAGTAAATGAGAAAAATGGAAGTGATGCATATCCATTTAATTATCTATACTGGAATTTTTTAGTCATTAATAGAGAAAGGCTAGAAAATAATCCTAGAATTGCAATGATGTATAAATCATATGATAGAATGAGCAATGATAAAAAAGAATCTATTAAATATGATAGCAATCATCTTCTAAACTCAATAAAAAATAATAAAACTTTATAAAAATAGAAATAAAAAAGATATAACACTAAATAGTTGAACAGGAATTTAAAGATAAATTCTGATTCTCATGCTGACTTAAAAGCTAAATAATTAATATATTTTTTATTACTTTCAAAACATCATATTTTCTAACTGCATTCTTTTTTAACCCGAACTGCAGATAAGAAATAAGAAATTTATAGTAAATCTTATAATCATGAAGGGGAGTATCTTTCAATAGTCATCACGAAGGAAGAATGCATACCATCCTACAGTCATCACGAAGGAGAGCTTTTGCTCGACTGTGGTGATCCAGGAATGTTTCTCCATTTGTATATGTTGCTATTTTTATGGATTGCCACTAGCACTTTGTGCCCTCGCAATGACTATATAGTTGTTCCTAACTGTATTAAACATTACTGTATTGTTACTTTCTATCTCTTTATAGAGCAATTCTTATCTGCAGCTCAGGTTTTTTTATTTGTAAAATACTATTTTAAATATAGTCTATATACAATATTTAAGTGGGTTCTATATGTATGATTTTGAAATTAAACGTGAAGCTCTTTTAAAAAATTTAAAAAAAATAGCAAACCAGAAGTAGTAATTGACTCCTGCTATGAATATATGAAGGCTGTAACATCCCATCTAACAGAGATGGGCCAGCAAACTAGTGCTGATAAAGTTGTACCATTTGTTGATAAAGATATTGCAAGCAAATTAGATGCTAAGATGCTACAAAAAATAGAAGTGGTCTCTTTAACAATTGACATGATTGGAGAAAAAGCATTGTATTTTGCATTGTTGGCACAAATTCAACATGTTACATCACAAAGCATAAAAAGAGTTGAATCTGAAATGCAAGCTTTTAAGGATGAAGGATTAGATCCAATAGCTGCAATATCTAACAAAGAAGATGGACCAGAACTTTTAAAGTACTTTTTGCAGCAAGAAGGAATAAAATTATTTGATGAACATGCTAAAAGTGCTGATCAATACTCATTATTAGAGAAATTTTTTGAGTTTATGTATAAAATAATTGGATCAGAATATAAAACATATGATATAAACTCATTAGACCAAAGAGGAAATGGAGTATTACATAGCTTATATGCATCTTCAGAAATGATTGAAACAGTAGTTAATGAATTCAATGCAGATATTAATCTTCAAAATATTAATGGTGAAACAACCATCATGAAAGCAATAGAGCATGGCGTCGAAGACTCTGTTAAATATCTACTTGATCAAGGAGCTAACCTAACTATACAAGATAATAAAGGTGAAAACATAATGCATAAATTAGCTAAACAATTTAATGAAAGTGATAAGGAATGGCAATTTGAAATAGTAGAGTCTATTAAAAAAACTGGAAAATTAGAAGAATTGTTAGCACAACGAGATAAAAGTGGTAAAACTCCACTTGATCATGCACGTGAAAATGGAAATTCTAAAGAATTGATTGAAAATATTACAAAATTAAGCAAAGTCTTGGGTATTCATACTCAAAATGCTTTAAATAATAAATCTTCTAGCATACAAAGGGCTTAATTAAAAAGTTAAAGCTAACACTTAAAAAATAAAATTTAAATTTATTTAATAAAATTAACTTTTATATCGTCTTAAAAAATCAATATTTATTAATTAGACCATTTTATAAGGAACTGGCCTACCTGAGTCATCCCTAATTAATTTGCCATCTTCAAATTTTGCAGCCATATAATTACCATGCCCTAACCTTTCGCCCACATACATTATAGGTTTTACAACTTTACCATCCAGTTGTTTTAGATCAGCAGCTTTACCCCTATTACTGACGTTGTTTTTTGAACCTTTTTTTCCAGCCATAAATAAATAATATTTTTGTATTTTGATACATTATATAAAAATTATGATGCTTTAGTCAATATTATTCTTAACAACAATTAACAAAGCTTAATCTCCATTAAACTATATAACTATAGCTCAACAACATTAGAGATGTTAAGAATATTATTACAAATTAAATTTTCTTATAAAAAGTATAAATTCTTTGAATATCCTGCCACATTGCTTTTTTTTGTGAAGGTTGTCTTAATAAATAGGATGGATGAAATATAACAAACGTATCAATGGATTTTTTCAGATACTGGTTACTATATTTAAAATTTTGCTTTCTAAGCTGCCCCATTGGCGTTTTTAAATCAAGCAAAGACTCAACTGCAGTACTACCTACTAATATAATAATCTTAGGATTAACAAGAGCTACATGTTTTTCTACAAAAGGCCTACAAACATCTATTTCATTTGTAGTAGGTCTTCTATTAGCTGGAGGTCTCCAAAAAATAGTATTTGTTATGTAATAATTCTTCCTATCTAACTTAATAGCTGCCAATATATTATCTAATAATTTGCCACTTTGGCCACAAAATGGTATTCCATACTTATCTTCATTTGCCCCTGGAGCTTCTCCTATTAACATTATGTCTGATTTTGGATTACCATCTGCAAAAACTGTATTAATAGCACCTTTTTTTATATCTAATTCATCAAAACTCTCAACTACTCTTCTTAATTCTTCAACTGTAGAACATTTGTCAGCCAGACTCTTAGATATATGCTTCATACTCTGTTTATTACTATTATACTTATCACCATTCTCTATTTCATCTTTTAAAACTTGTACTTTATCATGATTATTTTTTTCCAAAAAACAATCAATTCCTAATTCTACATACCAACTTAATAAAGCTTCTTTTGATTTATTCATATTTAAACATTATTTAATAATATTGACTTTACATTATAATTAAGTTAATGAATACTCTTCAATATATTAATAGTAATAAAGATGTCTACAAAAAGAACTTTTCAACCTAGTAATATTAAAAGAAAAAGAAGGCATGGCTTTAGATCTAGAATGGCTACAGTTGGTGGTAGAAAGATTATCAATAGCAGAAGAGCTAAAGGTAGAAAAATATTGTCAGCGTAAATTAAACTTACTTTATTGTTGAATTTAAAAAAAAATAAGATCACAAAGAGTTCTGTTTATAATGAGTTGCTCTTAAATTCTAATAAGGTAGTTGGGAAATACTTTGTGATAGTTTACAAAACTAATATAACCAAGCTGGATAAAAAAGAAGAATTAGTAAATTTAAATTTCGGTATTACAGCTAGCAAAAAAGTAGGCAATGCAGTTAAAAGAAATTGGTGCAAAAGAAGGATAAGGTTATTAGTAAATCAAATTAATATAAAAGATTTTACAAAGACATTCTACATCAATATAATAGCTAGAAAATTTATGATAGATAAAAGTTTTTCACTTCTAAAAAAGGATTTTGATTTTTGTATAAAAAAAATAACTAATTATGAAAAAAAATCTAACTAAACTTTTTAAAATAATTATTTTATTTTTTATATCTATATATCAAAACTTTATTTCTCCTTTAATACCACAATCATGTAGATATTACCCAAGCTGTTCAAATTATGCAAAAGATAGTTTAAAAATTCACGGATTACTTGGAATTTTGCTAATAATAAAAAGAATTTTAAAGTGCAATCCATTTTTCCTTGGAGGATATGATCCTGTACCTATAAAAAATAATAAAAAAAGAAAAAAATATGAATAATAATACCAGAACAATTATTGCTGCAGTTTTATCAATAACAATATTAATTTTATGGCAAATCTTTTTTCAAAAACCAGAAACCATAGATAAACATAACAAAAATTTAGAAATCCACAGTGATTTAAAAGATATGAACTTGATCAATAATGATTTTGTTCATAACAAAATTTCAATATCTAATAAATCTAAGGCTGGAAAGATTAAATTTAAAAATGATATGATTAGCGGTTCAATTAATTTAGTAGGAGCAAAAATTGATAACTTAATATTACTTGATTATAAGCAAACTGTTCAAAAAAATAGCAAAGATGTAGTTTTATTATCTCCAACCGGCACAAAAAATGTGTATTATGCAGAATTTGGATGGATTTCAAATAATAAGGATATTGAGTTACCGACTAATAAATCAATATGGACTTCAAATAAAAAACATTTAAACCCTAATGAAAGAATTACTCTATCATGGAAAAATAGTCAAGGAGCTGAATTTCTTATTACAATTCTACTTGACGAAAATTACATGTTTACTATAGAACAGAAAATATTAGGTTTAGATAATATAAAAATTAAACCTTATGCTGCAATCAGCAGAACTATCAATCCTGATAATCAAAGTCAAATGCTAATACATGAAGGAGCTATAGGTGTTTTTGATAATAAATTAGAAGAAATAAAATTTGAAGATCTAGATGATAAAAAATTAAAATTTTCTGATTCAGATAATGGCTGGTTTGGATTTTCAGATAAATACTGGTTAACTGCAATAATACCTGAAGATTCAACAACAATCTCAACAAAATTTTTAGGTTATAGAATTAACGAAGAACAAAGATATCAAACTGATGCAATAATAAACAATGATTCAGATGATAATTATAATAAAATTCATTTCTTTGCTGGAGCAAAAAAATTAAAATTATTAGATTATTATCAAAAAAAGTATAACATAAAGTTATTTGATAGGGCTGTAGATTTCGGAGTCCTTTATTTTATCACTAAACCAATCTTTATTGCCCTAAACTATCTTCATTCTTTGGTAGAAAATTTTGGTGTAGCTATCATATTACTGACTATTTTTATAAAAATACTTTTGTTCCCCTTAGCATATAAAGGCTTCAAAGGGATGAATAAGTTAAAAGATCTTCAACCTGAGATGACAAGACTAAAAAAATCTTGTGGAGATGATAGTGCTAAATTTCAAAAATCTATAGTAGAGCTTTATAAAAAAGAGAAAGTCAATCCTTTATCTGGTTGCTTACCAATTCTATTACAAATGCCAATATTTTTTGCACTATATAAAGTGCTTTACGTAACATTAGAAATGAGACATGCTAAATTTTATTTGTGGATAAAAGATTTATCAGCTGCTGATCCTACAAATATTTTTACTTTTTTTGGATTAATACCATGGAATACTCCAAGTTTTTTTCATATAGGTGTTTTGCCAATTATTATGGCATTAACCCTTTATTTTCAACAAATGTTAAATCCCCAACCAGCTGATCCAACTCAAGCTAAAGTAATGAAATTTTTACCCGTAATATTTTTATTTATGTTTGCATCATTTCCATCAGGGCTTGTGTTATATTGGTCATGCAGTAATATCTTATCTATTGCCCAACAAGTATTAATTAAAAGAATAACTAAATAAGTAGATAATGTGTCTTTAAAAATGAGAGATAAAGTAGTAGTAGCTATGTCAGGTGGAGTTGATAGCTCTACTGTTGCAGCAATACTTTATGAACAAAATTATGAAGTTATAGGTATTACGTTACAACTTTATGATGTGGGAGAAATGGCAGTTAAAAAAGGCGCTTGTTGTGCTGGACAAGATATTTATGATGCAAAAGTTGCTGCGGATAAAATTGGCATACCTCATTATGTATTAAATTACGAAAGCCTATTTAGTAAAAAGGTAATTGAAGATTTTGCTGAAAGTTATATAAAAGGTGAAACCCCTATACCATGTGTAAAATGTAATCAAAAAGTAAAATTTGAAGACTTATATAAAACTGCAAAAAATTTAGGAGCAAAAGCTTTAGCAACTGGACATTATGTTAGAAAAGCTAAAGTAAATAATGAACATATTCTTCTAAAAGGAGTTGATCAAAATAAAGATCAAAGTTACTTTTTATTTACTACAACTAAAAAACAACTTGATTTTTTAGAATTCCCTCTTGGAAGTTATACAAAAGATGAAACTAGAAAACTTGCAAAAAAATATAATTTAAATACATCTGACAAACCTGAAAGCCAAGATATATGCTTTGTACCAAATGGCAATTATTCTGAAATCATAAAAAAATTAAAACCAGAGTCATATGTAGAAGGGGAAATAGTTGATTTAAGTGGAAATAAATTGGGAATGCATAATGGTATAATAAATTTTACTATAGGACAACGTAAAGGCATTGGAATTTCAAGTGATAAACCTTTGTATGTAATAAAAATTGACCCAATAACTAATAAAGTTATAGTAGGAGAAAAAGAAGATTTAAAATCCACTAAACTTAAAATAAAAGAGCTAAATTGGTTATCTAATGATGAAGCTTTAGAAAAAGACATACCATGTTCAGTAAGGTTAAGGTCAAATCATAAAGAAATTAATGCTGAAGTTAAATACTTAGGTGGTGGCATAGCAGATGTAATTTTAGAATCTTCTTATTATGGAATAACACCTGGTCAAGCGTGTGTAATGTATGATAAAGATAGAGTTCTTGGTGGTGGCTGGATAATAAAAGAAGAATAAACATGAATCTCACTGATAAACTAGCAAACTATATACAAAACTCTTTGTGGTCTAAAGTTAGCTTAATCAATTACATGTTATTACCATTATCTATTCTTTATAGCTTAATTAGAAATTTAAGATATTACTTTTATCAAACACCAATTAAATTTAATAGTAAAATAATATGTGTTGGTAATTCTATTTCAGGTGGAGCAGGAAAAACACCTATTGTTATTAGATTAGCTGAATTACTATCTCAAAACACAAAATTAAAAATAGCTGTTGTGGCTAAAGGTTATAAAGGTAATCTAAGTAATAATAGCAATGCAATTAAAGTTAGTTTAAATAAACACACTTGCAAAGAAGTTGGGGATGAAGCACTATTGATTGCAAAGCACTTTCCTGTTTACATTTCTAACAAAAGAAAATTAGCAATAGAGCTTGCTCAAAAAGATGGAGCTGAGACTATTATATTAGATGACGGTTTTCAAAATAATTCTATCAATAAAGATATTTCTATTTTGGCAATTAATAATAGAATTTTTAATCATGATGCAAATAATTTGCTTATACCTGCTGGACCACTAAGAGAAAGTTTAAAAACAAGTATTAGAAAGGCAGACATAATTATAACTTCTGGTAAAAACACTGCCTTAAGAAAAAATTTCAATTTATCTGATAAGTTATTATTTTTTCAAAATACAATAATAAAAAATCCAGAAGAAATATCAGGGAAAAAATTTATTCTTTTATGTGGAATTGCACAACCAGAAAGGGTTGTAAAAACAGCTAAAAACTTAAAAGCAAATATACTAAAAAGTTATTTCTTTCCAGATCATTATAATTTTTCAAGCCAAGAGCTTGAAAGTTTATATAAGGAAGCTACAAAATTTCATTGCAATATATTAACTACAAAAAAAGATTTTGTTAGGATAGATAAAAAATTTCATAAACTTACTACAGTTATTGATTATGCGGTAGAAATTAATGATGAAAAGAAGTTAATAAAAAAAATATTAACCTTATAGAGTTTTATATGCTAAGTTTAAATAAAAATTTTTTGTAGAATGTTGGAATTTATATCAAACCTTTTAAGCGTTATATTGCCAATAATATTAAAGATTTTATTACTGCTAATACCGTTACTTCTGTCAGTTGCATACCTAACTTTAGCTGAAAGAAAGGTAATAGGCTGGATACAATTAAGGAAAGGTCCAAATAGGACAGGTTTTTTAGGTTTATTACAACCCATCGCAGACGCAGTAAAATTAATATTTAAAGAGCCAATAATACCAGCTGGTTCTGATAAAATTTTATTTTTACTTGCACCTATTATTACCTTTTCACTTGCTATGATCGGGTGGGCTACTATCCCCATTGATAATTTTGTCATAGCAAATTTGAATATTGGTGTCATGTATATTCTAGCAATATCATCTTTAGGAGTTTATGGGGTTATTATTGCAGGATGGGCTAGTAACTCTAAATATGCTTTTTTAGGAGCAATAAGATCAGCTGCTCAAATGGTATCATATGAAATTGCAATTGGTCTTTGTATAGTTTGTGTATTACTTACAACTGGCTCATTAAATTTAGTAGATATAATTAATGCCCAAAAAGAAATGCCTCTTTACATGGATTTATTACTCTTTCCTATGTTTATAGTATTTTTTATTTCCATATTAGCTGAAACAAATAGGCATCCTTTTGATTTACCTGAAGCAGAATCAGAATTAGTTGCTGGATATAATGTAGAGTATTCATCAATGCCATTTGCATTATTTTTTCTAGGAGAGTATGCAAATATGATATTAATGAGCTCATTTGCAGTTTTATTATTTATGGGAGGATGGTTACCTCCTTTTAAATTAGAGTTTTTGAATTTTATTCCTGGCTTTATTTGGTTTATATTGAAGGTCATGTTCTGTCTCTTTATTTTTATATGGGTTAGAGCTTCAATTCCAAGATTTAGGTATGACCAGTTAATGAGATTGGGATGGAAAGTGTTCTTACCATTTACTTTAGTTTGGGTTATCATAATTGCTACTGTCGTGGTGTACTCATAAATTTTATGAAGAATAAATCAGTAATACTTTCACAAGATAATCTAGAAGAAATATATAGCGCATTCAATCAAGGCAAGATTATTTGCATTCCTACTGATACAATTTATGCACTATCATGCGATGCAACAAATATAGAAGCAATACAAAAAATTTATACACTAAAACATAGACCTCTAGATAAAACCTTACCCATGTTTATGTCCAATACAAAAATGGCTAGCTTATATGCTAATTTTTATAAGAAAGAATTAAGTCTAGCAAATAAATTCTGGCCAGGGGCTCTAACCTTAGTATCTAGGATTAAAAATACTCATAAAAATCTTCCTAATCTTTTAAAGAATAATCAAAAAATTGCTATTAGAGTTCCAAAAAACAAATTAATACAATCTATTTGCCAATCTATAAATAAACCAATTATTGCAACAAGTGCAAATATTTCTAATCAAAAAAATATTAACTCTTTAGATGAAATTATTAAAGAGTTTCAAAATAAAGTAAATTTCATTATCAAAGACAATAAAGAATTAAGTGATAATTGTTTAACTGCTTCAACCATTATTGAATTTACTAATAATGAAAAATATAAAATACTTAGGAAAGGAAGAATTCCTAAAATTCAGTTAGAAAGAATTCTAAGCTAATGATTTGATTTCTTTTTTCCTATACATTGAAAAACACTTCCTGGACTTTGTATTATTTCTTTTTTCTTTGCAATTGTTTTCATTTCTTGAATCATTCCCTCTATTTCTCCCTCTCTTAATAAATTTTGGCTAATAAAGTGATTCTTCTCTTCTATCAAAGACAGTAATAACAATGTTTTTTGATCATAGGAATTGCATAAAGGCACACACTTTTTGACATATGAAATATCAATATCCAATAAATTCATTTCATAATATAATTTTTTACCAAAAGCATAATCTAACTTCAATATATTGCTGATTTTCTTTAATAGTGTTTTGTATTTATCAATTGCATTTGAAGTGGGGTAATTAAAAATATCCTCATAACTATGCTCTTCACAAGCGATAGTGCTTTTTTCTTTTATAAAACTTAACATGTTTTTTAACGCTATAATTGGATTATGCAGATGTATAAGCACAAACCTACAATACACTACATCATAATCACTATTACCAATATACTCTTCTATATCCGCTACTACATAGTCCACATTATTAATTCCTTTAGACTCTAATATATTTTTTGTTAAGGAGGTTTGCTCAGGACTAATATCTACACATAATATACGACCATCCTTTCCTATTTTTTTATATATTTGCTCTATACCTGAACCAGAACCACAACCTATTACAGCTACTTTCATTCCTTTTTGAAAATTTATCTCTTGAAATAATTTAGTCGTATATTCCCCATAAATTTTTTCTAATATACTCAATCTATGCTCTGTTTCAGAGCCTGTATTTAGTATGTAGTTTCTATTATTCATATTTTATTTCATCTTCTAAATTTAAAAACTTTAAATTAGTATCCTTAATAAATTTGTAAAGTTCCTCTAGAGCTTTTCTTTCTTCGTTACCATTACCGTGAATTAAAATAATATCACCTTTTTCTATATTTTCATCTTTTTTCATTTTAGAAATCCAAGCACGTGCACCTAATTGTACTAAACCATATTTTTTTAATACTTCAACAAATTTTTCATCCGAAATTAATCCAGGGAATCTAAAAAATATTGAAGGTACTTCTCCATGCTCAATTAGAATTCTTTCTATATCTAAAATTTCAGATTGAACAACTGTATCTGATAAGAGTAAGAAATTGTTCTCCATATCTACGTCTTTATAATATCTATGTGTAAAACTATGATTTACCCATGTAATAATGAAATCATCTTCCTTAAGAGATTGTAACCAAATGAAATCCTCTTTATTCTGTATAATCCATAATCCACTTATTGCTATCGATATATGTACTTTGTTTAACTTAGATTTTTCTTTTAGTTTAACAAATAAATTCTTTTCTATTTTATTAATTGAAGGACACATATCTATTGAAATAAAGACTCCTTCTGATTTATTAATGCTTTTTAGACCTTGGTTATCTTTAATATTATTTTCTATAATATTATATTGATTTAGAATTTGATGGTATCTACTACTTGAGAAATCTCTGAACTCAAAATATCTTCCTTCTTTATCATTCTTCCTCGGGTAACAATTTTTAGCTTTTGCTAATTTTGTATTTAAATTTTCTATATCAACTAATAACAAATAATCTATTCCTTCGTAATCAAAAGACCTTATAGCAACATGTATACTTCCATCATATAAACATAACAAAGGAGATATTATTCTATAATTATGTATTATTTTTTTTATCACCCTTTTTTATCCAAATATAGCTAATTCCTTGTAATTTAATTACAGCTTCGCTCGTCGTTCATGTGGGGTTACCACATTTCGATCCTCTCTCAACGTACTTCAATTAAAGTTATTTAGCTATAGTTATTTTAGATATAT
The DNA here is from genome assembly GCF_009690945.1 of Rickettsiales endosymbiont of Trichoplax sp. H2. Lineage (NCBI taxonomy): Bacteria > Pseudomonadati > Pseudomonadota > Alphaproteobacteria > Rickettsiales > Rickettsiales endosymbiont of Trichoplax sp. H2. Next base: position 116,561 of record NZ_NPHZ01000003.1, read on the forward strand.
AAACTATCTCTAAAAATTTTCTTTAAGCCATGTCCAAGTTGATTTGAACATGCCTTGCTTGTCCTCTAATAAATTTTTTTTATGATGGTTCATATCACTAATACATTTTATCATACCTATAGGTACAGCAAAACCAGTTTTTAAGAATTCATCAGGTATACCTTGTTGATTGTTTGGAATCCCAATTCTTGTTTTTACATTAAAGACCTCTTCAATTAACTCTTTCATACCTAAAGATTGAGCACATCCACCAGTAAATACTATCTTATTAACCAATTCCATCATATCATTATCTTCTAATTTAACTTTTAATAATGTTAAAATCTCCCTCATTCTAGCAATAATCACATCATTTAATTCATTTTGATCAATAAAATAATCTTGATCATTTAGCGTATCGGCATCAATTTTAATATTATTGCTTAATGAACTACTTCCTAATTGAATCATTGAACCATTAGTACTTTTTATTTTTTCAGCTATACTCATTTCTAAGTTAAATACTTTTGCTAAATCTTTTGTGATATTAATACCACCAAATGGCACACCATCAGTAAAGATAATTTTATCATTAAAAAATAATGATATAGTTGAAGACCCACCATTAATTTCAATTAGCGCACAACCAAATTCCATTTCTTCACTTTTTAAACATGCAATTCCTGAAGCATACCCACTAGATATATATCCTTCAATCTTTAACTGACATAACTCAAGGCATTTAGCGATGTTCACAATATAATTTATTGGAACACTTATAATATGAAAAAACCCTGTAAGTTTATTACCATATAAACCTAGAGGGTGAAAAATTCCTCTATTACCATCTAATATATATTCATATGGAAAAGTATGAACTATTTCAACTTCTTGTTTATTAAATCTCCCAAGAACTTTAAATAATATTTTATTTAAATCTTTAACAGTAACTTCTTGATTAGATAGCAAAACATCCGCTGAACTTCTTTCAGAAATAAGATATGAAGAGTTTAAACTAACATATACACTTCTTACTGTTATAGAAGCCATTTTTTCTGCAATCTCAACAGCTTTAACTATAGAATTTCTTGCTGACTCTAAATCAACTACCATACCTGATTTTACACCAAATGAAGCAGTTTGAGATACTCCTAACACTTCATAATTATCTGCATAAATCTTCTTAATAATAAAGCAACTTATTTTAGCACTCCCTATATCTAAAATAGTAATTATATTTTTGCCTTTAATCATATATTATTTTTTAATTTTAAAAAAATTTTTTTAGGATATAGCCTTAAGTCTATTATAGCAATTCTGTCTTTATATTTAAATCTCTTTAAGACTTCTTCTGACTTTTTAAGAGCAATATCAATATTCTTTTCAGGCAATTTTATCACAACATCATTTTCAATATATACATCCCATCTCCTATTACCAATGTAATGTAAACTTTTAGTTTCATTATATAATGAAAATTGTTTAAATAAATCAAGAAATATTTTTAATTTATTGTGAAAATTTTGTCCAAAAATTATGACATGATTTTTATACTTTTTTAAATCTGAAATCTTCAATATTTCATTACCTTCATCATCAACTAATATAGGTAAATTTTGATTCCACCATATAGCAAAAGGTTTTCTTTCTATAATATTAATTTTTATTATTCCAGAATAGTTAATACTTACATTAGCTTCTTTTATTTCATTTAATTCAAGTAACCTATACCTAATATTATCAGGTGATATATCATATAATTTTTGACCTATTTTTATATTGATATAACCTATTAAAAATTGTTCAGATAGCAAATAATTACCAGAAATATCTATCTTCTTTAACTCACCAAATTTACTAAAATTATTGTATGCAAAATCTTTTATTAATACTAAATAACCCTTATTTTTTAGGTAATAATATGGTAACAATATTATTACTAGTAAAATAAAAAGTTTTAGAATAAATCTTCTTATCATTATGTTTTAAAAATAATACAGACGCTAATATAACAATATTATAGCTTTATTACTATATGTTTTAAATTTTTTAAAAAAACATAAATTTGCACTTTTATTAAAAAGCTAAGTGTTATACTATATCAACACACAAGGCTTCAATAAATGGTTAATTATAAACAATAATATAAAAATTTTTAATGGTAGGACTTCAAAAAATAATAAGAAAATCAACACTTGAGGTAAAGGTAGGAAATATATTAATAGGAGGTAAAAACCCTATTGTAGTACAATCGATGACTAATACACCGACACAAAACATTAAAGCTACCATTACTCAAATTATCGAGTTACATAATGCTGGTTCAGAAATTGTTAGAGTCACAGTAAATGATATTGAGGCTGCAAGAGCGATACCAAAAATAATAAACGAATTAGATAGGAAAAATCTAAATATACCAGTAGTTGGATGCTTTCATTATAATGGGCATACTTTATTGTCAGAAATTCTTGATTGCGCTAAATTACTTGCAAAATATAGAATTAACCCAGGCAATGTGGGTTTTAAAAATAAGCGTGATAAAAATTTTGAAAAAATTATTGAGCTTGCAATAAAAAATAAAAAGCCAATCAGAATTGGGGTTAATTGGGGTAGTTTAGACCAGTATTTGTTGGCAGATTTAATGGATAAAAATGCTAAATTAAACTTGCCAAAATCTGCCGATTACATCATGAGAAAAGCAATTATAGAGTCAGCACTTCAAAGTGCAAAGAAAGCCGAAGAAATTGGTTTAGATAGCAATAAAATTATATTATCTGCAAAGCTTTCAAAAGTGCAAGACCTTATATCTGTATATAGAGAATTATCAAAGAAATGTAACTACCCTTTGCACCTAGGATTAACCGAAGCTGGAATTGGAATTAAAGGAGTCACAGCCACCACAGCTGCTTTATCTACATTGTTACAAGAGGGGATTGGAGATACAATTAGAGCATCGCTCACACCTAAAGTAGGCGAATCTAGAACTACAGAAGTAAAATTATGTCAAGAAATCTTACAATCCTTAGAAATCAGAGATTTTGCTCCACAAATTTCAGCATGCCCAGGATGTGGAAGAACTTCAAGCACATATTTTCAACAACTCGCTCAAGATATTCAAAAATATATAGATGAAAATATGATCTATTGGAAAAATAAATATAAAAACGTAGAATCACTTAAAATTGCCGTTATGGGTTGTATAGTTAACGGCCCAGGGGAAAGTAAACACGCAGATATAGGGATAAGCTTACCAGGTGATGGAGAAAATCCTGTAGCAGTAGTTTATACAGATAGTAAAAAAACTAACACTCTAAGAGGCAACAATATCACACAAGAATTCATCAAATTAGTCGATAATTATATTACTCAAAAATTTACTAATAAATAATAATTAAACTACTATTGATCACCAAATATATTGACTTCTAGGTATAAAAATTTATAGCATAGTGGCATAAAGTTATATACAAAACTTAAACCAAGTGAGGAGGGTGAGATGATAATGGATAATTCATAACACATCTATCTTAATAACTTGTAGATTATGCAGGATTAGCTTCTAGAAGCTAATAAGATAGAATACAAAATCAAAATATATCAAAGAATTCATACTACTTATTAAACATTAATACTAAAAGTAAGTGGTGTTACGAATATCAATTATAACTTATTAAGAGGTACAAAATGTCAGATTTTAATAATGAAAACAATAATGATCCTATTGTATTCCATGCTAAAAAAGCACTTGGAGGTGATATAATATATGATGCTAATGGAGTTCCACTTTTCCAAATTGATGATGTTCAAGGAAGCAAAGTATTTGATGCTTCCAATGATGGAGATAAAAAACCTATGGAATTTGAAGTTGGTGCTGAAGCTGATCAAGAAATATCTATTGGTTTTGATAGTGTGGAAAACTCTGGATGTAAGGAATATACTAAAAAAGTTCAGGATGTTTTTGGAAAAAATCTTAGTAAAGATGATGAAAAAGCTGCTGTTGAAGAAGTAATCGCTGCTAATAAAAACAACTTACATATCTGTCCTCCTGATTTTGAAGAAATTATAGACTCTCTTGAGAACACCGATATTTCAACAATTGGAAATGCAGAGAATGCATATGAATTACTAATGAATGCAATGCATTATACATTTTCTTCACGTCTAATCAACATTCAGTATCTTCAGGATGCAGAAATTTATTGCTATCCTATACCAACGGATACAACAACGCCAAACCCGAAACTTTAATATCTAAGGAAATTACCGAACTGCAGATAAGAATTGTTTTATAAAAAGCAAAAAACTATTATACAGGAACACTTAAATGCAGTTTTATTAGCGATATAGTCATTGCGAGTGGAGGTGATAGTGGTAATGCTATAACTCAGAGAAATGGTTAAAAGCTCCAGTACAGGCAATGCTTATTTTCAACTAATAAATTATTTGCAACAAATAAATATATGTATACCATCAATATATTATAACAATTGTTCGAGGTGTTTAATGGCTAAAAAATATTATAAGATATTATCAATAGATGGTGGTGGTATGAAGGGGATAATTCCTGCGTGCTTTCTAAAACAATTTGTCAAAGCAACAGGAAAGGAAGTTCACGAATATTTTGACCATGTCGTGGGAACCTCTGCAGGAAGTATCATTGCATCTGCACTTTTGGTCCCAAATGCAGAGGGAGGAGCTAAATATTCTGCATCGGAAGTTTGCTCTATCTTTTTAGATGCAAAAAATTGGTGCCAAACCAGCGAGGAGTACAAACTAGAATCACACGACGGGTTAGTTGCTCCAAAATACGAAACTACTAACATATACAATACGGTAAAAAAAATCGCTACAGACTTAAAATTGAGCGAAACATTAAAACCCCTGAGCGTTCTTTCATATTCTCTAAATAATTCAGCACCGCATATATGGTCTACATATTCAGCAAAAGATAACCCTAATAAAGATTTCTATGTTAGAGATGCAGTAGAAGCGTCCATTGCATATCCTACGGCTTTTGCACCTAAAAAAACCGTTGGACCTGATGATAAGATTTATTATGATGTAGATGGTGGAGTATATGCTAAAAACCCTGCCTTGTTTACAGCTGCAGATTTTCTAAAACATAACAGTAACTTCAATGCATCAGATTTGCAAATTTTCTCTTTAGGCACAGGAAAAGAAAAATCGTCTAATATTATGGATAAAATGAGTGGTTACGGAGAAAATGACTGGAAAATAAAACAACACTTATTCCTCTCTCTTGTGCAGGAAGCTACATCTTCTGCAAGTGAAATGGAAGCTTCGGAGATTTTCCCACATTATCATAGATTAAACCCAAATCTCCCTGAATCATTATCAAATATGTGCAATGATTCTATTGATAATAAAGAATCACTATTAAAACTTTCTGAAGATTATTTCACACAAATCAAAGATCAAGTGATGAGTATTGTGAAAGAAATGGATGGTCATGAAGCACATAATAACTTCAACACCGAACTATAAGATTTTATTATAATGAACTTTATTTGCTATAAATCCAAAAAGATTGATTTATAGCAAATATTATCATAGTTTCAAGACCTAAAACACCTATAAGTAAATGTGAAGCATTTAAAATCAAGCATGGATCACAGCCGCCTTTTGACTCTAATATTGTTGAGTAATTTTATTGTTGAATATTCGGTTCTGTTATTGACTATTTCCTATTACTTAATATCATCAATAGCTTTTCTTATAAACCTGCTTATTAGTGATTAAATTCATATTATGCTACCATGACAGTATTTATATTTTTTACTTGAGCCACATGGACATAATGCATTTCTAGAAATTTTACCCCAAGTAGCTGGATTTTTAGGATCCATTTCAAATTTATTATTGACTACATTAGGCGTTTTTACATTACCTCCTGACTTTTTTTGACCAGATAGTAAGTTATAATCTTTTTTCGTTTCAAATACATTATCACTTGAGTCTAAATTATCCATATCACCAAGTTCATGTGATATCTGAATTTTAGCACATGTAATTATAATATTTTCATCTAACTCTAAAAACATATCTTCAAATAATTTAAATGCCTCAAATTTATATTCATTTAAAGGATCTTTTTGTCCATATGCTCTTAAATTTATGCCTGCTTTCAACCTATCTAAAGCATGTAGGTGTTCTTTCCATAGCTGATCTAAAGTCAACAAAAATATTCTTTTTAAAGCCTCATTAAAAATATCTTCACCGAATTCATCTTTCTTGACTTTGAAGATTTTTGACGTCTCATCATTTAAATTTTTTAATATATCTTTTTTACTTAAATCATCATTAATAACTAAATTTATGTTATAAATTCTATGAATTTCATGGATTAACTCTTTTATTTGCCATTCTTCTTTATATGATTTATCAGGTACAAATTTATCGATTAAGTATTTATTATGTATATGAACTTTATCAATTAAAATATCGTCAAATTTTTGCTCTTTCATTATTTGAATTCTTTGCTCATAAATAACCTTTCTTTGTTCATTCATGACATCATCAAATTTTAACAAATTTTTTCTAATCTCATAGTTCCTAGATTCAACTTTTTGTTGAGCTTTTGCTAAAGATTTATTAATCCATGGATGCTCAATAGCCTCATCATCTTTAAGACCTAACTTACCTAAAAAATTACCTATTTTAACTGAACCAAAAATTCTCATTAAATCATCTTCTAAGGATAAAAAGAATTTTGTTCTACCAGCATCTCCTTGTCTTCCAGATCTTCCGCGCAATTGATTGTCAATTCTTCTAGATTCATGCCTTTCAGTTCCAATAACAAATAAGCCTCCTATGTCTAACATTTTTTTTCTATCAGATTCAACTTGTTGCTTAATTTTATCAATTTCCCTCTCATTTAAATTTTTTTCTCCTAATTTTTCTTTAATTACTACTTCTTCATTACCTCCTAATTTTATATCAGTGCCTCTTCCTGCCATATTAGTAGCTATTGTCACTGCTCCAAGCTGACCTGCAAGTGCAATTATTTCAGCCTCTTGTTCATGAAATTTTGCATTTAAAACTTTATGCTTAATCCCTTTTTTCTTTAAAAGCTTTGAAATTAATTCTGATTTCTCAATGCTTACAGTTCCTATTAAAATAGGTTGTTTTTTACTATGTACTTTTTCAACTTCAGAAATTATTGCATTATTCTTAGCATTCTCTGTCTTATATATCACATCATGCTCATCAACTCTTGTAACAGGAATATTCGTAGGAATTTGAACTACTTCAAGATTATAAATACTTAAAAATTCTTGAGCCTCAGTTATAGCCGTACCAGTCATACCAGATAACTTTGGATACATTCTAAAATAATTTTGAAAAGTTATAGAAGCTAGTGTTTGATTTTCTTGTTGAATTGAAACATTTTCTTTTGCCTCAATGGCTTGATGAAGGCCTTCAGAATACCTTCTTCCATCCATAATTCTACCAGTAAATTCATCAATAATTAAAACCTTACCTTCTTTAACGATGTAATCAGTGTCTAATTTAAAAATTTTATGAGCTTTTATTGCTTGGTTTAAATGGTGTACAACATCCATATTCTCAATATCATATAAACTGCTATCCTTTTTGATTAACCCCATGTCCTTTATTAACTTTTCACATCGCTCATTACCTTTATCAGTAAGCAAAACTGTCTTGTTCTTCTCATCTAATTCATATTCATCATCGTGTAAAATTGATGCTATATTATTTATTTTCACATATAATTCGGTGCTACTAAATGATGGTCCAGATATAATTAATGGTGTTCTTGCTTCATCAATTAAAATACTATCTACTTCATCTATAATTGCAAAATTAAACTCTCTTTGAACGAGTGATTTAATATTATGCTTTAAATTATCTCTTAAATAATCAAAGCCAAATTCATTATTAGTCCCATAAACAATATCACATTGATATACTTTTTTTCTTTCTTCCTCAGGTGTATCATTAACTAAGCATCCAACACTTAAATCATGAAATTTATATATTTTACCCATCCATTCAGAGTCTCTTTTAGCTAAATAATCATTTACCGTTACAATATGAACTCCTTTTCCTGTTAAAGAATTTAAGTAAGCTGGCAATGAAGAAACTAAAGTTTTTCCTTCACCAGTTTTCATTTCAGAGATCATTCCTTTATGTAATACTAACCCCCCTAAAATCTGAACATCATAATGTCTTTCCCCCAAAACTCTTTTTGCTGTTTCTCTTACAACAGCAAATGCCTCTGAAGTTATGCTATCTATAGATGCACCTTTTTTTAACTTTTCTTTGAATTCCAGTGTTTTTGCCTTAAGTTCATTATCTGAAAGAATACTTATTTTTTCTTCTAATTTATTTACTTCATTTAAAATTGGTTTTAGAGACTTCACTATCTTGTCAGTTCTATTACCAAAAATTTTCCTAGCTATATATTTTAACATTATTTTATTTTAAAGTTTTTAAAATTTATTACAACAATAGTAATGATTTATGTGCTGATATTAAAATATCTTGAGATATTATGCAATCTAGATTTTTCTATAAATTATAAAATAAAAAAGCTCCAAGAAACAGTCCTGAAGCTTTCTAGTATTAGAATAAAATTTTGATATAATGAGAGATTATGGAAATTACATTCCCATACCACCCATTCCTCCCATACCACCCATCGGCATACCACCACCTGCTGGCATGGAATCATCTTTTTTATTTGGTGTATCACAAACTGTAGCTTCAGTAGTAACCAATAATGATGCAACAGATGCGGCACTTTGAAGAGCATTTCTCACGACTTTTGTAGGATCTACAATACCTTTTTTGAAAGCATCAACAACCTCGTGATTTTGAGCATCATAAGTCATTGTAGAATTATTCTTTTCTAAAAGTTTCTCAACTATCAATGCACTTTCTAATCCAGCATTTTCAAGAATTTTACGAATTGGAGCTGATAAAGTTTTTTTGACAATTTCAATCCCCACTGTTTCATCTGGATTTTTACCTTTCATACCTTCAAGAATTTTAGAAGCATATAATAATGTACTACCTCCACCTGGTACTATTCCTTCAGCTATTGCTGCTTTAGTCGCATGGTAAGCATCTTCCACTCTATCTTTCTTTTCTTTAACTTCAACTTCCGTAATACCACCCACTTTTAATACTGCAACACCACCAGCTAATTTAGCAAGCCTTTCTTCAAGCTTTTCCTTATCATAATCAGATGTTGTTTCAGCAATTTGAGATTTAATTTGATCACAACGAGCTTTAATATTAGATTTTTCACCTGCTCCATTTACTATAGTAGTATCATCCTTTGAAATCAGAACTTTCTTTGCAGTTCCAAGATCACTTAAAGTAACATTTTCTAATTTATGACCTAAATCCTCACTAATTAATTGAGCACCAGTTAATATTGATATGTCTTCAAGCATTGACTTGCGTCTATCTCCGAAACCTGGGGCTTTAACAGCTGCAATTTTTAAGCCACCCCTTAATTTGTTGACAATTAAAGTTGCTAATGCTTCACCTTCAATATCTTCTGCTATAATTAAAAGTGGCTTTGAAGATTGAACTACTTCTTCAAGAAGTTTTAACATTTGTTGTAAATTGCTGATTTTCTTTTCAAATACTAATATATAAGCATCTTCCAATTCACATGTCATTTTTTCTGAATTTGTAACAAAATATGGTGAAATATATCCTCTATCAAAATTCATACCTTCAACAACATCCACTTCAAATGCATCGCTTTTATTTGCTTCTTCAACAGTAATAACTCCGTCTTTTCCAACTTTTTCAAATGCTTTCGCTATTTTTGTACCAATATCTGAATCACCATTTGCAGAGATAGTAGCAACCTGAGCAATTTCAGCAGATGAAGATATATTACGAGACCTTTTTTTAATTTCTGCTAGAACTTTTTCACTTGCAGCTTCAATTCCTCTTTTTAAATCCATTGGATTCATACCAGCTGTGACTGCTTTTACACCTTCTCTGGCAATTGATTCGCCAAGTACAATTGTTGTTGTAGTGCCATCACCCGCTCTATCATTTGTTTTATTAGCTGCTTCCTTTAACACTTGTACACCTAAATTTTCTACTTTATCCTCTAATTCAATTTCTTTTGCAACAGATACACCATCCTTAGTAATTTTAGGTGCCCCAAATGATTTTTCAATTATTACATTCCTTCCTCTTGGACCAAGTGTAACACTAACTGTATCAGCAGCAACTCTAATACCTCTTAATAACTTATCTCTAGCTTTTGTTCCTTTATCAATTGTTTTAGCTGTCATTTTAAACTCCTATTTTAATTATTAAACTATTCCTAAGATATCCGATTCTTTCATAATAAGATATTCTTTACCTTCAAGTTTGACTTCTGTACCACCCCATTTAGCAAATAAAATCTTATCACCTACTTTTACATCTAAAGGAGAAACATTGCCCTTTTCATCTTTAATACCTTTACCAGCAGCTATTACTTTTCCCTGCATTGGCTTTTCTTTAGCTGTATCAGGAATAATAATTCCACTCTCAGTTTTATTTTCTTGTTCTAGTCTCTCAACTAGTACTCTGTCATGTAATGGTTGAAAATTCATTTTTACCTCGAAAAATAATTAACTTATAAATATGAAATTGATATATATGCTATTTATTATATTTCAAGGGGTTGAAAGTAAAATTTTAATATAATAATAAATTTATCTACTCATTTTCTTCAATTAGTTGCTTAACAAGCGCGGAATCTACATATGCATGAACTTTTGTAATTACTTGATCATTAAAATGCACTATCCAACAATAAATATTATCAAACGGCTTACCATCCTTAGCAATGGAAATAGAATCCATCTCGACAATTGCAACATTTTTTCTTTCATCAATAAAAATATCATTAACTTTTAATATAACTCCATCTTTTAAAATCTTATTTAATCTATGAAATGTACTTTCTAAAAAAGATTCTTTACTGTTATAAAGTCCTCCAAGAGGGTGTTGCCCCATAACTTTCCATTCAACATTATCTGCAACATTTTTAAAAAATTCAGCTGAATTATTATTTTCTAAATTAGAAAATAGATCTCTTATATTTTGATAATTTATCATACCCACTAGCTTAATAAATATTATTTATTAAATTATTGAAACATCATAAACAATAACAATCAATATAAATCTTTGAATTATTGCGAGAGCAGATATTTAGCTCTCGCAACGCATAACTGCTTCACTAATTAAATAACTATTTCTTCAACTTGAAATATTAAGTCATATACTTTAGTTATTTTACCATCTTCCCATTCAACACTGGCAATATTTAATATCCCTTGTTCTAATTGCTCATCATTTGCTGGCACAACAGTGTTAAAATTAATAGATTGGACACCAAAGCTCATTGAAAGACTTTAACTCTCCCTCATCAACTACACCATTACTATCCTTATCTTGCCATACATAAAATTCATCAAATTTTTCATCACCTTTATCAAAAACTTTGTCTTCATTACTATCAAAAGCCTCAAGTAACGCCTCAAAATCTGTTTTTGCATTTTTGCTCCAACTTGTCATAACTATTTTATTGTCATTAGCAACTTTAGAGCCGTCATAATCATAAAATAATATTCCATCACTTTTACCAACCCACGATGTTTTTGATAAAACTCCATCATAGGCAAAATTTGTATTTGAATCTTTTAAGGTTATTAAATCTATATCCTTATCTTCTTCAAAAGTAATACCAATAGGCACTTTATGTTCAAACGCAGAATTATCACTGCGAACTGAAAGATCCCTAGACACATCCAATACATTAGTTGCTTCACCATTTTTTGCATATTTACCTGTTATACAATTATAAATATGCACTCCTGTTGATATAATTGATACCACCGTAGGTATACTAGCTCCCTTAACAAATGATGGCCACTCAATATCCCAAAAACCCTTCTCTACTTCTTTCTCTACATCACATATATATGCTACTTCATTATTATTTGCATTGAAAATAAATATCTCATCTGACTTTTCTTTAATACTATTTGGAATAATTTTTGAAAGAATTATTGTTTGAGGATACATTAGACTCTCTTTAATTGTAATTTCTGTACTTGCGCCCTTAGAATCAATTTTTAAATCTCCAATACTCTGAACACAAGTTAATTGTGATAAATCAATTTTATCTTCATTTAATTCAAAATTACGTATTTCTGTGGTAGTAGTATTAACATGATTACTACTATTGCTAATAACAAAAATATTTTCTCCTAAATTTCCAGCAAGTGTATCATTACCTCCTGCTCCCCAGATTTTATATCCTTTATATGCATCAGCAATAAGAATATTATCATATTGTGTTCCTATTAAATCAGATTCCTGGTCTGTTTTCTTTTGCTCAAATTCATTGATGGTAACGGTTTTTGTTAAACTTTTATCACTTTGGCTATCAACAATATAGTAACTAAAAATTACTTCTTTCTGTTCTTCTCCTGACTTTGCAACATACTTTACTTTCTCTATTGAATACGATTTATTTTTTACAATAGCTTTATTATCTTGGGTGTGTATAAGTGATCCAATTTTTGAATCAGGAAGTTCTGTGATAATAACTTTTAACTCGAAAAATTGATCTTCCATATCCAATACATATGGTTGAAAATCCACCAACCCTTGACCATTTAATTTTTGAATAAAACTTGCTGCTACAGGCTTATTATTTGTACTCATATCTCTCCTCTAAAAATTTTTAAAATAATTTTAGTGTTACAATTTTAAATTTACACACTATCTTAACAGTAATACTCAATTTATAGTTGTGCAAGTTTTTTATTGAATAGCTATGATTAATAATACCTAGACAATTTTAGTCCGAATTTTTTCTGAGATAATTTTCTAGTTCAGATATATTTATGGTTGTTTTAGTCTTTGCTAAAGTTCCTGAATTAGTAATATCTATAACTATAGGACTACTATTTTGAGTTGGAATAAATGAAAATTTTGAATTAGCACTTAATGAATTATCTAAAAATGAATACACTAAACTGTTCAATCCTGTTAGCCTATCATTATCTAATTTAAGATTTGTTATTTGAGCAAGATAGTTTTCTATATTAATTATACCACTCACATCATTAAATTTAGTTTCACCATACCTTGAATAATAATTTAATCTTTTTAATTTATAATTAAGATTGGTTTTTAATTGTGGTAAATCAGCTAATTCATCAAGTCCTAAACCATTATAAACTATATTCTTACCAATAATATTCAATGTACCTCCTAAATTTTGCTTAATCTCTTCATAATTAACACCTTTAGATGAAAAAATACCTTTTGTCGTTACATATCCTGAATAATTTTTATAATTTAATAATTTTTCTAAAATTAAACTTGGATCAACATTACCTAAACCTACCCCAAGTTTCATCATGATAACTGGCCTTATTGTTGAAATATATCCATTAGCTTTAATTTCTCCATTAAACCCACTTGCACTAATATTCTTAAAATTAATATCTCTATCCTTCACTTCCCCTTTTAATAAAAATTTATTGAATAATATGTCTTTAAAATATAATTTATCTACTACACAATTAAAATTTCCATTAAAATTTCCAATACTGAAAAAATTAATATCACTTACATTAGTTTTTTCCTTTCCTATGCCTGCAAGCTCACTCTTATATCTTTGATAAAACTTTTCTTGTTTAGGTAAAATTAAGTATAAAAATTGATCATGTAATTCAGTAAAATACAAGTCCACTTCTATTGATGGCTTAAGACCTGGTAAATTTAGTAAAAATGTGCCTGAATATTTGCCAAATTTATGTTTAATATTTACATGATCAATTTTTAACTTATCTTTGCTAAGATCTATATTAACATGTGTATTATGAAACGGTTGTTTTTTAAAAATTAATTTTCCAACTTCTAATGTAATATTTTTAAATCCTTTTTGATTTCTCAAAAAATTTAGATTATTAGTATTCTGATCAAATTTTTCTCCTGAACTATCATAATCACTTGAATAAAGAGTATATATAATGTCATCAAACTTATCATCAACATCAAAATCATCCAAATTAATATTATCAGCTGATATCTTAGCATATAACTGCAATTTGTCTTTTCCAGGGTAATTTAAAGCTAATAAACTAGATATAAATTGAGTATTTTTTGATGCAAATTGTGTATTATATAATTGAAAGACATAGGGCATCAAAACTATATCAGATTTTATTGAAACTGTAGAATTATTAAATTCTTCAGACATCTTTTTATTAAATCTCCAATCCATATACTCCTTTGGATTTTGACTTATCACATTAATCTCACCTCTATACGTTGGCACCGTTGAATTACTAATGATACCATTAGTAATAATTTCAGTGTTACCAGGTAATAACATACTAAGATTATTAACTAATATTTTTCTATATTTAGTTTGTACAGAAGGCCAAGAACTAAAATCTAATTTTAAATTTTGTATATTATCATTATTTAATGTAATATTTTTTACATTCAGTTTTGTTGATAATGTAATTAATTTGGAAAACTTAAAATCATTCCTCTTCGTTAAAAAATCTAATATATCAATAGTATTAAATTTTATTTTTTCCTCATCATTGTTACCATAATACTTATTAAAAAGCTTATCTATATTTAATTTATCAATTAATAATTTTACATCTAATATATTAGATTCTCTGTAATATTTAGCTTCACCCGATATATTATTGATATCATCGGCATTTGTAGTAAAATTACTAACTCTCAAACTTTGCTCATCAAATTCTACATCTGCACTGACTTTCTTAAAATTTTGTTGACCAATTAACTTTTTAAAATCTGAAGACAAATTATCTTTTTGATTATGAAAGTGTAAATTAGCTACTCCTCTTAATTTATTAACCTTTGCATCCCTACTAAGTTGAGTAATAAAATGCAGCATATTATGTTGTAAAGAAATTGTTATATCATCTGGATTTAGATCCTTATCTAGATCATCAGATGAAATATATAAAAAGTATTTATCTTGATTTAAATAAAACGTAGAATTTAAATCCAAATGATGATTATACGAGTTACTGAAAGTAAAGCTTAAATTATTTAATTTTCTGACAGAAAGAGCACTATCCTTATCTATAAATTCTAACTCTGCATCTTTAAAAAAAACTTTTGAAGAATGCTTTCCCGACTTAGATATATATTGCTTTAAAATATTATAATACTCATCATTATCCAGATCAACAATCTTAATTTTTGCGTTGTACAAAGAAATATTATACAAATCCAATAATTCATTTTTATTAAATATTTTAAATAAATTTATTTTAACCTGAGCCTTTGGAATAAAAACATCATTTATATTTTCATTATCTGTATATCTAATATTTGTTATTGATACTTTTGGATAGGGTAAAATTTTTAATTTTATCTCACCATATAACTTAAATTTTACTGAATAGTTTTGGTCAAAATAATTTTGTATTTGTGGAAATAAGAAATTTAAATTCCACTGTATCACAATAATATGAATACCAAGCAATAACGTTGCAAGTATTGAAATAACCTTTAATAACTTTTTTATTTTTAGCAAAATATAAATTTGTAGATAGTAGGTTTAATCTATATTAAATAGTTAATAGGTTATTTGTCTAGAAAAATGAACTAAATAATTAACACTTTATTGATTTAATATCTTAATATTGATATACACTTAATAATTACATTAAATTAGGAGTGTAGCTCAACTGGTAGAGCACCGGTCTCCAAAACCGGAGGTTGGGGGTTCGAAACCTCTCGCTCCTGCCATTTACAATTTTTAATCACATATGTCTGTCAATTTTGGGTTTAAAAAAGTTAACAAAAACAAAAAAGAACCATTAGTTCAAAATGTTTTCACAAAAGTTGCTAACAATTATGACTTAATGAACGATCTAATGAGCTTTGGATTACACAGAAGTTGGAAAAATAAATTTATTAAAGAAATCGATAGCTTTAGAGAAAAAACATTAATAGATTTAGCCGGCGGAACTGGAGATATTGCTAAAAGATTTATTAATAATAATGGTAACCAAGTTGTTGTTTGTGATTTAAATCAAGAAATGCTCAATAAAGGTAAAAATAAAATTAGCAATACAACACATATAAACAAAATTAAATGGATTAATGCAAGCGCTGAAAAAATTCCTTTTGATGATAGTACCTTTGATTATTGCACAATTTCTTTTGGAATAAGAAATGTAACTAATATAAATAATGTATTAAAAGAATCTTTTAGAGTTCTAAAACCGGGAGGAAAATTTTTATGCTTAGAATTTTCAAAAATTGATAACAAATCAATAAACAAAATTTATGATTTATATTCTTTTAAAGTAATACCTAAAATAGGTGCATTAGTTACAAATTCAAAACATTCTTATGAATATTTAGTAGAAAGCATTAATCAATTTTATACACCAGAAGAACTTGGATCTATGATGAAAGATGCTGGTTATTTCTCAGTTAATTTTAAAAAACTTTCCTTTGGAATTGTATCAATACATTCAGGATATAAGGTTTAAAAAATTTTTATCCATACACATATGTTTGCTCACACTTAGAGCTTTGCTTTATATTATTAAGAGTGCGCTTTATTGAAGTAGGTATTTCACTATATTTATACTCGGTATAATTTACAACCTTACAAGATTTATCATAATTTCCAATCCTACTTAAACATTTCGCAAGCATAGTAAGATTACTTAAAGTTCTTGATCCATTTTTGTCAGCTTGAAATCCTTTCAAATAATTAATAGCTGCTACTGTATAATTATTTCTTTCATAATATATCTCACCTAAATAAAAAAATGCATTAGAATTTAATATACTATCAGGATGAGTCTTAATAAAATTCTTCAATTCTAATAAAGCTAAATTATAATCTTTTTTATTTACTAAGCTCAAAACTTTTTTATATTCATCTTGATCCTTTTCAAATTGCTCAGAATCTATATAATCTCTTGCTCTAGAATCATTAGATTCTAAGTTATTAGACACATCCAACTCAGAATCAATTAAATTTAATATTTGTTTATTATTATTTTGCTCATCAATTTGAGATTTTATATTATTAATTTTACTATCAAACCCTCTAGAAGATTTTTCTAACTTATACTTTAAAGATTGTATATCTTTTTTAACTCCTTCCATTTCCTTTCTTAGCATTTTAATCTGCTCAACCAACTCATCAGTCTGAAATGTTGTAACCGCATGAGGCTTATTTTTAACATCCTGTAGGTTAAAAATATATTTTTGCAATTGGTCAATTTGTTGTTGTTGCATTTCATCAATTTGACTTTTTACAAACTCAACGTTTTTTCCATTTTTTTTCGCTTTATACAGCATACCTTGATCTGAAAAACAAATTTCTGTACATAGGCTAAACAAAGTAAATGATAAAAGGCCTGTAATTATTTTATGCATCCCCACTAAACCACAAAATTTATTATTTTATTTTTTATATATATTAATTTTTTAATACTGACATTAAATAAATATTTATCAAGTACTTTAATTGTTTTAATTTGAATTAAAGCATTTTTTTGATCACAATTAATAGGTAATTCAACAATTGCTCTAGTTTTACCATTTACTTGAACTGCAACTTTTACAGATTCATTATTTAGCAACCTTTGATCTATTACAGGCCATTTTGCAAGATATATACTATCTGTATTGCCAAGCATATAGTTAAATTCTTCTGTAATATGAGGCGTAAAAACTGACAATAATTTAATTAATATCACTAAAGATTCTTTTATAAGTTCTTTTGAATAATTATTAACATAAATTTCATTAGTAAATTTTCTTATATCTGCAATTGCCTTATTTAAAGTAAAATTTTCTAAATTAAGCGTTACTGAATGAATTGTTTGATGAATTAACTTCTTAAATTGTTCCTCCTTTTTAGGATCTATATTGAGATTTTCTTCGTTATTGCTTATAAATTTCTCAATAAATCTATATAAAGAATTTAAATATTTATAACTTCCTTCAATTCCTTCATCTGACCATTCTAAATCTCTAGTAGGAGGTGAATCAGAAAGTAAAAATAACCTTATAGAATCAGCCCCATATTTATTGATCATATCAGTTGGATCTATTGTATTTTTCTTTGATTTACTCATCTTTTCAATACGACCATCTTGAGCTATCTCGTTACTATCTTTTATTATCCACTTATCACCCTTCTTATAAACTTGATTTGGGCTCAACCAGTTATTTTGTGAATCCTTAAATGTCTTATGACAAATCATACCTTGCGTCAAAAGACCTTTAAATGGCTCATCTATATTAAAATAACTGCAATCTCTTAATGCCTTAGTAAAAAATCTTGCATATAATAAATGTAATATTGCATGTTCAATACCACCTATATATTGATTAACAGGAAGCCATTTTTCAGCAACATTTTTATCAAACGCGCATTTATCCTCTAAACCACAAAATCTTGCAAAATACCAAGATGATTCAAAAAAAGTATCAAAAGTATCAGTTTCTCTAATAGCATCGCTATTACATTTATGGCATTTTACTTTTTTCCATGTAGGATGATTTTCAAGAGGATTACCTTTATTTTCAAAAGATATATCTTTAGGTAATTTGATAGGTAAATTTTCCTTTAATTCAGTAATAACTCCACAATTATTGCAATATATAATTGGAATTGGACACCCCCAATATCTTTGCCTTGAAACTCCCCAATCTTTTAATCTATAAGTAATTTTTGTATTTCCAATTTTATTTGACTCTAATCTTTTTAATATTTTTATCTTTGCATCTTCTACACTTAAATTATTTAAGAAATCAGAATTTATAACTTTACCTAGAATGTCAATATAAGGCAAAGGTGTTTGTGGATTAGATGTGTCTACTAAAACTGGCAAAATTTCTAAGTTATATTTCTGTGCAAATTCAAAATCTCTTTCATCATGAGCAGGGCACCCAAACACTGCCCCAGTACCATAATTTGATAATACATAATTTGCTATATAAATAGGTAATTTCTTATTTTTTATGTATGGATGTTCAACATAAAAACCTGTAAAAAGTCCTTCTTTCTCAATATTATTATCTATATTTTCTGATTCAGAACTTAACTTACACTTTTTTATAAAGTCGAGCTTTTCTTTTGAATCAGTTATATTTTTAACAAATTCATGATCATAAGATATACAGATAAAGCTAGCACCAAAAATAGTTTCAGGCCTTGTTGAAAAAACTGTTATATATTGATCTGAATTACTTATTTTAAAATTAATTTCTGCTCCACTTGATTTTCCAATCCAATTTTTTTGCATTATCTTAACTTTATCAGGCCAATCTGGAAGATTATCTAATTCTTCTAGTAACTCATCTGAATATTGAGTTATTTTTAAAAACCATTGTTTTAATTGCCTTTTTTCAACCTTAGCACCAGATCTCCATCCTTTTCCATCAACAACTTGCTCATTTGCTAAAACTGTACAATCAACAGGATCCCAATTTACTAATGATTTTTTTTGATATGCCAAGCCTGCATCAAAAAAATCAATAAACATAGCTTGTTCATGTTTATAGTAATTTGGTTGAGATGTATTGACCTCTCTATCCCAATCATATGAAAATCCCAAAGATTGCAACTGAGATTTCATTCCTTTTATATTTTTTATTGTCCAATCATCTGGATGTAGTTTATTTTGAATAGCTGCATTTTCAGCAGGCAAACCAAAAGCATCCCAACCCATTGGATGCAATATATTAAATCCTTTTCCCTTTTTAAACCGAGCAATTGCATCTCCTATTGCATAATTTCTAACATGTCCCATATGAATGTTACCAGATGGATAAAGAAACATTTCTAAGACATAGTATTTTTCTTTGTTATTATTTTCATCTGTTTTATACAATTGAGAATTATCCCAAATTCTCTGCCATTTCTTTTCTAGTTCAATATGATTATAATATTCTGACATCAGCATAAGTTACAATAAAGTTATTTGATTAATTTTAAAAAGAATATTAGTATATCAAAATTAGTAAATCCAGTGAATAATAAGTCAAATAAAAATCATTGTATTACTAATTCTCCGTTTAAACTATTTAATCCAGCTCTAGTTATAGTAACTTTTTTAATTTCACCTATTATATTGGCATCTGTTTTAACAACAACTGATTGCAAATAAGGAGATTTTCCAATAAATTGACCTTCATGTTTTCCCTTTTTCTCAAACATAACATCCATATCTTTCCCAATGAAGCCTTTATTAAATTCAAGCTGTTGCTCTCTAAGTAAGCTCTGTAAAATTGTAAGTCTTTCAGATTTTACTTCTTCAGGCACTTGATTTTCTAATATAGAGGCAGGGGTTCCTGGCCTTGGACTATACTTAAATGAATAGCACTGCGCATATTTTACTTTCCTTACCAAATCTAGTGTATCCTGAAAATCTCTATCAGTTTCACCTGGATATCCTACAATAAAATCTGATGAGAACGCAATATCAGGCCTAAAATTCCTAAATTTATCAATTACTCTAAAATAAAAATCTCTATTATGATTTCTATTCATATTTTTTAATATTTCATCAGAACCTGATTGTACTGGCAAATGCAAGAATGGCATAAGTTTTTCTTCTTCGGCATGAGCAATAAATAAATCATCTTCTATCATATCTTTAGGATGGGATGTTGTATACCTAACCCTCTCAAGACCATTAATTTTACAAATTTGTTTCAAGAGCCATCCAAGCCCTTTTTGATTTTTTTGATCGTCAAGCCCATGATATGCACTAACATTTTGCCCAAGTAAAGTTATTTCCTTAACACCTTTAGATACCAAGCTTAATGCCTCTCTATATATATCCGGTATTTTTCTAGAATACTCTTTACCCCTTGTATATGGTACACAACAAAAGTGACAAAATTTATCACATCCTTCCTGTATAGTTAAAAAAGAAGAATGCCTAGGATTATCAGGAACTTCAATTTTATCAAATTTATTTTCTTCATCGAAATCTAAATCTATCACCCATTTCTCTTGACGTTTCACCCTTTCTAGTAATTTAGGTAAATTATGATAAGATTGAGGACCAACAACTATATCAACGTTCTTTGCTCTTTTAAAAATTTGCTCCCCTTCAGCTTGTGCAGTACATCCTGCAACAACAACCGTTGGCTTTATTCCAAAATTATTTTCCTTTATTTTACCCAATTCAGAATATACTTTTTCTGATGCTTTTTCTCTTATATGACATGTATTTAAAATAATTAAGTCTGCATTTTTTTCATCATTAGTAATGCTAAATCCATGTGGTTTTAATAAATTCCCCATCTTTAATGAATCATAAACATTCATCTGACAACCATATGTCTTGATATATAAATTTTTATTCTGCATTACTTTTTAACATTACATTGAAATGAAATATAACAGATTATACGCTAAAATCTAGTATAGAATATTATAATTGAATAATTTATAAGCCCCTTCCAAAACCTTTATGACCAGAGGATTTCAATTTGTCAACAAAGCTTTCCTTGTAAGAATCTAGATTATCAATTTCTTTTTTAGAAAAATCCTTTTCATACTGCGCTCCATCATATTCCCTCGCGACTTCAATTCCCCTTGTTATAACATTAGATATAAAATTTTCCAAACTTGTCTCTCCTGCTATTCTTTCTGGATTTAAAATTTTATATGCTTCATACATAATTTGCTGATAGCGTATTTTCCTTTGCTCTTCTGATAATTCCTCTTCTTTTTCTTCTTCATTTTCTTTCTTTTTATCTTTTTCTTTTGACTTCGTAATACCCAATGCTTTTTCTAAAAATTCTATCAACGATAAATCTATATTTGGATTATCCTGATTTAATATCAAATATTCTAATAATTTAGCAAGAACCTTCTTGTGCTGCGTTAAATCTTTTTCTGAAAAATTACCTTCTGATGAACTAGATTGCAATTTTCTAGCGATTTCAATTGCTTCAGACAAAACCCTAGGATCTAAGTCCTCTACTTTTTTATTATCACTGTATTCCTTCATAAAGAAATACCACTTTTTGTTTATATTAATAAAAGTCTATACTAAATCTTTAGTAAAGTGAAAGTATAAATAAAAAATACCTAGTACAACTTATTTTTTGTACTCTTTCCTCTAAAAATATAATAGCTATAACCTGTATAAATTAAAATTATTGGTAAAATTATAACAACACCCACTAACATTAAAGAAAGTGATTCAGGAGCAGCAGCAGTTTCCCAAATTGTTAATTTTCTTGGAACCGCCCATGGCCATAATGAAATACCAAATCCAATAAACCCAAAACAGAATAACAAAATACTTAATAAAAATGGTAACAGCTCATTCTTTTCAGTAATAGCTTTATATAAAAAATATGTAGTCAAAATTGTAAGTATTGGTACTGGCATTAAATAAAGAATATTAGGAATTTTAAACCAAATATTAAATATATCACTATCAATAAATGGCACCCATAAGCTGACTATACCCATTAATATTGGAACATATATCATTGAATATAAAGCACATTTTCTAGCCCATCTTTGAGTTTCATTTTCAGTTTTAAGTATTAACCAAGTAGCTCCAAGTAATACATACCCAAAAATAAGTGCTATACCTGTTGTAATAGAAAATGCTGATAGCCAACTAAAACTGCCTCCAACAAATAATCTACCCTCTACCTCAAAGCCCTGCACTATCGTACCTAAAATCACTCCCTGAAAAAAAGTTGCTGTCAAAGAACCAAAATGAAACAATACATTCCACATCTTTTTATTTTTCAAACCAGATTTAGATCTAAATTCAAACGCCATACCTCTAAATACCAATGCAATTAACATTAGAATAATTGGCAGATATAAAGCAGGTATTACAATGGAATAAGCAAGAGGAAAGGCTATAAAAAGCACCCCTCCACTTAAAACTAACCAAGTCTCATTACCATCCCAAAATGGCGAAATAGAATTAACCATAGTATCTCTACAATTATCCGTTGGAGCAAACGGCAGTAATATTCCAACACCTAAATCAAACCCATCAAGAATTACATAAAGTGATATAGCAACAACCAATATCACCAGCCATATTATAGGTAAATCTAAGAAACCTGAAAAATCTAACATAATTTACACTTTACTATATGTTTTTATAAAAATACTCTTAACACTATTACTTTCTAAATTAATTCCTCTTTTCTTTAGCCATTCCCCTTCTTTTATTCCATTCTTAATCAGTTTAAAAATATAATATATGCCTGCACTTACCAAGCAAACATAAACAACAATAAATAATATAAGAGTAAATAAAACCTCATGAGCAGTGATATTTGAAGCTGCTTGCGAAGTTCTCATCAAGCCATATACCACATATGGCTGCCTACCAATTTCTGTTACAAACCAGCCAGATAATATCCCTATAAATCCTATTGGTGAAATTAACATGCACCACTTATGAAACTTAGTTGATAAAAATAACTTCTTCTTAAAGAATAAATAAAGACCAAGATATGTAGTAAAAAACATTAATATACCTATTCCAACCATTATTCTAAAACCAAAAAACACTGGAATTACAGGAGGCCTGTCTTCTTTTTTCCATGTTTTCAATCCTCTAATCTCACCATCTAAAGAATGAGTTAAAATTATACTAGCAAGCTTTGGAATTTTAATAGCATATTCTGTCACCATCTTTTCTTCATTTGGTATGCCAAATAAAGTTAAGGGAGCGCCTCTTTCTGTTTCCCAAACTGCTTCCATAGCTGCAATTTTAGCTGGCTGATATTTTTTAGTATTTAGCCCTTGACTGTCTCCAACAAATATTTGAATTGGCACCAATATTACAGTAAAAAATATTGACATAGTAAGCATAATTTTAGCATGCTTTAAATGTCTACCTTTTAACAAAAAA
This sequence comes from Rickettsiales endosymbiont of Trichoplax sp. H2, assembly GCF_009690945.1. Taxonomy (NCBI): domain Bacteria; kingdom Pseudomonadati; phylum Pseudomonadota; class Alphaproteobacteria; order Rickettsiales; species Rickettsiales endosymbiont of Trichoplax sp. H2. The sequence continues at coordinate 140,500 of NZ_NPHZ01000003.1, forward strand.
TATGATGCAATTCCTGCTATCACAAAAGCAGTAGTTAAATAGGCTGCAAAAATCATATGGAAAAATCTATGTGAAAAAGATGGATTAAATACAATATCAAGCCAATTTTTTGGATAAAACACTCCATCTTCCATAATTTCATAACCTGCTGGGGTATGCATCCAACTGCTAGCTGCTAGTATCCAAAATGCTGAAATTAGTGTCCCTATAGCAACGGTACAAGTGGAAATAAAGTGTATTTTATTACTAACTATTCCCCAACCAAATAGCATAATTCCTAAAAAAGTTGCTTCAAGAAAAAATGCTGTTAATACCTCATATCCTAATAAAGGACCAATAACATTGCTTGTTTTATCTGCAAAAATTGCCCAATTTGTACCAAATTGATAAGACATAACAACACCTGTTACAACTCCCATACCAAAACTAACAGCAAATATTTTTACCAAAAATTTATAAATCTCAATATACACTGGATGCTTTGTCTTCAACCACAGACCTTCTAGTACAGCCAACAAACTAGCTAAGCCTATAGTAAAAGATGGAAATATTATATGAAACGAAATAACAAATGCAAACTGTATCCTTGATAAAAATTCCGCACTTATACTTTCAAACATAACACAAACATACTTTTTATTAATAAAATCTTCCATTTATTTTAACCACCTGAATAAATTTATTCAATATTTTATTTAATAATATGCTTTTCAGTATTTTTAATAATAAGTATTTATGTTAGTTATACAATTTCTAACGTATTTAAATTATAAAATGAAAAATTGGATAAGCAAATTAACAAGTGGTTTAAGTAAAACTTCAAATAATATTGGAACAAATATTAAAAAAGTATTTTCATTAAATCGACCAAGCAAAGAAATACTTCAAGATATAGAAGATATATTAATATCAAGCGATTTAGGTGTGAAATTTACAAATGAAATTATTGAGAAATTATCTAAAAAAAGCTTTAATGAAGATATCTCCCAAGACATAGTTTTTGACTCCGTTACAAGTGAAATAAGCAATATTCTAAAACCATACACAAAAAAACTAGATATACCTAATTCAAATTCTCCTTATACAATCATTTTTTCCGGAATAAATGGCAGTGGCAAAACTACATCTCTAGGCAAAATTGCCTATAAATTGCAACAAAATGGAAAAAGAGTACTAATTGCTGCATGTGATAGCTTTAGAGCATCTGCAACTGAACAATTAGAAGTTTGGGCTAAAAGAGCTAATTGCGATATTGTTATCGGTGAAAAAAATTCTGACCCAGCAAGTATTGCATATAAATCTTTAAGTAAAGCCAAAGCAGAAAATTATGATGTGTTGCTTATAGATACTGCAGGTAGGATGCATAATAAAATTGACCTGATGAACGAGTTAAAAAAGATTATTAATGTTTTAAAAAAGATTGATGGCTCTTCTCCTAATTTAAATTTATTAGTAATTGATTCAACCATTGGTCAAACAGCATTAAAACAAGTTGAAAGCTTTAAAAGCATTGTCGATATAAACGGCATTATAGTCACTAAACTAGATGGAACTTCAAAAGCTGGAATCATTGTTCCTATCACACAAAAATTCATGATACCAATTTATTACGTAGGTATTGGAGAAGGAATCGACGATTTGAACTCATTTTCTGCAGAAGATTTTGCAAATGCACTACTTGCTAAAGACTAGATAACTAGATTGCTACGAATACTTACGCATCATCGTAATGTCAACCTAAATAATAGTCATCACGAGCCACGTTAGTGGCGTGGTGATCCAGAAATGCTGTCTAATTTATGTTTGTTTGCAACTTTCCTGGATTGCCACACTCACTTCATTCGTTCACAATGACTATTACTTATGAATTATTAAAAATTAAACCTTACTCCCACAGTTGCACTATGAGTTTTAATTTTGAATTTCTTAGAGTTTAAAGCTCCCTTGGTACCTCGTTGTATTTCGTAATTATGAGGTTCGTTAGCTTTTCCAAAATCTTGAAATTTATAACCAACATCTAAATTCACCTTTTCATTCATCTTGAAAGATATTCCACCCATTATTGCATAAGTTAAGTTATTAGATTTTTTAGAGAAATAAGTTTTTTTCAAATTTCCAGTAGAAATCCTTATAGCATCTTTTGGATTAATATTAGAATACCCAAATCCAACACCTAAGTAAGGAGTTATATTTCTTTTACCTAATATATCATAATACAAATTTACCATTCCTGTTTTAATTTTTACCTCTTGATTAAAATCTGCTGGCACAACTTTATTCGTAGCAATATTATCTTTGTGGATTGAGTATTTTAAATCTGTAAAACTATATGATAATTCTGATCTCAGTTTATCATTAATCTTATAACCAAATCCTAAAGAATATATTGCATTAGAATTAAACTTACTATTGCCACTTTGTTTATAAAATTCATGATCTGATTTTACTTTTTCAGATTTTGAAATTCCAACTTCAGCATTAACATAAAAGTTTTCAAATTTTGCAGTTGCATTATTAATTGCAAATAATGCTGCTAAAATTGCTATATTATATTTTGTCATTTTCTTTCCTCCAACTTTTAACAAATTCCATATTCAATACAATCTATAGACATGCTAATTTCTTCAGCACTATAATGGTTATTATTAGCAACTACTTCATGGCTTTTAGCAAGCTCCTTTGTTGCTGCTTCATTAAATTCGCCTCCATGAGAAGAAATTGTTTCAGCAACTTTATTAATTATCTCTTCACTATGTTGATCTTTTAAAAACTTTAAATTTTCAGGTATTTTAGTAACTTCTGCTTTCTTGCGATCCTCTTCCTCTTGCTTTAACCTTTCTGCTTCTGCTTTCTTGCGATCCTCTTCCTCTTGCCTTAACCTTTCTGCTTCTGCTTTCTTGCGATCCTCTTCCTCTTTAGCAATTCTATCAACTTCTTCTTTATCCATTTCTTTTTCCTTAACAAAACATTTTTGATAAAATGTTTTATAATTTTCAAAAAGCTTAGAATAGCTATATTTGTTTTCATCAGGAATTATTTCTAAAAATTCAGTTGCTAATTGATCATATATTTTTAACGAAATCCCAAAATTATCATCTACAAGCTTGTTTTCTTGTATATTCATAATTTTACAACTCCTTTCATGTCCTGTATAAATATAAATTAATTTTTTATTTTTTCCTTTTATAATTTCTTCTAAATATTGATTTTTTTCTTGAATATTTTGTTTTTTAAAATCAAGATTACTTTGAAAAAAATCCCTTTGTTCAGTTATATATGGCAAATTTACTCCAGTATAAATAAGGGGTAAATTATTAAATAATTTTACAAATGGTTCAATATTCTTAAATATTGTGTCATCGCCATTATTTCTATCAGGATGATATTTTAATGATATCTTTCTGAAAGCTTTGCTTAAATCTTTAAAATCACTTATTGCCATTTTCACACCTCATGTTTAACTACCTTATATATTCTTTAACAATCTAAATAAGCCAAATACAATAAATATGACTTATTAAATCTTCACAACTTTGACTATCATAAATCTTATATATATTCAAGCCATAAACTAAATCTTTAAAGCTATAATACATTTGATCTTATTCAGTACCAGTAAAAACAAAATTGGACAATACAATAATTATTTAGATCCACCTTTACTTGTTTATAAATTAATTCAAAAATATAAAATTTGATATTTTATGATAGCATTACAAATGAATTTATAATTTACTATGAAAAAATATTTAATTCTCTTTATTGAAGGATTTACATCTAAGGATAAATATGGGGTAATATAGCTTATAAAAGGTTTGTGACATACAAAATGAAAAATAATTCTAGTATAAGATATGCTCTAGTTACAAACTATGCATCAGCATATGGAAAAGAGATAGCAAACTGCATTATAAATGATGGTGGGGTTATTGTTTTTGGTAAAAAAATAAGAAGACTAAAGACATTCAATCGATAAAGATTACCTGGTTATAAAAATAAGAAATTAATACTGCACTACAGAGTATTAATCCAGAATTAATTGCACTTAATCATAGCATTTTAGCACATGGCAAATTTCAAAAAATGGATTGCGATAAAATTACAGAAGTCTTATTTCATAATATTAATATACAATTAATAATTGTAAAACATTTCATAAATAAAATGCAGGCCGTTAGCATAGGAAATATCATAAATGTTATTAATTTTTTAGCTTTCAGACCATTTCCTTATCTTACACTATATTCAGCAACACAGAGCTTTTTATTAAACAGTTTTGAAGGTATTGCTAAGGTAAGTAGAAAGAAGTAATATTAAAATAAAAAATTTTTCTATAGATTTATTTAATCAGAGTAATATTACATCAGACTATAAAATGATGGCTAAAAAAACACTTGATATCTTAAACAAAAATAAAATAACTACTATATACGAAAAAAAGAATATTATGCTAAACCTTCTAAATAAATTGTCATCCAGGTCAGCAGTTGTAAATTGCACTTTTAGACAGGGAGAAAGTTTAATAAATGGTAATAAGTGCAATAATTAAGATAAAGGAGCTGTTATTACACAGCTAGGGAGGGAATACTATATCCTTATATGACTCAAACTGGCACCATCATAAACATAACACAACCCCAATAGAAATGACTTAATTTATTTATCTTTCATACATTTATTCGCAATGAGTTGAATAACAAGGTTTACTCCATGTTTTATACACTTAAAAAAGCATTAAAGTAAAAATTCGGTGCAAATTTTGTGTTTTTAGTGTATTGTCAGCATATTAAATATATTTAAATAAGCATTAGAGGTTCGATGAAAAAGAAGTTAAGGCTTTGGCATAAAGTAATTATTGGGATGATCTTAGGTATATTATTTGGTGTATTTGGTAAAGATTATGCACAATATCTTCAACCTTTTGGAGAAGTATTCCTAAATATGATTAAAATGGTGGTTGTGCCATTAATATTATTCTCAATACTTAATGGCATAACAAATGTAAGCGATGCAAGCACGTTTGGAAGACTTGGAACAAGAGCTTTTCTTATATACATGTTTACAACAGCATTTGCTGTTACAATTGGATTAACTTTTGCAAATATATTTGAACCTGGATTAGGACTAACTATTGATCTAACAAATCCAACTGAACATCAACAAAACAAAAGTCTAAAAGATTTATTTGTTAATATAATTCCTTCAAACCCTATAAAAGCAATGGCTGATGGCAGAACTTTACAAATAGTAGTATTTGCATTTTTTACAGGATTTGCACTAATATTAATCGGTGATAAAGGAAGAGAAGTTAAAAATCTTATTACTTCGTGCACTCATTTAGTTTTCAAGATGATTCAATTAGTTATTCAACTAACACCTTATGGGGTATTTGCAATAATGTCATGGGTAGTGGCAGATTATGGTATCGAAGTAATGCTGCATCTTGGAAAATTCATTCTTGTTGTACTTGGTGCTTTATTTGTTCAATATATATTATTTGGAGTAATGCTACTAGTTATCGCAAGGATTAATCCGCTTCCTTTCTTTAGCAAGATGCTAACTACTCAAGCACTAGCTTTAGCTACATCTAGTAGTAAAGCTACTCTTCCAACAGCTATATCAGAGCTAAGAAATAAGGTTGGTGTTTCTAAAGGATCTGCATCTTTTATATTACCTTTAGGAGCAGCAGTTAATATGGATGCAACTGCTATATATCTAGGAATTTGTGCAGTATTTTTTGCTCAAATTTTTGGTATAAATTTAGATTTCAATCATTACATAATATTAATTCTTACAGCAACTATTGGCTCAATTGGAGCTGCTGGATTTCCAGGTGGCTCAATGGTAATGATGGGGATGGTATTATCATCAGTAGGGTTGCCACTTGAAGGTATTGGAGTCATACTTGGTATAGACAGGCTGTTAGAAATGGTTAGAACAATGATAAATATTACTGGAGACTGTACTGTTACACTAATAGTTGATAAAATGGAGGGCACCTTTAATAAAAAAACGTATTATTCTAAAATTAAAGACCGCAAATAAACTGCTAAAGTGGACAAAGATATTTATTATATGAATGAAGCCATAAAGCTAGCTAAAACTGGCATTGGCAAAACTGGCTCTAATCCATCCGTAGGCTGTCTGATTGTTCAAAATGATCAAATAATTTCTAAAGCTAGAACCAAGAATGGCGGGAGGCCTCATGCTGAACATTTAGCAATATCAAAAGTAGCTTCAAAAAACCTTATAGGAAGCACAATATATATTTCTCTAGAACCTTGCTGTATTAATAAAGCAGATAAAACATCCTGTGTAGAAAAAATCATTACTTCTAAAATTTCAAAAGTAGTTATTGGTGCAATTGATCCAAATCCAGAAATTAATGGAAAGAGCATTGAAATATTAAAAAAACACAACATTGAAACTAAGATAGGGATTTTAAACGATAAGTGCGAACAACTTATATTAGGCTTTAAAAAAAGAATAATTTCAAATCTACCATATATTACCCTTAAATTAGCTACCAGTTTAGACGGCAAAATTGCACTTTTTAACAAAAAAAGCAAATGGATAACAAGTGAAAAACTTAGATATTCATCACATAAGTTAAGAGCTAAAAATGATGCTATTCTTACAGGAATAGGAACTGTAATTGCAGATGATCCTTTACTTACATGCCGCTTAAATAATACAGATGATCATAATCCTATTAGAATTATAATAGATACAAATTTAAAAATATCAAAAAATTCTCAAATACTTAAAACAGCAAAAAATATCCAAACTACAATCTTTACAAATAAAAAACATATTAATAGTTACCATGATGCAAATGTAATTCATGTAAATAAAACAAAAGATGGACTAAACTTAAAAGAAATTTTACATCATATTACAAATTTAGGTATAAACAATTTGCTCATTGAAGCTGGACAAAAAATTAGCACTTCTTTTATTAAAGAAAATTTAGTTGATAAAATAGTTCTTTATCAATCAAAAAAAATCATAGGAGGAGATGGCATAGATGCAATAGGTGATCTAAACATTAGTGATATAAGCCAATGTATTGAATTTAAAACAGAAATTATACATGAGAAGTAGCATTACTACAATATTAGATACACTGAAAGAAGCACAAATATTATTAAAAAAATCCAATATCTCTACATATAAACTAGATGCAAAAATCTTATTATCTCACATATTAAAGTTAAATAATTCAGAAGAATTATTATTTAAATTAAATCAAAAAATTTCAGAATTAGATTATTCTCAATACTATAGATTGATAAATCGTAGATTACAAAACGAGCCTGTAGCATATATATTGGGAAATAAAGATTTCTGGAAACAAAATTATATTATTGATAATAGTGTACTTATACCCAGGCCAGAGACAGAGCTTGTCATAGAGTTACTTCTAAAAAAACTTAATAAAAAAATTGATACGCCATTAAATATTTTAGAATTAGGAACTGGCAGTGGGTGTATAATTTTATCACTTCTTTCAGAGTTTAAATATTCAAAAGCAATTGCAATAGATGTATCTAAAAAAGCTTTAAATATTGCTAAATTAAATGCTAAAAAGCTTTCTCTTGATAACAGAATAAATTTTGTATTAGGTAATTGGTTTAGCAATTTAAACTCTAATTTTAAATTTGATATTATAATATCAAATCCCCCATATGTTTCTTTAAATGATTGGGAAACATTAGATAAAAATGTTAGATATTTTGAACCTAAAATAGCCCTAACTGACAACAAAGACGGACTAGAAAATTATAAAATTATTGCCAAGTACTCAAAAAATTATTTAAATAAAGATGGCATCATAGTATTAGAAATAGGTATTAATCAAAGCTTTGCAATTGAAAATATATTCCAAAATTATGGATATAAAATTGATTTTTATAAGGATTTGCAAAGTATAAAACGTGTTGCTATAATTACTAAGAACTAACAGTGCAATTTATAAGTTGAAAAAATTAAAATATTATTTTAAGTCTTTTTTATTAATTGAGATATTTAAAGGTATGTTTTTAACTTTAACCTACCTTTTTAAAAGAAAAGTGACAATTAATTATCCTTTTGAAAAAGGCTATCTTAGCTCTAGGTTTAGGGGCGAGCATGCACTAAGAAGATATCCAAATGGAGAAGAAAGATGCATAGCATGCAAATTATGCGAAGCCATATGCCCTGCCCAAGCAATTACAATTGAAGCAGAGGCAAGATTAGATGATAGTAGAAGAACGACAAAATATGATATTGACATGACAAAATGTATTTATTGTGGATTGTGTCAAGAAGCTTGCCCAGTTGATGCTATAGTTGAAGGTCCAAATTTTGAATATGCTACTGAGACACATGCTGAGTTATTATACGATAAAAATAAATTAATTAATAATGGTGAAATTTGGGAAGAACACCTTTCAAAAAATTTAAATACAAACTAAACATTATTATTGATTTATTTTACCTTTTATATATAGAATTATACTTAATTTATAATTTTTATAGTTATATATGAAATCCGAAGGTGGCCAAGGTATTGTACCTGATATAATAGGAAAAGATAAATTAAGTGGTTTTCTCCAAAAACAAAATGCATACACCTTAATGAAAATCCAGTTCACTATGCCAATTTTGTTTTTTGGTTTCAGTTGTGCTTCAACATTAACTTCATTAACCGCAATTTATTCAGCAAAAATTTTAGACGATTATTACCGTGGAGACAACTCATCACTAAAAGCTATTGATTTTAAATCAGATAGCCCTCCACCAGAATTTACTGATTTTATAAAAACAAAGCTTATTTACAGCCAAGCAGTAGGACAAATTACAAAAAGATTTTTTCAGAATTATTTAATATTGAATACAGTGATAGCCAAGCATTTGCTTCTTGGATTGATAGTTATTTACCAAAAATATTTCAAGTAAAATTTGCACCTGGATATGGATTTAATAAAACTCTTAATCATTTAAAATCAGGATTATATATATATTATGCTGTTAGTGCATTTGACCCTTTAATCAATATTCTACTTTATAATATAGATCCCACCGATATAGTTAAAGGTAAAATTAATGATCTTGATGAACACTTCACATTATTAATAAAAAAACCTTTATACATATATGTATACAATACAACAGAATTTGTATACTTTCTAAAAGATACCTTACATTCAAGATTGAATCATATTTATTCTGATAGTAAAAAATTGTTTGAAAAAATAAACCCTTTTCAATCCGCATTACCAATTGAAAAACCTGACACCGATACTGATTTAGAACCTCATAGCAGCACAAATCCTAATGCTGCTGAGTTAGGCGAATTAGGCCATCAAGATAACGATAACGCTGATACAGTTCTCAAACCTGAACTTTAAAAATAATACTAAATTACTATTTTACTAGCAATTATAATCAATTTATTATATAAAATGGTTCAATAAACAAATTTAGTTATACAATATTTTATGGCTGTACCTAAGAAAAAGATTTCTAAATCTAAAAGAAATAGCAGAAGAGCCCATGATGGGATTAATAAAATTTCTATTTCCTTTGATTCTGTTACTGGTGAACCAAAATTACCACATCATATTTCATTGAAAGATGGATATTATAACGGAAAGCAATTAATAAAACCAAAAACAAAAGAAGATAACAAAGAATCTGAAAATACAAAAGAAGAAGATACTAAAAAAATTAAAGTAGTTAATGATACATCAAAAGAAATTGATAAAAAAGTAACAAAAGCTACAAAAAAAGAAGTAACCCCAAAGGTTACGGATAAAAAAGTAACAAAAACTACAAAAAAAGAAAAAATCTCAAAAGATCAAGATAAAAAATAACATCAAGTATGTCTAATAAGATTTGGATTAGTATTGATGCCATGGGTGGGGCTAATTCACCTGATGCTATAATAGAAGCTATAGACAAGTTTTTAAAAACCTGCAACGATGTAAATTTTCTACTATATGGCAAAAAATCAGTAATTTTACCAAAAATAATTGACTTTAATTTTTCAGAAAACAGTTATAAATTAGTAGATAGTGAAGTCATAATTTCTGATGAAGACAAGCCAACAGAAGCTTGGAGAAATGGTAAGAATTCAAGTATGAGAAAATCCATTGAAGCAATAAAAAATGGAGAAGCACATGCTGCTGTTTCATGTGGAAATACTGGGGCATTAATGCTTACATCTAAAATGGTACTTGGAACTCTTGATCATATAAAAAGACCTGCTATTGCAGCAATATTTCCAAGTATCAATAACAATGGCACCGTTATACTTGATATGGGTGCTAATTTAGAATGCAATGAATCTCACTTATTTCATTTTGCTCTGATGGGAACATGCTTTGCAAAAATAATTTTAAAAATAGATAATCCTAAGATAGGAATTTTAAATGTTGGAGAAGAAAATACAAAAGGTAGGGATTTAGAACTCAAAACATATAAAATTTTAGAAAAATCTGGACTCAATTTTCATGGTTTTGTAGAAGGTCATGATATTGTAAAAGGTAAAGTGGATGTATTAGTAACAGATGGATTTTCAGGAAACATATTTCTAAAAGCTTCAGAAGGCGCTGCTAATACATGCATAGATTTAATGAAAAACTCTATTAATAGTGGCAATTTACTTACTAAAATGGCTGGATTACTATTAAAATCAAAAATCAAAGCTTCTTTTAAAATTATTGATCCTAATAAGAATAATGGTGCAATGTTTATAGGGTTAAAAGGCATTGTAATAAAAAGCCATGGATCTGCAAGTGTTGATGGAATTTACAATGCTATTGATACAGCATATAAATTAACGAAAAATAATATTAATACTAAAATAACTGAAGAGTTGGATATCTTTGAAAAAAATGGTACTGGACTAAATTTTGTTGATAAATTAAAACAAACTTCAGCTAAAATATTGGGCATTAAAAACACATGACTTCATCAAAAATAATTGGTGTTGGTAGTTATTTACCAGATAAAATTTTAACCAATAATGATTTAGAAAAAATAGTAGATACTTCAGATGAATGGATACAAGAAAGAACTGGTATAAAAAAAAGACACATTGCAGGCAAAAATCAATTAACTTCAGATTTAGCAACCATAGCTGTAAAAAATGCGCTTAAAAAAGCTAATATTTCTGCTAATAATTTAGATGCTATAATTATAGCAACTACTACGCCAGATCTAGTATTTCCAGCAACTGCAGTTAAAGTTCAAAACAATATAGGAATGCAATCAGGCTTTGCTTTTGATGTCCAAGCTGTTTGCTCTGGGTTTTTGTATGCACTTCAAATAGCAGATTCTCTTATTATATCTAATAAAGCTAATCGAGTAGCTGTAATTGGTGCTGAAACAATGTCACGAATAATAGATTGGCAAGATAGATCAACTTGCGTGTTGTTTGGGGATGGTGCTGGCGCAGTAATTCTTGAAAAATCTGAAGATAAAACTAATGGAATCCTTGATATCGAGTTATTCTCAGATGGTAAATACCAAGATATACTTATCGTAAATGGTGGAGTCTCAACTGGTAATTTAGATAAAAAAATTACGATGAATGGTAGAGAAGTTTTTAGATATGCTGTTACTAAGATGCCTGAATCTATTGAATACATTATTACAAAGAATAATCTAAGCATTACAGATATTGATTGGGTTTTATTGCATCAAGCAAATCAAAGAATCATAAAATCTGTTATGGAAAGACTTAATATAAGTACTGAAAAGGCTGTTTCAACAGTTGCTAATCATGCAAACACATCTGCAGCGTCAATTCCCCTAGCACTTGATCAATATGTTTCTAAAGAAAAAATCAAATCTGGAGAACTAATTGCACTTTCTGCTGTTGGTGGAGGGTTAACTTGGGGTTCTGCCTTAATTAAAATTTAATTACTCTAATCTATAAAAATTTTCTAATTCATCATAATATAAGAATTTATAATAACCCTCTAACTTAACCCGAGCTGCATATAAGAAATATTTAGTAAAAGTCAAAAAAACTGTTATATACAAATATTTGAATACAACTTTGTTAGCAATATAGTCATTGTGAGAGCATTTTAATGCTCTCGACAATCCAGGACAGGAAAAGTATCAACAAATTAAATTAGGCAATAATTCTGGATCACCACGCCCCTAATGGGGCTCGTGATGACTAATTCTGGTGTGAATTGCAATAATTCCGGATCAGCACAGTCGAGACTTCGTCTCTCCTTCGTGATGACAAAAATAAAAACGTCATTGCGAGGATGATGATAGGCATCCGTGGCAATCCAGATATACACTGCATTTCATGATTATAAGACTCATTATAAATTTCTTATTTCTCAACTGCAGCTCGGGTTAACTTAGTTTGTGATTGCTAAAAAACCCAAATTGTAGATAAGAATTTTTGCTATATATTGCTAACTTCTTATCTACAGCTAGGATTAAAATATTGATAACTCCCCAGATGGAAATCCAGAAAATTTATACCATCTATAAAATTACTGAACTCCCATATTTTAAGTAAGTAGTATACGTATATTAACTAATACTGCATATTAATTCACTATTATTTACAGAAAAAGGATTATTAATGTAATACAATTCTGAATCCACATTTGTAGAATCATAATCAGTATTATTATTACTAAAATCTAATTCTAAATCTGATTTACTAGATTCTAAAACAGTACTTCTTAAATAGTGCCCTATCATAGATATCGTATCAATAGTATTATTTATGTTTTTATGATTAAATATTTCTTGTTCTGAATTAATACTTCTTGGATCTATATCAAGACATTCTATAAAAAGATAATCCGCTATAGGCTCAATAATATCTTTATTTAATCCTTTAACTATTGTAGGTAGCATTTTTGCAACCTGATACACACCTGAATTTAACTCACTAGCTAAAAATTTACTCATTCCAAAAAAAACTTCTAATCCTTTGTTTAGTAAAAGAGTTAAATAGTTATCACCAACCACAGCTTTTTCTATAACTATTGATCCATTCAATGCAAAATCTCTGATAATGTTTGGAACAATGGATTCATAACCTAATCCTACTTGACCTATTAGTAAAGTTTTAGCTGCCCAAGCCGGCATAATAGAACTATATGCAGTATTTACAACATTTCCTGTAAAGCTCATACCAGAAACTACTGTTCCACCTGTTGTATACAATACACTTCCTACAAGATTCATGCCAGAATATACTGCTCCTAATTTTTCAAATGTAATCATAACAAACCTCTTAAATAATTGTTTCATAATTGTCATTATATTGATCAAATGTTACAATTACGTTAAGGCTTTTAAGAAAAATGTTAAGATTACGTTAAAGTTTTAACTTTTTATAAAATTTTTTGGTAATAGCACGTATATAGAACTTACCTTTTCTAATTCTTAATTTAGAATAAATATAAACATCTAAAAAATCTCAAATCCTAAACAGCCCTACAATAAAAATTTCAGATGAATCTTTATAACTTGCTTCTGGTTTAAAAAAATGAACATTTTTAAAATGCTTCCTCAATTTATTATAAAACTCTTTATTTTTATTGCCTTCAAATAGTTTAATAATCATATGCCCATTTTTAGCCAGAAATTGTTGTGAAAAATCAAAAACAGATTCAGCTAAATTCATAATGTTAATATGATTTAAACTTCTAGTACCACTTGTGTTAGGAGCCATATCACTAAGAATTACATTACACTGATTATTTTGCATAGTAGCACTTAATTCATCCCATAGTTCTTTAGAAATAAAATCAGATTCAAATGTAATAACATCTTGAATTGCCATGATCTTTTTTAAATCTACCCCTATAACTTTAGTCTTAGAATTAGTATTTCTTTTAACATATTGAAGCCATGAACCAGGTGCAGAACCAATATCTAAAACAATCTTGGCACCTTTAAGAATTTTATATTTTTGATTTATACCATCTAATTTATACGCAGCTCTTGAGCGATAATTATTTTGCTTAGCTAACTTACTAAATTTATCTTTCGCATTTCTACTTAGCCATTTAACAGATGATTGAGTAGATTTTATTTTAATACTCTTTTTCAAATTATCTTTGTCTTAACAAATTCTTCATGTATCAAAGTGCCAACAAAATCATTAAGACCTGTTCTTCTTTCTTTTCTAAGCCTTTCAGATTTTAAGATTGATAACAATTTTTCCAAGCTTTGTTCAATATCTCTATTGATAATTATATAATCATATTCATGCCAATGACTAATCTCTTCATCAGATCTAGCCATTCTTTGCTCAATGACTCGACCGTTATCTTGATTTCTTAATTTTAACCTTTCTAATAACTCTTTTTTAGATGGTGGCAATAAAAATACACTTGTAACATCTGCTCTTGCTATAGCTGATAGCTGCCTATGACCCTGCCAATCTATATCAAACAAAACATCTTCACCAGAATCTAATTTTTTCAAAACCTCTTTTTTAGGAGTTCCATATAATTCACCAAAAATTTCTGCATACTCTAATAATTCCTCACTTTCAATCTGATCTTTAAACTCTTCTTTAGTTTTAAAATAATAATGCTTACCATCTATTTCATTTGGTCTTTTTTTCCTAGTAGTACATGATGTTGATAAAGATATATGCTCATCATTTTTAATAATTTCATTTGCAAGTGTCGTTTTACCAGTTCCTGAAGGAGCTGATAATATAAACATTAGTCCCCTTCGTTTTATATTTATCACTAAATTAGTATATAAAAGTTTAAAATAGTCACCACTATATCAATTTTTTAATTTAGTTTCAATTTTATCAACAACTATTTTACAAACTTATAGTCATAGAACTCATAGGAATATAAATTTTATAGAAAAACCTTTATTGAATATTTACCACAATTTGATTGTAAGCTATGTTTAACAATACTGTCTTTATAATAAATTTCTTTGCAATTACTAGCATTTTTTAAATCTAATAAAGCTAATTTTGAAATATTTGCACCACTAAAATGTATTTCTCTCAATTCAGATCTTAAAGAAAGCTCATTGATTGACTTGTACTTTCTTACTAATTCCAGTAAATTTAAAACATCAATCCCTGTATTTAAATTAATACTAGAAAAATAAAAATCATCTAATTTTGGCCACATGTTAATTTTATTTATCATTTGATGATTTTTACTATATAAAATAGAATTCAATTCCTCAGTAATATGAGGAATGTATGGAGCAAAAAGTTTTAATAATGTATTAAAGACATAGTAAAGAGTTAGCATTGCACTTTTCTTTTCCTTAGGATTATTATCTGCTTCATCATATACTCTTGTTTTTATAAGCTCTAAATAATTATCACAAAAATCATTCCAAAAGAAATTTTCAATAAAAACTCTAGCGTCACAATATTCGTAATTCTTGAAAGATACCGTTGTATTTTCAATAACTTGGTACAAACTTGAAAGTATCCATTTATCTAAGTCACAAAAAATAGCTCCAATTTTAATTTCATTTTTAACTGAAGTAATCTCACTATTAATATAACAAATATGTGAGTCAACAAATTTACCAGCATTCCATAGTTTGTTAATTAGTTTTTTTCCAATTTTAAAAATCTGGTCACTATAAACTATATCCATACCAAGCTTTGAACTAGATGCCCAATACCTTACAACATCAGCCCCTTGATCATTGATTAATTTTTCTGGCGTCACAACATTACCTTTAGATTTACTCATTTTAGATTTATCTGAAGCTAAACACCAACCACTAATCATTAAATTCTTCCAAGGAATTGAATTTTGATGAAATAACGATTTCACTAAAGTACCAAATGCCCAAGTCCTAATTATCTCATGAGCTTGAGGACGCAGGTCATATGGAAATAATTTATTATGTCTATCTTTGTCAAGCATCAAGTCTTCACTTATACCATGGCTAGAAAGCTGTGGTGTTATAGCACTGGTTGCCCATGTGTCCATTATATCAGTTTCTGGCTCAATTTCTTCTCTGCTATACCCTTCTGGTAAATCAATATAAGGATCAATAGGAAGTTTATTAACATTAGCAATAAGAATTTTACCTTCCTCACCTTTTCTTTTTGAATACCAAACTGGAAATGGAACACCAAAATACCTTTGTCTAGAAATACACCAATTTTGATTTAATCCATCTATCCAATTAGTTAACCTTTCCTTCATAAATTTTGGATACCAATTACATTTATCATTTTTTTCATGTAATTGTTTTTTATAAGGTAAAACTTCTATATACCATTGATTTGTCGGTATAATTTCTAAAACTGCTCCAGATCTCTCAGCACATTTAACATTCTGTACAACTTCATCTTGCTTGACTAATAACTGACTTTCTTTTAACTTTTCTATAGTTAAATCTCTTGCTTCTTTTATTTTAAGATTATTAAGAAAGCCAGCATTTTTCATTTTTCCATATAAATTAATGCATTCAATAGTTTCAAGCTTATGTTTTCTCCACCACTCAATATCTTGAATATCACCAAAAGTACAACACATAACTAACCCTGTACCTTTTTCTTTATCAACTTGATGATCTGATAAAATAGAAACATGCTGATTGAAAAACGGAATAACTGCTTTTTTATTTCTCAATTTTTTATATCTCTCATCTTCAGGATGATAAAAAATAGCAACACAAGCAGGCAACATCTCAGGCCTAGTGGTTGCAATAACTATATCTTCATTATCTAAGGTTTTAAACTTAATATAATTCAGTGTACCTTTTTGCTCTTTATCAACATTTTCAGCTTGAGCTATTGCAGTTTGATCCTTAACATCCCAAAAACTTGGGCCAAATTTTCTTAAAATTTTACCTTTATTATATAAATCAATAAATGACATCTGAGAAAGCTTTCGAGATTTAGAACTAATAGTTTGGTATTCCTGTTCCCAATCAAAACTTAAACCAAGAGATTTATAAACATTTCTAAATTTTTCTTCTGTTTCTAAAACTACCTCTTCACATACTTTTATAAATTCATGTCTACTTAAATCTTTAGCTCTAATCTTTTTGACTTTTTCAACAAGCCTTTCTGTTGGCAATCCATTGTCATCAAAACCTATAGGATAAAAAACAGATTTACCGTTCATTCTTTGAAATCTTGCAATAAAATCTGCTTGTGTATAACTAAATACATGGCCCATGTGTAATTGGCCTGAAACTGTTGGAGGAGGTGTATCTATTGAATATATCTCATCTCTTGATTTTGTGTTATCCCATTTATAAATTTTAGCTTCACTCCAAGTTTTTTGCCATTTAGCTTCAACTTCAGCAATATTTAATTTGTCCTTCAATTTCATGTTATTAATAATAGAGTAAATAATAAATTAATTTTAAAAAGCTTTGAAAGTTGTTTCTTAAATATATTAGCCTAATCCATAGCTTTTAACTAAACTTCCACTTAACATATACCAACCGTCAATCATTACAAAGAAAATTAACTTAAATGGTAAAGATATTATAACAGGCGGCAGCATCATCATACCCATTCCCATTAACACAGATGCAACCACTAAATCTATAATTAAAAATGGTAAATAAATTAAAAATCCTATCTCAAACGCTCTTTTTAACTCACTTAACATAAATGCAGGAATTATAACTCTTAGGGGTAATTCAATTTTTTCTAAATTTTGAGATTCTTTAGCAATATCTTTAAATAAATCTAGATCTTTATCCCTTGTATTTTCTTTCATAAAAATTTTAAAAGGATCTATTATTTTTGGTAATGCTTTTTCCTCATCTACTTGATTATTCATAAGTGGCAACAAACCATTTTCATAGGATTTATTAAATGTAGGAAACATAATAAAAAATGTAAGAAATAAAGACAAACTAATAATAACTATATTTGGTGGAGTTTGTTGCAAACCAAGTGCATGACGAAGTATCGAAAAAACAATAGTAATCTTAGTAAAAGACGTAACCATTATTAAAATTGATGGCGCAACACTCAAGATAGTAATAAGGCCAATAAGCTGTATTACTTTATTACTAAATAAAGTTTGATCATCATTATCACCAAAGTCTATTGTTACTCCTTGAGCTTCAACATTATATAGGTTAGCTCCAAATAAAATAAAAATTATAAAAATTATTAATAATAATTTTCTATTCTTCAGTAATGACATCTATTAAAATATCTTGTTGACTAAGTAATATTAAATATTTTTTTTTCTTAAATTTACACAATACTAATCTTCTTTTATGATCTATATTTAAAGTTTCTTCAAGTTTTAAATCATTGTTCATTACAAAATTACCGAATATTTTTTTATTTTTAATAAATTTTGCAAAAACAGCAACTACTCCAATAATGCTTATTATTAATATTAATATAAAAAAGGCTTTAAAATATATAGATATTTCCATAAAATTTACTTATTTAAAAATAATTTAACATATTCATTATCACTATTTACAGTATTTTTAAGAGTATCTATCCAAAAAATCTCTCCCTCTTTTAATAATGCTACCCTATCAGCAATCTTTTTCATTACTTTTACATCATGAGTTATAGTAATTGTTGTAGATTTCAATTTTTTACTAATGCTTTTAATTAAAGTTGTAATTGTATCTGACATCACTGGATCTAGTCCTGAAGTAGGTTCATCAAGAAATATAATTTCTGGATTAACTGCAATTGCCCTTGCTATAGCCACTCTTTTTTGCATCCCTCCCGACAAACTTGCTGGATACAATTCAACAATTTCTTCGTTTAACCCAACTAATTCTAACATTTCTACCGCATGTTGCTTAGCTCTCTCAATGTTTAAAATACCTGAATTTATTAGGCTAAAACAAATATTATGCCATACAGGCAAACTATCAAAAAGAGCATTACTTTGAAAAAGCATACTAAATTTCTTTATAAATTTTTTTCTTTGAATAATATGAGTGTGTGTAACAAATTCATTATCTATAATAATTTTACTCCCCTCATCAGGATTCAATAAACCTGCTAAACACTTTAAAAGAACAGATTTACCACTCCCTGATCCGCCTATAATAACAAATGACTCTCTTTTTAAAACATTAAAATTTATATCTTTTAAAACCCTCTTATCACCAAAAGTCTTGTTTAAATTACTAACTGATATAAGGTTGTTTCTAGACATAATTACCTGACAAATAATAACCCAGTTATTAGATAATTGAATAGTAAAATCAATATTGATGATGATACCACAGACTGAGTAGCTGCAACACCCACTCCACTTGCACCTCCAGAAGTTTTAAATCCAAAAAAACACCCTATAAATGTCACAATAAAACCAAATACAGCAGCTTTAAACAAACCTGACATTACATCCTGATACTCTAAAAATTTCAATGTACTTCTAATATATGAGTGATATTCAAACCCAATTTTATATACAGCAACAAGATAGCCACCAAAAATTCCAATAACATCAGAAACCAATACCAATAATGGCAATACTATTGTACCAGCTACTATTTTTGGAATAATTAAATATTTAATTGGATCAGTGTTTAATGTGTATAAAGCATCTACCTGCTCTGATATTTTCATTGTTCCAATTTCTGCTGCTACTGATCCAGCAACACGACCAGCTAGCATTAATCCCGCCAATACCGGGCCTAATTCTCTAGTTATAGAAATAACAATAACTGAAGCAATTGAACTTTCGGCATGCATTCTTGAAAAGCCAGTATAAGTTTGCAAGGCTAAAACTGCACCTGTAAAAATTGCAGTAAACCCAATCACTGGTAATGAATAAAATCCTATAGTTATTAATTGCTGAAAAAAATTCCTAATATAAAATGGAACTGTAAATAATTTACATAAAACGTTACATAAAAATATTACTAATTCTCCTATATTTTTTAGTAATCTTAATGAAATAACACCTAATGTTTGTATATGTTTAAATAAATTCATTTTATATAAATTCTTCTAGAACTAGAGGAAATATTTGTTAAAATTTCTCTCTGATCTGTATTTGCCCATTTAGCAATTTCTTTAATAGTAATTTTTTCACCAATTAATTCAACACTTTTTATTTTTTTAAATAAAGATTCCGGTAGTGCATTAGCATTTACTGCAATCATATTCATACTCACTATACCAATAACTGGCAAAAAATATCCTTTTGAATAAACCATAGATTTATTACTTAATATTCTTCTATAGCCATCGTAATAACCTGCATTAATTATCAATACTTTATCTCCTTTATTTACTTTATAAGTCGCATTATAACCTATATATTGCTTTTTATAAAAAATTTTTCTATTTAAAACACTTGCATAAAATTCCACAACATTTAGCATTTTAACATCATCATTGTCTTCTAATATATTAACACCATATAATGCACCACCTGGCCTTACCATATTAAAATGATACTCATGTCCTAAAAATATACCTCCTGAATTTGCCAGTGTAAATTTTGCATCAACAAATAAATCTTGAATATTTTTAAATAAGTCAAGCTGTTCTTTATTCAAAAAATGTTCTTTTTGTTCAGAACAAGATAGGTGACTCATAATCAGTTCAATTTTACATTTTTCTAAATTCAACTGTTTTATTTCCTCTATTTGCACACCTTCACGACCAATACCAGTATCAAAATTTAAAACTATATTAACTTTATCTTTTACATATAGATTAATCAAATTTAATTGTTCTATACTACTAACTACAGGTATAAAATTATTTTCCTTAATAACTTCAAGCTCTTCATAACTGTTAACACCTTGAAAAATATAAATATTTGATTCAATAGATACACATCTAACTAAAAATGCTTCTTTTAAATTTGTAACCCAAAAATTTCTACAACCAACTTCATATAAAGCCTGACTTACTTCTTTTATTCCTAAACCATATGCATTTGCTTTAACAACTGCAGAACAAATAGTTTTATTTGAGTTCAAAAAAGACTTTAACTTTAAATAATTTTTTTTAAGGTGCTCTAAATTAACTTGAATATATTGATATTTATCAAACATTTTTATAAAAAAGATACTTCCTTTAAACTTGTATAGGAAGCAAAATGAGACCCAAAAATCTAAGCTATGGCTGCTTCTTTTCAGACCTGACCAAGTTAGCAAATAATTTTGCCCTCATCAAATGCTTCCATGCGAAAAATAGATCAAGAAATTAAATTTTGCAAGCTATTTAGCTTTATTTTTGTTGTAATAACTATTTTTTATTTTATTATTCGTCATCATCTTTTAGTAAATCATCAATAGCTTTATCTCTAATTTTATCAGCACCTTTTTTAATCACCTCTCTTACAGTACTACTAGTAGTATTGCTGCTAACATTTGCTGTTGTTGTAGTTGTAGCTGTTGTAGCTCCTGTTCCACCTGCTCCACCTGCTCCGGCTCCTGCTGCTCCTGCTCCACCGGCTCCTGCTGCTCCTGCTCCTGCAGCTCCTGCTCCACCTGCTCCTGCTGCTCCTGCTCCTGCTGCACCTGCTCCTGCAGCTCCACCTGCTACTCCAGCTCCTGTTCCTGCTGCCCCACCTGCAGCTACCCCAGCTCCTGCTCCTGCTCCTGCTCCTGCTGCTGCTCCTGGCACTGCTCCTACACCACCTGCAAGCGCTCCTCCACCTGCTCCTGCAGCTACTCCTACAGCTGTAGCTCCAACAGCTACTACAGCAGTAGCTGCAGTAATTACTGCCTGTTTAACTTTCGCCTTAACATAGTTAGATGCGCTATCACCAACTGTCCCAATACTCATATGCCTCATTGGAGAGCCTGTAATAATCCAAGATGCAACTCCTGATATATGAGAAGAAAATGTTGACATTCCTGAAGCAACTATATAAATAACCAATCCACCAATAAAGGTCATAGCATAGCTTGCAAATGAAGAATATATACTTACAGCACCTGATTTATCAGGAGGTGAATAAAAATCCGCCATACTTTGATAACCTGAAACCCAACATTCATTATATAAAGGTCCAAGGTCAACTCTTACTAAACAAATTGAACAAGCTGAAAAATTAAAGATATAATAAATTAAAATAGTCACAACATAATTTAAAATAATAATTGTTGTATAAACAAAAACAGGCTGTAGTGCATATGAAAATAAATTTTTAGCCCAAGAATCAAACATCTGTTTAGTTTTTTCAAATAAAATACACACTATAAAAACTGGAGCAGTAACAATCAATATAGAGTTAATTATAATTGCAAACATAAACATTACAGTTGCTTTAACTATTGCTTCAAAATAATACCAAATTGATAAAATTAAAAATATCGCCGTAACAAATCCTAACAACCCTTTATTAATTATTGCCCATATTCTTGACCACGTGTCTCCCATAGTAAACACACCTATTGGTCCATTAAATATTGAAAAAATAACATATGGATCTTCAATTATTGTATTTGCACACGTTTCTTGATTTTGACTTACAGCCTGTAAAAAAGATGCAGAATATCTGGCAACTAATTCTATACTACCGTCTATAAAAAATGAAACTAAATATCCACCAAAAAAATTCCAACTAGTATCAGAAATTAAAAAAGCAACTATTACTATTTTTAATATATGTTTTATAAATACCTGAGTAGTATACTCAACCAAGCCTAAAATATAAGAGATAGCTAAAAAAACTAAATATAAAGCTAATATAATCTTGATCACATATGCTGCTTGTTTTATAAAACCATAAAATATAACACCTACTGCACCAACTTCAGATTTATTAATTACACTGCTATCGTTTTTATTAAATTTTATATTATAATTTAAATGAGAATTAGTTCCCAAATTATCAGAACCTACTAATATCTTTTTCATACCTTTAACGGCTTTATAAATCATCCCACCTTTTTGGCACATTACTTCTTCACCCTTTTTACTCATATTAATGTAATATTGCCCAAAAGTGTTATTATATTTATAATTATCTTCAACAGATAGATCGGTAGATTCTTCAAGCTTAATTCTTAAAAATATCTTGCAATCATTTTTGTTATTACATTCACTAGATATAGCGCCACTATTTATTTTTAAAAATCCAACTTCATCTTTATTAGCTCCACTTCCTTGTTTGACAATATCCTCTTTAACATCTCTCCAATTATTATAACTTGCAAGAGGCTTATACGAATTTGTAGCTGATTTTATTCCACGAGGTGAAAAATAATCTTTTTTAGCTATTGTATATTGAATATTATCCATATTTGATCTAGGACATCCACGCCAATCAATTGACAATTTATACCCACCAGAATTATTTTGTGCATCATCATTATCATAATTCTTTAAATTAAATTGCTGGCGACTATCAAAATTTAGATTATCAACAGTGCCTTGTAAAACGTATTTACCCTCTCCTGCATTAAAATTACCTTTCTCAATGCAATTATAATTTGAATATCTATTTTTACACCCAGAAGTAATATATTTTTCATCTTTACATTGAGAATTCTCATCTCCATTTTCACATCCGCATCGACAATCAACCTCTTCATTATTGTATAAAGTTGCAATCCCATTTATATACCCTTTTTCCAAATTAATATCAGAGACATTCCCAAATAATCCACATTCATATAAAGCACCTTGTTTCCCTATACAATAATCTTTCGTATAGTCTTTTGGACAATCTTTAAAATCACATTCTGGACATTGTTTTAAATTACATTGATAATTATCCAATCTTTTATTTTCTGGAACACTGCACGTATTATTAGAATTTTGTGATTTACTTGTATTTCCATTAATATTTGAATTATTTACAACAAAATTATCTAATCCACAATTTCTAAAACATTCACCTTTTAATACAAGGTCACTTGAAGATGAAGATCCAGAATTACTCTGAGGATCTTGAATTAGTAAATTACTATTTTCATACCACTGCTTTATACAACTAGACTTATCTTGAACACGAGAATTCCAAATGCACTCAGTTATTAAATTTTGTCTATTTGGATTTAGCAATGATTTGGTTTTATTAATAGACTTATCATTAATAACCGAACTCTCTTTAAATTGTAATATCTTACTACTTGAGAAATTTCCTTCCCATATGACAGATAAAATATCTCCATTTTTTAAATTTATTCCTGTATGAAAATAATTAGGATTTTTAGCGCCCCATCCTGCTATAGAATTCTTTAAAGTATATCTATCACCAGATATATTTTTCCAAAACTGCTTTGCACCATATAATTTTTCTCGATCCTGTAGTAATTCATGATCAGTTAAAATATCGTCACTTTTACTATATGTAAAATCACTCTGAATAATATTATTGTCCCAATAACCTTTAGGATTATCTTTAAAATCCTTAAAACTTTTTTCACTAATTGTAGCTAAGAATCTATGACTAAATCTATTTTTAAAATTTAATTTATACCAATCTTTATCCTCACCAATGTTATAAAATAAAGGTTCTACCTCAATGTGTTTTCTACCACATAAATATAATTGATTATCCTTTGCACCTCCTAATAAGCTAATTGATAGTAAATCATTTTCCTTTGCTTCAAAACTTGTTTCAACAATATTAAAACTGTTTTCATCATCATTGCCCTGGCACATCATGCCAACGGTGGCTTTCTGTTGTTGAATAACTTTATAAAAACTAACATATCCTTTTTGCAAAATTCCTGCTTTATCACAGGGTAATGAAGCAGTACAATCAGCTGCAGGACTATAATCTTTTCTATTTACACAAACTTTTTGATATATATCTTGACTTTTTTCATCTTCACAACTTGCTTGAAATACATCAAAATAGTACGATGAAAATCTTTCATCGCCGCCTTTTTGACACTTGGAATAACAATTTAATATTACATCTTCATTAAGTTCAACAGAATAGGTTTCCGAATATTTACTATTAGGATTAAGCATTTCATAAGGCTTAAATTTCCTAGAAAAAGCCTCGCACTCTCTTGTACATATATTCTGACAATCTCTATTAAGAGGCGTTAGAATTTCACTCCCCGCAGTATCTTTGCCAGTTCCAAACCCTTTTGGTAACAAGCATTTCTCATAAAAATCTGCTGCCGCTTTTGTTTCGTTAGTCAGTATACAAGAGTTAAGCAAAAATATAAAAAAATATATTAATACAAAATGCTTTCTTTTCATTATATATTAATCG
Source organism: Rickettsiales endosymbiont of Trichoplax sp. H2 (assembly GCF_009690945.1). Classification (NCBI taxonomy): domain Bacteria; kingdom Pseudomonadati; phylum Pseudomonadota; class Alphaproteobacteria; order Rickettsiales; species Rickettsiales endosymbiont of Trichoplax sp. H2. The sequence continues at coordinate 165,624 of NZ_NPHZ01000003.1, forward strand.
GTACTAAAGTTAAATTTAAGACTACATTTTAACTTAAAACTTTACAACAAAAATAATAAGAAGTATTAAGTTCTTTAAAATATAACTTAATTAAAGAATATTATGTATAAAAATACAATGTACTTTAAAAAATTTATTCTCTTTTTAATTTTACTTGTGTGTGTGTCTGCATGCGTAAGTTATAAAAAAACAACTAAAAATAAGAATTTTGATAATGTAACATGGCAATATTCGAGTTATATTGAGGATAATAAATCAATACAAAAATCTATTAATAAAACAAATACTCCTAATATTATTCAGATTGATAATTCACTAAGATTACCTTTAATATCCCAACCTATAATCTTAGATAGTCATTATATTGGAATGAATAAAAAAGGAATTATATCTAAAATCAATATTATAAATCGTAAAACCATATGGAAAAATAAATTCACTGATACCAAATTAAATTTTATTTCTGAATATTTAAATGGTGGGTTATTACAAATCAAGAATAAAACCTATGCTACATTTGGTTCAAATTCAATTATCTGTTTTGATAATATATCTGGAAAGTTAATTTGGAGACAAAAACTACAACAAATTATTAGAGCATACCCTATATTTGAAAATAATATACTATATTTACAAACTCTAAATAATGGAATGTACGCTATAGATGCAAATAATGGAAAAGTGTTATGGTATAAATATGGTATGGATAATGGAGTTAGAGTGACTAATGTTACCTCACCTATTTTATATAAAAATACAGTTATCTTACAAGATAGTATGGGAAATATAAACGCTATAGATAAATATACTAGTTTTGACGAATGGAATATCGAAGAAAAAAACATTTATTTAAATGATGCTTTAAATGATATAAAAATTTCAACCTATCAACCACTTATTAGGCAAGATCATTTATACTTTTATACATCAATGGGAAATTTTATTAAATTAAATTTATCTACAAGAGAATTAGAATGGAAACAAAAATTAAATATTAATAGGCCATTTTATATTCAAGAAAGCATAGCTTATGCAATAGACGATACCAACCAAATTTTATCAATTAATTTAAAAAATGGATCTATTATATGGAAATCAAGACTTATTGATTTTATTAAAAAGCCTCAAGATAAAAAGAAAAATAGATATTGGAATCAACCTATTGTAGTAGGTAATATAGTTTATGTATATAGTTCAAAAGGAGAATTATTAAAGTTGGATTCTTCAAATGGAACATTAATTGATATCCAATATAAAGTAGGGAAAGGCTCATATATTGCTCCAATATTTTCTGGAGAAAATTTATATATAGTATCATAAATGGCGTGCCATCATCACTCTCATCAAGTAGATAATAATGTTATACAATATCTATTAGAGACCAATGTTTTTGGAATCCATGAAGCTTGGGTAATATTAGCTCTTTTTGTATACGGAATCATAGGTAGTTTCACGCATTGCATTGGAATGTGTGGACCTATCGCTTTAGGTCAAATGAATATGAGGATAATGCATTTGAAAAAAGATCAGTTAAATAATTTCAACAAACTAAATTGTGCACTATCATTACCTTATTATTTTGGCAAAGCTTTTACATATGGAATATTAGCGTTGATAACAAAATACTTAGCCGATTACTTAAGTAATTATATAGTGTCAAACTATATTGCTGGAGTAATACTTATAATTAGTTCTTTAGTTTGTTTAGGATTAGCAATATCTAAGTTCAAAAAATTTAAATTTATATCTGTAAATTTTAAAGTATTGAAATATTTAGAAAACTTTATAGCTAATTTAGCTCATAAATTAAGTTTAAGACCTTTTGGATTTCAAGGATTTATTATGGGTATGGCATTAGGATTAATACCATGTGGACTTGTAATTAGTGCAATTATGATTACATTTTCATATTCAAATAATATTTTTGCTGCTTTTTTATGCATGTTTTTCTTTGGATTAGGTACTTTCCCAGCTCTATTTTTAATTAGTTATTTTGGGCAGCATGTAATTTTAAGATTTAAAAATTACATAGATATAATTTTTTCAATATTTATGTTTTTAAATTTTCTTTTGTTACTAAATTTTGCAATTAAATTATTTTAACTCAAAATACAGATAAGAATTGTGTTATAAAATGCTAAAAAGCAATCATACAGGAATATTTAATACAGTTAGGAACAACGATATAGTCATTGCGAACGGAGGCATTAGCCGTAGTGTGGCAATCCAGAAAATTATCAACAAACGTAAATGCTACAACAATTCTGGATCACCACGCCACTTTCGTGGCTCGTGATGACTAAATCAAAAATTGTCATTGCGAACAAACGCAGTGAGTGTGGCAATCCAGAAAAATAGCAACATACACAAATGGAGAAACATTCCTGGATCACCACAGTCGGAATTGAATTCCTCCTTCGTGATGACTAAATGAAAAATTGTCATTGCGAGCGAACGTAGTAAGTGTGGCAATCCAGAGAAATTATCAATAAATGTAAATGTGATAACAATTCTGGATCACCACAGTCGAGATTTCATCTCTCCCTCGTGATGACTAAATGAAAAATTGTCATTGCGAGCAAATCGCATATGAGCGTGGCAATCCAGGAATAATACACATCATGATGACAAAATTTAGTATAAATTTCTAATTTTTTATCTGTAGTTTTAATTATTTTTAATAAAATTATTTCCAATATTTTTTAATCCAAGGAGCAGCTCTATATTTAGAAATTGGATATTCAGCTATTTCATGTATATTAGGTTTTCCTTGAAATGCTAATATCTTTCCATCAACTGGTTCATTTGCATATAAATTAGCTATTTTACTAATATAGCTTAATACTTTTGTTGGAAGCCCTAAATTAATTGGTAATAATCTATATTTACAATGATTTTTATAATACAATACCCAATTATTTGGCCAAAACACATAATTTTCAGCTGCTTCTTTAATATAAGCTTGATCACCTCTTTTTTTCAATCGCTCACATATCTCATCGCTATTTTCCCAAAAATCACTCCATATTTTGGGATTAGAGCCTATTGTTACTCTCATCACACATGAAGAAATCCATTTGTCATTATAATAATTTTCTGTTACACATAATTTGCCTTGCTCATATAAGAAAAAATCATCTATATTATTTAAAATCAGCATATCTAAATCTATAAAAAGTAAATCTCCTTGTAATCCAAAAAATACTTCTTTAAATATAGAAATTTTTTGCCACCAACCCCATAAATGCACTTCATTTTTTGGTATTTTTAAAATATTTATACGACTATCTATACCTTTATCACTATCTGTTAAACAATGAAATTGGTAAGATAGAGTAATATTTCTATCTACCATTAAAAAAAGTTTATTTACATAATCACTACTGTATCTATCTCCCCACTTAATGCAAATTACATGTCTTTTTTTAATTTTATTATTCATAAAATTATTATTTAACAAGACTTAAATTTTTCATGAATAGTAGATTCTAAAGCTGGTATATCAAACAATTGAACTTCGCCTGTTTTGCGATTTTTTAATTCCACTTTTTTACTAGCAGCATGTTTAGGACCAATAATTATTTGTAAATTTATTCCTATTAAATCCATATCAGCGAATTTTTTACCAGGACTTTTATTTGTATCATCATATAAAACATCATATTTATCTGATAAATTAACATATAATTTATCAGATAATTCTCTACATAAACTATCCTCTGTTTTAATATTTATAATTGCTAATTTGAAAGGAGAGATTGCATCAGGCCATATAATGCCTTTATCATCATGACAATTCTCAATTACTGCAGCGATCAACCTTGTTATACCAACTCCATAACAACCCATTTCAGCAAATTGCAATTCTCCATTACTATCTTGATATTTACAATTTAAACTATTACTATATTTTGTACCAAGATAAAATAAGTGCCCCACTTCAATACTTTGACTCTTTACAATCTTCAATGCTTTTCTATCATCTAAATCATGTTTCTCTTCTTCTTTTGCATAAAATTTTTCATATCCCATAAGTGAAAATCCATCACCTTCCAAATAGTCAATAAGCTCTTCTTGATAATATATTGTACTTTCACCATTTTTAGCAGATAAAACATGAAATTCATGACTATAATTCCCACCCATAGCACCTGTAGGTGCAAGTACAGGTATTACTTTTAGCCCAATTTTTTTAAATATTCTTAAGTATGCTTTAAAAATTTTCTCATAGCTAATTAAAGCTTTTTCCTTACTTACATCAAAAGAATATGCATCTTTCATTAAAAATTCTTTAGCTCTCATCACACCATGCCTAGGTCTTATTTCATCTCTAAATTTCCAAGTAATTTGGTATAATATTTTACCTACATCTTTATATGAATGCACACTGTTTTTAAAAAGCTCTGTAACTGCTTCTTCACCAGATGCAGGTAATACATAATCTGTTTGCTTTTGGCATTTTAGATGAAAAATTTGCGATTTCATGTCAGAATCTTCCACAGCTCTACCAGACTTCTCCCAAATTGAAAGAAGTTGTAAAGAAGGTAAAATAATCTCATGACAGTGAATTTTGTTAAGCTCACCTCTAATTAGATTTGATAACTTATTTAAAACACTGAGCCCAAGCGGAAGCCAAGAATATACCCCAGAAGAACTTTGTTTAATCATTCCACTTTTAAGCATTAGCTTATGAGACATTAATTTAGCTTCAGAGCTTATATCTTTTGTGGTAGGCAATAAATAGTTACTTAATCTCATTTCACTATTCTAAGCCAATTGCATTTTTATAAAGTTCAAATAATGCCTCTTGCTCATTAAGCTTTTCTGTATCCATTTTTCTAGCTTTAATAACTTGTTTTATAATATTTGGTACAAATCCTTTGGCTTTAGCTTCTACTAATAGGTCTTTAATGTCATTATTAATATTATTCTTTTCTTCCTCTAATCTTTCAATTCTCTCAATATATTGTTTTAATATTTTCCTTGTTTCATTATCTATTGAATCCATAAAATTTTACCAACTAATATTTATATAATTTACTTTTTTTATAAGCTTTAATAAAGAACCTTATAATCACTGCTATTATTGCTGTCAATGGAATTGCAAATAAAATCCCAAAAAATCCCAATAAACTTCCCCCAACAAAAATTCCTAAGAATATCCATAAGGGATGAAGATTTAAACTCTTACCCATTAATTTTGGTGTTATAAATATACCTTCAGTAATATGCCCTAAAACATATACAATAAGTAAATAAATAAGAATAGACCATGTCTTAAGATGACTATATGCTATTATCGAGGTTAGAATAAAACTAAAAATTATACCTAGGTATGGCACAAATAAAGATAATCCTGAAAATATTCCAAGTACAAGTGCATAGTCAACACCCAGCAAAAATAAACTAACTGTATAATATATACCTAAAATAATTGATACGCTAAGTTGCCCTCTTAAATACTTGGCAATCGTAGTATTGATATCCTTAAATAATTTTAAAACATCGTTTTTATAGCTTATTGGAATCAATTTTTTCAAAGCATTAATTATTTTTTGCATATCTAAAGCAAAATAAAATGTTAATATAGGTGTTAATAATAAGATTGTTGCTAAACTTAATATCACTTTACCAGATTGAATTATATTGGTAAATAAATGATTAGAAAGCTTAAAGAAAAAAGCGTATATAGTATCTAAACTACTCTCTATTAAATTCCCTATAACTGGATATTTATGACTGAGAGATTGGATAACTTCTTCAATCCCTATATCCTTAGAAAAATACTCCTTAACATTAAGCTTCATTATTAAGCCACTCGCTTGATTAATTACCCCAGGAATAAGATAATACAAAATCAAAAAAAACATAGTAAAAAATGTTATTAAAATTACCAAAATAGACAATTTTTTATTTAATTTTTTTACTTCAGTACAATATTTGATAATAGGATCTAAAATATATGCAAAAACAAAACCTAAGATAAAAGGTATAATTATACTAATTAATTTAATTGTAAGAAATAGTATGCAAATAAAAAAAATTAAAACAACAATTCCTTGATTTCTATAAATATTATTAGATTTCATTTATAATTATTATTTAGAATTATTTTTTGACTCTTTATATACGAATTCCAAACTACAATAAGGGCATACTATTTTGTCTTTTTTTATATTAAGATATACTAAAGGATGACCTAGCTCTTGCTTTAAGCCATTACACTTCACCTTTTTACTTTCAGTATATATAATATTTTTATTTTTGATTTCCATTATTTATTCTTATGCATTTTATAAAGAATATTTAATCCTTCTAGAGTCAAATTTGGTTCAAAAACATCAATATTCTTAATTTCACCTTGAATTAGAATAGCATTTCCACCTGTAACTATAACTTTAAAATCTATATCTAATTCTTTTTTTATCTTATTTATAATACCATTTATAGACTCTTTATATAAGTAAAACATCCCTGATCTCAAACAATCCTCCGTATTTTCACCAACAATATTATCTGGCTTTAACAAATGTGTGTAAAACAATCGATCTGTACTTTTAATAAGTGAATTAAATGAAGTTTGTAAACCAGGTAAAATTAAACCACCAATAAATTCTTTTTCTTTTTTAATTATTCCTATTACAAGTGCCGTACCAAAATCAATAAATATACAATTTTCATTATACATCCTATTTGAAGCAATAGCGTTCGCTAAAATATCTGAACCTAATTTTGTTCCAACATCTATATTTATGTTAATATCATGTTCAACTTCAGAGGCAATAATTGAAGATAATTTTAAATATTTTTCAACAAAAATTGCCATAGGCTTAGTTATTTTATTCACTACAGATGAAATTATTGCTCCATTTATTTTTGTATAATCAATCTCTGCATAATTAAAAAGTGGTAATAGTTTATTTGCATATTCATCTTCAGTTAATTGTTTTTGTGTAGCTATTCGCCATTTATGAATAAGTTTATCATTTTCAAATAATCCCAGCACAATATTAGTATTCCCTATGTCTACAGTTAATAACATAATATCTAATTAAATATAATTATTAATAATTTTTAACATATATGATGGAAACAATACATAAAAAATATTAAATCCCACTCCTAAAGAAATAATAATAATTTCTACTAAATTTAATTTTATCTTTTTAGCAATACTACCATTAATTACTTTATCAAAATATATTTTTCTTATTATATTAATACAATAAAAAGATCCAATAACTGTGGCTATAATGGCTATAATAGCTAAGTAATACATTTTAAAATTTATTAATGTAATAAAGATATAAAGTTTTGCAAAAAATCCAATAAGTGGAGGAATACCAGCCATTGAAAAAGCTATTGTTGCTAAAGAAAAACAAATAAATGAATTATTTTTAGACAAACCTCTAAGATCATTTAAGTTATTATTAAATGAAATTTTTCTTTTTAAAATTATTATCAAAGCAAAAAATGTCAAGATTTGTGTCATATATACTATTGAATAAAAAATAGTATTATGTAAAAAACTTCTATCATAAACAACTATACTCATCAATATAAAGCCCATATTACCGATAGCACTATAACCTAAAAGACGCTTTATATTACTTTGTACAATAGCTAAAATATTTCCAAATAACATGGAGCAAATTGATATAACTATAAATATTGGCTGCAATTGGTCTTTTATAACCATAAGTGGTTCAAAAATTAATCTTAAAAAAATCACAAGCACAGAAAATTTAGCAGAAGATGCTAACAATACTACTATCGAACTTTGAGCTCCTTCATATACATCAGGGGTCCAATTGTGAAAAGGGAATAGCGATAGCTTAAACATTATAGTAATAATAATTAATATAAAACCTGTTATAAATAATAAATTTTGATCCTTAAGACAAAAATTAGCATAACAATTTGTTTGATATACAAGACTTATTTCATCAAAATTAATTGTACCAGCATTACCATAAATCAAAGATGCTCCAAATAAGTATATCCCTGAACTAATTGCACCTAAAATAAAATACTTTAAACTAGCCTCTATTGATTTAGAATCATTTCTATTAGTCGCTATGAGGATATATAAACTTAAACTAAACAATTCCAAACCTAAATAGAATGTGAGTAGACTATTGCTACTAACAAGCACACACATACCTAATGTAGATAATGCAATCATTATTGGAATTTCAAAAGATAACTTTGAATTTATATTCGTAGCTTTATAGCCAAAATTAGCAATTATTAAGATAATTATACTATTACATAACAATATGATTATTTTACTAAATTGTATAAATTTTGATATAACTATTGAACCTTCAAACAGTAAAATTTTCCCGCAGTTAATGTTGATGATTTGAAAAATAGATCCTGCAAAAGTTAATATTATTAAACTACCTATAACTCTTACATTATTTTTTAAAATCACCCCATAAATAGTTGATATAAATATGCCAATTATAATTAAAATCTCTGGAGAAATATAATAAATATTTGATATTAAATTTTTTAAAATCATTTTATAATCCAATATTTAACTTGTTGTTTTTAATTGATTTTATTGAATCTACTAAATTTATAGAATTTTTATATGTGTTATCATTTATTACCTTTGGATAAATTCCTATAAAAATAACCAATATTGCAATAAAAGTTAAAATTAATTTATCACATAAATGTATATCTGTTAAAATTTGCAAAGTTTTTTTAAAATCTCCAAAAATAATCCTAATATATAACCAAAGCATATATGAAGCTCCTAAAACCATTCCTAAAGCTAACAATATCCCATATAAATTTCTTACCTCAAATACCCCTAAAAGTACTAAAAATTCACCAACAAAACCTGAAGTTAACGGAAGGCCTATTGATGCCATTACAAATACAGTAAATAAAAGAGAAAATTTTGGCATTTTTTGCGCCAGTCCTTGATATAGCGCTATTTCTTTTGTATGAGCTTGCTCATATAAAACCCCTACACATAAAAATAATGCACTAGAAACTAAACCATGACTTATCATTTGAAAAATTGCTCCTTGAATTGCGATTTGATTAAATGCAAATATACCTGCAACAACATACCCCATATGAGCAACTGATGAATAAGCAATCATTTTTTTTATGTTTACCTGCATCAAAGCTACAATTGATGTATAAATAACTGCAATTATACTTAACCACATTACATATTCTGAAAAATATATTGATGCTTCAGGAAACATAGGTAAATTAAATCTTAATAACCCATAACCACCAACTTTCAACAATACTCCGGCTAAAATTACCGATCCACTTGTAGGAGCTTCAACATGTGCATCTGGCAGCCATGTATGAAAAGGCCATAATGGTATTTTTATTGCAAATGATATAAAAAATGCAAGCCAAAGCCACTTTTGAAAATCCAAAGAATAATTTTTTAAGTGATTTGGTAACTCTGCTATATCTAAAGTAGGCTCATGAATAAAGATATAAGCTATTGCAAGCAGCATTAAAATTGAACCAAAAAGAGTATAAATAAAGAATTTTATCGCAGCATATACTTTGTTAGAGCTTCCCCATATGCCAATAATAAGATACATGGGGATTAAAAATGCTTCAAAAAATACATAAAATAATATTAAATCTTTTGCTGAAAAAACACCAATCACACAAGATTCTAAGATTAAAAAAAGTGAAATGAAAAGTGTTTTATTTTCTTTGATAGATTTTAATCCTACAAATATACATATAGGAATTAAAAGAATAGTAAGTAAAATAAAAAATATTGAAAATGAATCAATTCCGAGTGAATAATATATATTCCATTTTTCAAACCAAGGTACCTTCTCTTCAAACTGAAAATTTGAATTGCTAAGATCATATTTCAACCATAATATAGCACCTAATAAAAACTCTAAACCAGACACTATAATATAAATTGTTGTATCTATATTTTTAAAAAATTTACTACCTAAGTATATTATAAATGCACCAACTAAAGGTATAAATATAAGATATGTTAAAATTGAAAAATCTATCATTCTAATAAAATATAATAAAGATCATTATTGTAAGCAAACCAATAAACATGATTAATGAATAATGGTTTATAACGCCAGTTTGTAACCCACGAGAAATCCTAGAAACATTATAAACACATCTAGCTAATATATTAGGGATACCATCTATAATACTATTATCAAAAATTTTCCAAAAAATATTACTAATTTTCTTAGTAAAATCTACAAATAAAAAATTATAAATCTCATCAAAATAATATTTGTTCAACAAAATTTTATAAATAAAATTAAATTTTTCTGAAATAAAGCATGCAATTTTTTTAGTATTAGCATAAATTATATAAGCTATTAATATACCAAATAACCCTGCTATTATAGGTATGTGTTTTACTAAAAATGGCAACACATATAATTCACCATTACTTTTCTGAGTCAAAGCTAAAGAATGATTCCAAAAATCACTTGAAGAATTTGTCATTTCGAAAATATATTCACCAACATACCCACTAAATATTGCACCAATAGCTAAAACAATCATAGGTATAAACATTGATTTAGGAGCATCATGAATATTTTGCACAATATTTTTTTCTAATTTTGTTTTTTTATGAAATACTAAAATTATAAGTCTCCATGAATAAAAAGCTGTTAGAAGTGCAACAATAATACCCATACAAAATGCAAAATCCCCATAGCTTGTATTAGACAAATACGCACTTTCCAATATTAAGTCTTTAGAAAAATACCCAGCAAAAGGATAAATTCCCGCAAGCGCTAATGAACCTATCCACATTAATGTATATGATTTTGGTAACAATTTATATAATCCACCCATCTTTCTAATATCTTGTTCATCATTTATTGCATGTATTACACTACCTGCCCCTAAAAATAATAATGCTTTAAAAAACGCATGCGTCATTAAATGAAAAATTGCAACTGAGTACGCTGAAACGCCGCAAGCAAAAAACATATATCCCAATTGACTACATGTCGAATAAGCTATTACTTTCTTTATATCATTTTGAACTATGGCAATCGATGCAGCAAATAAACATGTAATTGCCCCTATAATTGTTATCATATTTAATGCAATTATTGATTGCTCAAAAATAAAAGAACATCTAGCTACTAAAAACACTCCTGCTGTAACCATTGTTGCTGCATGTATTAAAGCGGATACTGGAGTTGGCCCCTCCATTGCATCTGGCAACCAAGTGTGTAAGCCTATTTGAGCAGATTTTCCCATACAACCAATAAACATCAACAAACAAATTGAATCAATTACAGAAAATTTAATTCCAAACAACGAAAAGCATTCTTCATATGATCTATCAAGTTGAATAAAAATTTGTTGATATTCAATTGTTTTAAAAGTTAAAGCTATCAAGATAATTGATAAAGCTAAACCAATATCACCCACTCTATTAACTAAAAATGCTTTAATTGCAGCATTTGCAGCGCTTTTTTTCTTAAACCAAAAACCTATCAATAAAAAAGAGCTCAGACCAACACCTTCCCAACCTACAAAAAGCTGTAAAAGGTTATCTGATGTTACAAGAACTAACATAAAAAATGTAAATAATGATAAATAAGCCATAAATCTCTGCTTATGATTATCATGAGACATATAACCAACAGAATATAGATGCACTAAAAATGAAACAATGTTTACCACACATAACATAACTGCTGTAAGCGAATCAATATAGATTGACCAATAAGCTTTAAAAAATGAAACATCTAACCACTTTAGCAACTTTATGTGAATTATATTATGTCCATGTATAACATAAAAAAATACTATAATTGAAAAAATAGCTGAGATAAATACAGAAAAAGAAGTTAAAATTTGAGATGTTTTCACAGATATATTATTTGTATTAAGACCCACAATGATTGAAGCCATCAATGGTAAAAATACAATGTAAATTGCTAAATTTTCAATACTTAACATTTAAATTTTATCCTTTTAATTTTTTGATTCTATCTATACTAATATCACTCTTATTTCTAAAAAATAACACTAATATTGCCAATCCTATTGCAGCTTCTGCTGCAGCAACAGTTAAAATAAAAATTGAAAAAATTTGCCCCGTAATATCTATCCAGATTTTTGAAAATGCAATAAAATTGAGATTAACTGAAAGCAACATAATTTCAATTGAAAACAAAATATTTATTATACTTTTTTTATTAATCATTATGCCACAGATACCTATAACAAATAAGGTAGCTGAAAATATTAAAAAATGGCCAATCGGAACATTATCAATTAACAAATTATTAATCATATTTTGACCCCTGATCTTGATTTAACATCTACCAATTCTAATGATTCATTTTTATTTCTCATAACTTGCTCTATAATATCTTGTTTTTTTACATTATCCTTTGGCTTTCTTAAAATTAAAGTTATTGACCCAATCATTGCTAAAAACAGCAATAATCCAGCAATTTGAAATTCAAACATATAATTAGTATAAAGTTTTTCACCAATATACCTCAATGAATTTTTAAATAATTTTAAATTCTTATTGTGATTAATACTTAAAATATTATATTTTATCTCTGACTTATAAAGTATATAAAAAAATGCACCTAAAAAAGCTAATGAAGAAATGATTGAATATGATTTTACATTACTTACTGACACCCTCAAACTCTTAGTATCTACATCTAACATCATAATAACAAACAAAAATAAAATTACCACTGCACCCACATAAACTACTATGGTTGTCATCGCTATATACTCTGCTTCTAATAAAATCATTATTCCAGCTGAACAAAAAAATGTAAATATTAGAAATAAAACTGAATGCACAGGGTTTTTATTAGAAATAACTAAAATTGATAAAACCAAGATTATTATCATTAAACAATATGTGATAAACTCTAACATTTTAATTTAAAGTACATTATATGTCCAATTTATAAGATTTTAACACAATAAATCAAGTTATTTAATTCAACATTTGACAATTATATAAAATTTTCACATAACAAATTAGTGTAATAAAAATTATGAATAAGAGGTTATGGCGTCAAAATCAATTAATTTCAATTGTTAAGGCTAAAAAATGGAAATTATATGATGAAAAACTCCAACAAGCCATCTTCAAAAATTAGAAGAAAGTAAACAGGGTAATAAATCAGTAGATCCAAGAGGTTTATTAAAGTAATAAAAAAACTTATGTCGAGAAATTCGAATATCTAAACAAAACAATAAATCAATAGATTAACGGAGTTTATAATAAATACTAATTAAATATCTTATTTTCTAATTCATCGTTCATCAATATAGTAACAATGATTGAAAAAAATATATAAATTGTATATTATACTCTTAAAATAGAATAATATAAAGAATTGGTAAAAGTAAAAACTATTATAGCTCCAAAAAAAGATTGTAAAGTGCTTCTTCATTCTTGTTGTGCGCCTTGTTCAGGAGAAGTAATTCAAGCTATGATAAAGTCTGGAATTAATCTAACAATCTTCTTTTATAATCCTAATATTCACCCTAAAAAGGAATATGAAATCAGAAAGAATGAAAATATCAAATACGCTAAAAAAGTTGGAATTAATTTTATCGATGCAGATTATGATGTTCAAAATTGGTTCAAGCGAGCTAAAGGTCTAGAACTTGAGCCTGAAAGAGGAAAAAGATGCACAATGTGTTTTGATATGAGGTTTGAAAGAACAGCACTATACGCTTATGAAAATGGTTTTGATATAATAACTAGTTCTCTTGGAATATCTAGATGGAAAAATATGCAGCAAATTAATGACTGTGGAGAAAAAGCAGCTTCTAAATATTCAGGAATAACTTATTGGACTTATAATTGGAGGAAAGATGGTGGCAGTTCTAGAATGTATGAAATAGCAAAAGAAGAAAATTTTTATAAACAAGAATTTTGTGGTTGTATCTATTCATTAAGAGACACAAATAATTGGAGATTACAAAACGGAAAACAAGAAATTGAAATAGGCAAAAATTATTATTAGACTAAAATATGATTGACATTAAAAAATATGACGTTTTATTGATGGATTTGTGGGGAGTTGTGTATGATGGTCATCATCTATATCCTGGATCACTAGAAACACTAAAAAAATTAAAAGATCTAAATAAAGAGGTTATACTTTTTTCCAATGTACCAAGAAGAAAATCAACTGTAGAAAATCTCTTAAATAGTTTTAAGGTTGATAAATCTTTGTATAAAGATATTGTTGCATCCGGTGAAATAGTTAATGAATATCTTTCTGAAAAGAAAAAATATGGAACAAAATATTTTTACATAGGTTCTCCAGAAGCTGAGGAAGTTATATTAAATATTGGAGGATATATTAAAGCAAATCATCCCAAGGATGCAGATTTCAGTATAATAACAGGCATAATAGATTATTTTGATGAAGCTATGGAATTAGCTAAACAAGCTGTAAAATACAACTTACCTATGATTTGTACAAACCCAGATAAATCATCAATTACAAAAAACGGTGAAGTAACACATTGTCCTGGTGTAATTGCCGAAAAATACGAAGAACTTGGTGGTGAAGTAATTTATTTTGGAAAACCTCACAAACAAATATATGAATATGCATTAAAAGATATAATTCCAACAAAAAAGATTCTTGCTATTGGTGATAGCATGGAAAATGATATAAAAGGCGCAACTAACATGAATATTGATTCCGCATTAGTATGTAGTGGAATACATAGGCATGATTTGCAAATTAACGTAGGAGAAATTCCAACTAAAGAAAATTTATCAAAATTGTATAAAAAATATTCTCTTAAACCAACATATGTGCTAAGCATTTTGAGTAATATTGAAAAATCATAATAATTAGATAATGTATATTCAAACTCAAGACACTCCAAATCCTAATACTTTAAAGTTCATTCCTGGAATTGAAGTTTTAAAAAATGGATCAAAACAATTTAATAAACATGACAATTGTACTGATTCATTACTTGCTCAGCAATTATTTAAGATTGATGGCGTTGACAGTATTTTCTTTGGAAATGATTTTATATCAGTTACCAAAGAAAACAAAGTAGATTGGGAAATAATAAAAACATTTATTCTTTCTAAACTTGTAGATCATTTTTTAGCTGGATTACCTGTTATAACACAATCACAAGATAAGAAAAAAATAATTAAAGCTAATTCAAAGATAGAAGAACAAATTATTGAGCTTTTAAATTCAAAAATAAGACCTGCTGTTGCTCAAGATGGAGGTGACATAATATATAACAAATTTGAAAATGGAGTTGTTTACTTAGAATTACACGGAGCCTGCAAAGGTTGTCCAAGTTCTACCATTACTTTAAAACAAGGTATAGAGAACATGCTAAAGCATTATATTCCAGAAATAAAATCAGTTGAATCAATATAATTAAAATAGGCTATTAATCATGGATAAATTACAAAAAGAAGCATTAGATTTTCACTCTCAAGAACCAAAAGGTAAAATTACAACTAAATTAGCTGATAAATTACTAAATATTAATAAATACAAATTATCCTTAGCATATAGTCCAGGAGTTGCAGAGCCCTGCAAAGAAATATACAAAGATTATAATAAAATTTATGACTATACTTCAAAAGGTAATTTTATTGCAGTAGTCAGTAATGGAACAGCAGTACTTGGGTTAGGAAATTTAGGAGCTGCTGCAAGCAAACCAGTCATGGAAGGTAAATCAATATTATTCAAACGTTTTGCAGATATTGATTCTATAGATATTGAAGTTGATGAGACTAACCCTCAAAAATTTATTGAAATTGTAAAAAAAATTGCTGTAAGCTGGGGAGGAATAAATTTAGAAGATATAAAAGCTCCTGAATGTTTTATTATAGAAGAGGAATTAAAAAAATGCCTTGATATACCGGTTTTTCATGATGATCAACATGGAACAGCTATAGTCACAGTAGCAGGTTTGATTAATGCTGCATATATTACTGACAGAGAAATTGAAAATTTAAAAGTCGTGGTCAATGGAGCAGGAGCAGCTGCTATTGCGTGTATCAATTTAATGAAAAAAATAGGAATTAAAAAGCAAAATATAATAACTTGTGACACAAGAGGAGTAATATATAGTGGAAGAAAAGAAGGAATGAATCAATGGAAAAATAACTTAGCAATAGAAACAAATTTAAGAACCCTTGAAGATTCAATGATAGGTGCAGATGTTTTTATAGGCGTATCTGTAAAAAATGTGGTATCAAAAGAAATGGTAAAAAGTATGGCAGATAAACCTATAATTTTTGCGATGGCCAATCCTGATCCTGAGATTACTCCAGATGAAGCACATGAAGCTCGAAATGATGCAATTGTTGCAACAGGAAGATCTGATTATAGCAATCAGGTTAATAATTTTCTTTGCTTCCCATATTTATTCAGAGGAGCATTAGATGTAAGAGCAACTACTATTAATGACGAGATGAAAATTGCTGCAGCATATGCACTTGCAAAATTAGCAAGAGCAGAGATAACAACTGAAGTTTCTAATTCATTTGAAGGAAAAAATTGTAAATTCGGACCTGATTATATAATCCCTGTAACATTTGATTCACGACTTATTACAGAAGTTTCTATAGCTGTCGCAAAAGCTGCTATTGATTCCGGTGTAGCAAAAAAACCAATTACAAACTTTGAATCTTATAGAAAAACTTTATTAAACAGGTTGAATTTAAACGCTTAATATCAAAAATATTATTTTATATAATAATATTTCTCCAACTGCATCTATTTGAAAAATTATAATAGATATAAAAGCAAAATAGCTCTAAGAGCCTAATGAAATGTTATTATCTAATTTTTAATCTTTATAGGAATTTTCCAGTGTATATATAAAAAAAAATCGCAACTAATATAAATAATGTAGATTTTATAATACATTCAATACTTTCACCTTTAATGCGTTCAATAGTATTGCTATATAAGTTATCTTTTATTACCTTTAGTTTTTGACTATCTATATTTTTATAATTCTTATTACTTTTTCTAAAACTATCTAAAGATTTGTATTTAGCTAACTCTTTAAAATTGACATATTCTGGTATTAAAATATTTGCAAAAGATACAAAAATAAAAGCATATAATTGCAGCACATGAATAAACTGCACATACAAATGATAAATAAGATTTACTTATATCTTTAACTTAAACTTTAAAAAAGTATTAACTAACTTCTCTATCATTTTTTAGTTATCTCCATTGGTTAAATCAGAATCATTATCCTTTTGCTTCTGAGCATCTAGATACTCTTTAGACCTAGAAATTAACTCTTTAGCAATTTCTTCATCAAGACCTTCTATATTTGCAACAGAATTTATATCTGCATCAGCTAAACTTTTAATACTTAAAAAGCCTTCAGAAGCAAGCAACTGGGCTAAAATTTCTTCTAAATTTAACACTTCCATAAATAACTTTGTAATGCTATTAAATTCCTCTTGCCTTCTAGTTGACTCTATTTCTTCAGTGGTTATATTAATTTTCCAACCTACTAATTCTGATATTAATTTTATATTTTGTCCTCTTCTACCAATAGCTTGACTTTGATCTTCCTCAGGTACAATTATCTCGATCTTATTCTGTTCTTCATCAATAATTACTTTAGAAACTCTAATTGATGACCCTAATGAATTGACCACAAATGTAGCTGGATCATCACTCCATTTAACAATATCAATTTTCTCACCTTTAAGCTCTTTTATAATTGCTTGAACTCTTACACCCCTCATACCTACACATGAACCAACTGGATCAATTGATGGGTCAGAAGAGTATACTGCTATTTTTGTTCTAGATCCAGGATCTCTCGCAATATTTTTTACCTCTATAATCCTGTCATATATTTCTGGCACTTCTTGCTTAAACAATTGAGTGACAAAATCTTTATGGGTTCTAGATAAAATTAATATAGGTCCATTAGACTCTTTATCTAACTTAGCTAAGCAAGCCCTTATTCTATCTCCTAGCTTATAAAAATCTGTTTTTAAAGTTTGATCTTTCTTTAATATTGCTTCAGCACTTCCAAGCTTAACAATATATCCACCTGTTTCAATCTTCTCTACAACACCATTTAATACTTCACCTACTCTATTTTTATATTCTTCAAAAACTTTATCTTTTTCAAGCTCTTTAACTTTGTTAATTATAATTTGTTTTGCAGATATAGCATTTAATCTTCCAATTTCTAGTGGTGGTAAAATTTGTTTAATCACATCTCCTTCATTAATATCTGAATCAGTTTCTAGTGCTTTAGAAATCTCAATAGTTTTAACTTCTTCGTTATTTTCATCTCTAGTATTATCAGAAATAAAACCATCTTTAACAACTAGCACTTCTCTATAAAGTTCAATATTCCCCAAGTTTCTATTAATATGAGCCTTAACCTTAATATTAGCACCATATTTTCTTTTAGCTGCTATCGCCATTGCTTCTTCAAGAGCTTCAATTATAGATTCTTTTGATATTCCTTTATCTCTTGCTACAGCTTCTGCAACATGTAGTATTTCATTTCCACCAAAATTTTTATTTTTCATACCCAAAATTAATTTATATTATGTTCATATTGTAAGTAAGCTTCTAAAATCGAATCAAATCTTATAGTTATAATATCACCTTCATCTTTTGTCTTCATTAAAATATACTCATCTTTTACTTCTTCTATATACCCTTTAAAATTTTTTTTATCTAACACTTTAAATAAAGTATTAATTTTAATTAATTTGCCTTTATGTTTTATAAAGTCTTTTAATCTAGTTAATGGCCTATCTATACCAGGAGAACTCACCTCTATAGTATAATCACTTAATCCAAGATCATTTAATTTTAAAATCTCTATTATTACTTTATTAACGTTCTCACAATCTGCAATTCCAACTTGACTATCATCCACTTTATCTATCATAATCTGGCATTTTTTTTCTCTACTATTTTTTAAAGTTCTAACCCTAATGATTTCATATCCATCTTTTTTTATTACTTCTTCTAATAATTGTACAAGCTCCTTCTCTTTTTGAGTATTATATACGTTAAACATTTTAATAATTTGGAGTAAACAAAGAATTAATTGATTACATATCATAAATTTGTAAAATAAAAAGTCAAGAGGGTATTTTATGTTTTTTGTATCAAAAAATTAAAAAGACTATTCTCCATTTTTAGTTAATACTGAAATAAGAAATGAAGATAGTTATAATAAAACAACGTAATAAAAAATCTCGCAAATTGCATGGCAAATTTGAGCACCCCATTATAAACACAACAAGCTTAGAATTAGTAACATAAAGTGTTGATTAAGAAACACATAGTAATCTAATAAAGTTGAATAATATCTTTCTAATAATATTAGCTTTTTTATATTTATATCAAAATTATTATATATCTAAATTTGGACATGAAAGCATACCAGTATATGCATCACAAATCTTGTCACCTATAATGGGTGCATCTGTTTATAATTCACCCATCATATCCTACAAGCCTTAAGTAATCTTCCTCAAGCGATGCATCTGTTTGTAATTTACCAATCATATCTACAAGCCTTAAGTAATCTTCCTCAAGCGATGCATCTGTTTGTAATTTACCAATCATATCTACAAGCTTTAAGTAATTTTCCTCATGCTTTTGAGTACTTTGGCACAATAGTTTTATAGTTTCCACAGAATTAAGATTATCTTTCTTCTCCACATCAATTGCAGCTAAAAATTGAGCGATTGCAATTTTATCTCCCTTACCCGCTAGTGCCATACAGGGTTGATAACTACCCGCCTTAGAAATTTGTATATCTTCTACATATGTGTAATAAAGTTTTGACTTTAAGACCTCATATGATAAATATCCTCCTGTAGAAATTTTAGAAAAATAAGATAATACACTGTGTATTCCATAATCAATATATAAATCTGAATAACCTAGCATCAAACCTGCTTTTAATACTTCGGATTCTCTTAAATTACTTCCCTTGAGCAATATTGTTACCTCATCGTCCATTCCTTCCCACTCAATCATTGATTTATATACTCTATCTGCTATCTCTTGACCATATATATATATATATCTCTGAGGTGGAGAATCAATAAAAAATCCTTCCTCCTGCATCATTGCTCCCATTTCAGTTACTAAAGAGCTAACATCTCTATTTACAGAATATAGTTGATCTTGATAACCATTCATTATCTCAGACAACTTAGAGATAATTTTATTGCTGACATAGTAAATAATAGCGGAAATAGCAATTGCTTTAAATAATTTTACTATTGCTGAATTACTATAGTATAAATCTATTATGGAATCATATATTCTCAATTCGCTAAATTCTGGCTCTTCTTTTGGAATATAATGTGAAGTGGAAAGCTTATTGGTTATGGTCGAAGATTCTTGTAGAATCTTGTCTATTGCTTTTTGTACTGCCATCGAATTAGGCTCAGTGGCTTTTGATGTCATTGTGTACTCAATATATTATTAGGTAGGAATTATACATTACATTTAACTAAACTGCAAAAAATTTAGATAATTCTTAGGCTAAATCTATGTTTCTTTTATACATTAAAATAAATCCATATTTTTAACTCGAACTGCAGTTAAGAAATAAGAAATTTATAATAAATCTTATCATCATGAAGTGGAGTGTATATCTGGATTGCCACGGATGCCTATCATCATCCTCGCAATGACGTTTTATTTTTGTCATCACGAGGTTGCATAGCAACCGTGGTGATCCAGAATTGTTGCAATTCACACCAGAACTAGTCATCACGAGCCACGTTAGTGGCGTGGTGATCCAGAATTATTACCTTAATTACATTTGTTAATAACTTTCCTGTCCTGGATTGCCGCGAGCATTAAAATGCTCTCTCAATGACTATATTGATAACAAAATTGTATTCAAGTGTTTGCATATAATACTTCTTTTGCCTCTTACAAAGCAATTCTTATCTGCAGCTCAGGTTATTTTTAGCATATTAATCTATTGATATATATTTGTTTTGATGGAAAAAAAGCTAACAAACAATAGCATCTTATGTTAAAATTTTTAGCCAAATATAGACCATGTATTGACAATGTTATTTTCCTTAAGTTACAAAAAAGAAATTGTTATTATTTTACTAAACTTGTAATTTTTTCCAATAAACTATTTTGCTTTAAACGACATGAGAGATGATTAAAATCTACATGTTTTAGATTCTGATCTTGATTAAAACAACTATAAACATAATTAACTTCATTTGTTACAGGATCTGTATGTTTTTGCAAACATTGTGCACAGATTTCCTTCATCATGCATTGCATAGGAGAATTAATAGATGCAAAAGCCTTGATGTTTTGGTTAAACAAATCTTTTAAATCCTTCTTAACAGCAAAGGATACTGCTTTCATCATTGAATCTGATCCTATCACTATCATCCTATCAAATTCTTTTAATTTTAGCTTTTTGCTTAGTTTATTATCATAATTTTTCAACGCCTCAACCATATTTCCATGAAAAGATTTATTATTTGAAAAATCCAATTTAGATTCATCACAACACCATATAACTTCACTTGCAGCTTTCTCAATTTCATTAATTTTAAATAAATCTTCTTGTTTTTTATATCCAGCAAAATATAAAACATAGCACCCTCTTTCTAGTAAGGCTTTTCCAATAGAAAACAAAACTGCATTACCTAAACCACCACCTATTAATATTACATTTTCATCTTTTGGTATATAAGTTGGAGCTCCAGTTGGTCCCATTAAACTTATATTTTCATTTGGTTTTAAATCTTTGCAAAAATCTGAAGAACCACCCATCTCAAGTACTATTAATGAAATTATACCTTTTTCTTTATCTACACTAGCACCAGTAAGAGCAAGAGGCTCAATGACGTTTAGATATCCATTTTTAACTTTTGCAGTTGTTTCATAATTTTGCAATCTATAAAACTGTCCTGGCTTAAACTTACTGACAGCTATAGGAGATTTAACCAAAATTTCTACAACATTCTTAGTTAGTCTATTAACTTTTATAACGCTTGAAGTTAACTGATCATTTAATTTATTAAAAAATACATTATATGGAATATTATTTTTTATATTATGCTTTAATATATAGTTTGTAATTAATGGGTAACTATGCTTAGCACTAGCCATTGCCTTTACTACACTGCCTGAATATTTAGGATGTGAATCGCCTAATACACTAACACTAAAATCTTCACTTGTTTTAGTAAAAAACTCAACATCTTCTTCTGACTTAATTAATGAAAAATATCTTCCACTTAATTTAAAATGCTCATTATCCTCTCTTGCTAAAGTTGTGTTAGGATTTGTACCAGTTGCAATTATTACAGTCTTAGCTTTTAAAGTTTTATTATTACAAACAATCTCTTTGCAATGATTATATTGATCAACATTAATTCTAATAGGATTCGTATTTTCAACAAATTCAATTCCTTCTTCTAATGCCTTTTCAACTTCTTCATGATTTAATTTATAAGCTGGAGATTCTTCAAATTGTTTTCTATATATGATTTTAACTCCACCCCATTCTTTTAATAATCTTAATTTATTATTTGTATTTTTTCTTAGTAGTTTAGCATGAAATATGTACTCTTTAGCTATCTCAATTTGTTCATCACTTAGTTTATTAAAAAATCTATCTCCTAATTTTTCAAACTGTACTAAAAATTTCTCAATCATTATAGGATAGTATGCTAAACTTTCAGTTGCAGCATCTATAGAAGTAAGGCCGCCACCTATTACCACTATTGGTAACCTAATTTGTAAATTGGTTAAGCTATTTTTTCTAGCTGGTCCAAGTGTTTGTAATGCCATTAAAAAATCTGAAGCAGTTTTTATACCCTTACAGAGAATATTTTCAACATCTATAATGTTAGGCTTACCTGCCCCTATAGCTAATGCTACATGACTAAACCCTAAATTTTTTGCAGAATCATAAGTAATAGTGCTTCCAAATCTAATACTTCCAAATAATCTAAAATTTGTTCTTCTTTCAAGAATTAATCTTAAAATAGTCAGATAATTTTTATTCCATCTTACAGTAATTCCATATTCAGAAACCCCACCAAATCCATATGCCTTTCTTTCACTTAATTCTTCCATTATCTCTGAAATATCTTTAATTGGCTTAAAATTAGTTCTATTACCACCTGAATCAATACCAGACATATTACTTGACATAGGCTCAATTTTTAATCCATCAATCCCTACAACTGTAAAACCTTCATTTATCAAATAATGAGCAAGAGTAAAACCTGCAGGTCCCATTCCAACGATAAGAACCTTATTATTATTAATATTATTAGGAAGATATTTTTCAGATTTCAACGGATTCCATTTTGTAAGTAAACTATATATCTCAAACCCGTAATCAAGTTTTAAAACATCATCTAAAATTTTGCTTTCTACTAAAGGTATATCAACTGGTTCTTGATTTTGATAAATACAAGATTTCATACAATCATTACAAATTCGATTGCCAGTTGCAGCTATCATTGGATTATCTATAATTGCAGTTGCCAAAGCGCCAATAACTATACCTTCTTTTTTAAGAAAATTTATTTCTGAAATTTTTTGCTTAAGAGGACAACCTTTTAAAGGTATATCTAAAGGATTAGATTTAACTTCATCTGCAGTTTTATTAATTAAACCTTTTGAACAAGAATCCTTATTTTGTTTGTGGCAATATAAACAATAATTCGCATTTACGATAGCTTTAGGTTGTGTAAGTGTTTTATCACTAAGATTAAATCCATCTCTTGATCTAATTTTTTTATCTTTAAAAAATTTCACTCCATCGTCTGATTCAGAGCAATCAATTAATTTATTAAAATCTAATTTTTTAGGTATTTTAAACAATACCCCATTTTTATATTTATCCCTTCCTTCATTAGAATATAAAACCCATGCAGCATATACTTTAGCTGCTTCCAAAAGCTTTTCATCTCCTTTTTCAAGCCAATTTAAAATATTTGTGGCAATAGATAATTCATCATCAAGATCTACATTATTCTCAGTGATTAAACTTATAGCATCCTTTAATTTTGCTGGATTAAAATCTTCACGTTTAACTTTTCTTTGAATAAATCTCTTCCTAGACTGAAATAAAGAAGAAGTCTTTTTATGATAACTCCTAATTTTATCTTGATCATACGAAATATTAAATAAATCTATAATAAATTCCTCTATATATGGGCTTAATTTAATGATAAATTCAGAAGAAATTTTATTATTCTTTCTATGTGCTATTAACTCACTTAAAATTTCAGTATTTCTTTCACTCAAAAACTCTAAAAATTTTTGATCAATTTTTTCTAACCCACCTACCGAGTACAAATCTTTAAACTTAATACCAAAGCTAAACTCAACCATTTTACAAATTATTAACTAATAAAATTAAACATATATATATATTTTTAAATAAATTTTCTTGATACTTACTTTTACTAATGCTTAAATTATCCAAATTGGATGTGTTCTGAAATTTAATGCAATATAAATTAATTAAATTACTTTCTATAATTTTTTGGATTCTACTACTTTTTCCTATAAAATCAAACTCTGACTCAAGAATTAAAGATATTGTTAATTTTGAAGGCATAAGGGATAATGTTTTGGTAGGATATGGTTTAGTAACAGGATTAGATGGAACAGGAGATAATTTAAAAAATTCAAATTTTACCCACAAGGGGCTAGTAAATTTATTAGAAAAATTAGGAATAAATACAAGAGGCGAAAATTTAAAAACAAAAAATGTTGCTGCAGTTATGGTAACAGCTAATCTTCCTGGATTTTCAAGAACTGGTAACAGAATATCTATAAATCTTAGTACATTAGGAGATGCTAAAAGTTTAAAAGGTGGGACCTTATTAGCTACTCCACTTATGGGAATTGATGGAAAAATTTATGCCGTTGCTCAAGGTCAAGTTGGAATAGGAAAGCTATCCGATAGTAGACAAGATACTTTTAAACCAATTTTAACCTCTGGCTATATTATAAATGGAGCATCTGTTGAAAGAGAAATTGATTTTGATTTAAATTTATTACAGCACGTTAATATTTCATTAAATAATCCAGATCTTACAACAGCTCGTGCCATAGCAAATGCTATCAATTCTTATTTAAGCTCTAATTTAGCAATATCACTAGACCCTGGCACAGTTACTTTACAGATCCCAAATGAATATAAAAGTAATGTAGTTGGTTTATTAGCAGATATAGAAAATATAGTGATATCACCTGATACTACAGCTAAAATAATAATTGATGAAGCAACAGGTACAATAGTAATTGGCAAGCATGTAAAAATTTCTAAAGTGGCTATTGCTCAGAAAAATTTAATTGTTAAGGTATCTCCAATTAAAGAATTTGAATTGGAATCTAATATTTTATCTAATAAAAATGACCCTGAAGAACAATCAGAACCTGGAACTGCTTTAAAGATTCTTAAACCAACTGCAAACTTAGCAGATTTAGTATCTGGATTAAATTCATTAGGAGTAAAAACACAAGATTTAATAACAATATTAAAATCCATTCAAGAAGCAGGAGCATTACAAGGAGAGATATCAATAAAATAGGTTAAAAAAGTATGAGTGGACAAAAAATAGGTATACACATTCAACAACTGCAAGAATCTAAATATAATGTAACTAAAAGTCATGAATCCAATCTACAACAAAAAAAATTCAAGGAATCGTTAGATGAATTAAATGCAACATTATTAACAAAGTTACTAGAACCTATTTATGAAACAATTGAGCCTGACCCACTAACAGGAGGAGGATTTGCTGAAAAAACTTTAAATTATTTTTTAATTAATGAATACTCTAAAAAAATTACTGAAAATGGCAAATATCAAGTTGATCCTAATCTAAATAACCAACTAATGAAAAAATACAATAATGAAAAATGATAAAAAAATAGAGTCAGAAACGAAAAGCAAAAAAATAGATGATAAAAAAGCTCAATTTGATCATGAATTAATTATAAGTGCTTTAACTAGATTAAAAGATTTAATTAAAAGAGAAGAAAATTTAATTGAAAAAAAACAATATTCAGATGCAGAGAAATTAATTCCAGATACATTAGAACTTGTTAATTTTTTTGCAAGAAATAAAGATGATATTCTTAACAGTTATGATCTCACAAAAGAAGAAGATAAACAAAAAAGAGAGGAGATAAAAAATTTGGTACAAAATTTGCTGAATAATTCTAATAAAAATATTAACAAAATTAAGAAAGCACAATATATAGGTTCTAAGGTCATGGAAATAATAAAAGAATCAGTACACAAGAATCAGATGAAAAATAAAAATTACAATATAAGTGGGAAATCAGAAGCTAAGTATAAAAATAAAAATATTATGTTAGATAAGGAGGTATAGTTTTATGAGCCAAGTATTACATACAACTGAATCTGCAATTCATAATCATGAACAGTTAATCAGGTTAGCACAGCAAAATATTGTTAATGCAAATAACCCTAATTATATAAAACAAGAAGCAACTGTAGTTTCTAATCCAAATTTAGGCGCAGTAATTAAGGATATTCGTTTGGCAATTACAGATGGGTTACTAGAAGAACAATATACCAGGAATTCTGAATTTAGCGCAAGTTCAAAAACTTTAGAACTATTAAAAGGAACATTAAAAACACTATATAATTTAAAGCTGGATGGAAAAGACAGTGTGCCAGGAACGTTAGGAAATTTTTTGCAAGCATTAATAAATTACAAGGCTCCAGCAATGATTCAACAGAGATGGATAACACTATAACCTCAATAATAAAATTTGCTGATACTGTCTCTAAGCAGTCTCAAGAATTTGAAAAACAAAGGACCAAAATTGATAAACAAATTGCTGATTCAGTTGAAAAATTAAATGCACACATAATTTCAGCAAGAGAGCTAGGCGCTTCTTTACCTTTATTAAAAAGCAATACTCGGGGAGGCAGCGATATGAAATATAACGATGCAAAAACCAAGCTTGATAATGAATTACGCGAGATATCTAAAATTATTGATATTAATCAACGTTTTGATAAAGAAGGTGCATTAATTGTAGAAACAACAACAGGAATTCCTTTAATAAAAGGAAATATAAAATATAAAGTTGAATTTTCACATACAGATAATTTAAAAGATTATTTAGATAAAAGTTTTAAATTTCCTGCACTTTCAGTGATTGATGAAAATTTACATGATGATTCACCTGCACTTAGAAATGATATAGTTACAAGCGAAGTTACTGATGAAATCACACATCATTTAAGAGGTGGAGAGTTGCGAGCATTTTTTGACTTAAGAGATAAAATTATACCAGATATAATGAATAGATTGGATATTTACACTAATACTCTTGTTAAGCAGGTCAATTCAGCTTATGCAGATGCCTTACCTTCTTCTGGATTTGAATCAGTCACAGGCAATATGAAATTTAGTAGTAATGAATCTATATACGTAAATGGAAAATTTAAAATAGCTTTTTTAAACCCAAATGATGGAACTCAAGCAAAAGATTCTAGCGGATCACTTGGCATGATTGAAATAGATTTAGACTCTATTAGAGATTCTAATTACCAAATTACTATTAACAGATTAATATCCGAAATAAATACAAAAACTTCTGGAAAAGCAATCGTTGAATTAGTTGATAATGATAGCAATGTAATAACTTCTGGCCAAGGATACTTAAGATTAAGATCTGCCGATGGTACTAGTTTTAATATTGCAATCGTAGATGACAATAGTAATCTTTCTACTGATTACGCAAACTTTATCAGCACAAACAGCGATCAAAAGCCTTTTGGAGTTAATAAATTCTTTGGATTTAATCATATATTTAGTTACAGTACAGATAAATATTATACTCCTGGTTCTTTTGATAATAGTGCAATATCACTTAAAGTATCTGATAAGATAACACAAAATAGAAAAATTGATACTGCTAAGGTTCATGTTGATGGCTCAAATTATAGTATTGGAAGAAATAATCAAAATATATTAAGTGAATTATTTGAATTAAAAGAGAAGCAATTTAATTTTCCATCATATAAAGCAATCTCTAGTGCTACTTCTTCACTTGCAGGATATGGAAATGGAATAGTTAGCACTGTAAATGTAAAGCATCATTATGCTGAAAAAAGATTTAATGATGAAAAAATAAAACTAGAAGCAATAAACGAAGAAATATCTTCAAAATCAGGAGTTAATGCAGACCAAGAATTATTAAATATAACACAATATGAAAGACTATACTTAAATTCACTAAAAGTATTTCAAACTTTTAAGGAATATTGGCAACAATTTTTAGCTCAAGTTTAAAAGAGGTATATTATGACAGTAAATTCTATAGGAACAGCTCTTGCTAATCAAAATTTAAGAACTTCCATTGAGAGTAGATTAGCAAAGATGGACGATATTGAAAAACAAGTTCAATCACAAAGAAAACACGAAAAAATTTATCAATTTTCTCCACAACAAGCCAATGAAGTAATTAACATTAGCCAATCTATCTTCGATCAACAGTCAAATCTTGAAGTATTAGAAAAAGGTTTAAGAAAAGCAAACGAAATGTCTAATGAATTAAAAGATCTTAGAATATATTTACAGCAACAATTAAAAAGCTGGCAAGAACAAGATCGCGCTTCAAACAATCCTAGCAAAAATTTTTCAGGTCAACAAAAAGAAAAATTTGCTTCAGATCTACTCAGTGGATTAGAAAATTTTTTAAATAAAAAATCAATGTATGATGGAACATTTTTATTTGCAGGGGAAAGCGTAAATACAAAACCTATTAGCACTACAAGTAGCAGTACAGATGCAGATAATTATTATAATGGAAGCACACAAAATACTGTATTTAATTATAACAGCAAACAAATTGAATTAGAATTTAATGCAGGTGATAAATCAATAAAAGATTTAGTGACTTTATTTGCAGATATAAAAAGAAATGGAGATAGTGCTGGTGGCAGCGTCATAGCAGATTTTGAAAAATGTATATATGATTTAACTGATGCAAAAAAGAGAATAGATTTGACATCAAGAGATTTATTACAATTACGAGATATTGAAAAATCTAACTTAGATGAAAGTCAAAAAAGTTACAGTGACCTAACATTTAAAGCACAATTTGAAGCTATCACTGAGCTAGAACAAGTCAGTCAACAATTAACTGGTATTTATACAAGCATTAGATATTACTCATCAAAGCTATTAGATTTTTTAAGGTAACCTCATAATGTTAAAAGAAAAATTTATTGATCAGCCAAACTTATTCTATATTCAAAATAAATTTGGTTCGGTAGAAATAAATTTAAAATTTAAAGTATTTTTCCCCAAAGGTCTCATAGGTTTTTCTGATTCTAAAAATTTTTGTTTTTCCCGTTCAACAAAAAACAATTATAAACATTTTAAATTATTACAATCATTAGATAACGAACAATTATGCTTTTTAACTTTACCAATATTACTAAAAAATAAATTTATTAAAGACGAAGACTTGAACAATGCAATAAAAAATTTAGAATTAAGCAAAAGTAATATAGCTATAGTACTATTATGTTCTACAAAAGAAATAGATGGCAAATTAAAATTAGTTGTTAATTCAAGAGCACCTGTTTTTATTGATATTGTTACTCAAAGTGCATTTCAATACGTATTACATAATTCAAATTATAGTTTAACACATTTATTATAAATTTCTTAGTTTTACAGTTTTAAACTTTCATTTTTTCAATTATTAAATATAATAGCCTTATATTTATTTTTTTATTTTACATGAATAAAATTACAAACTATATTTTTATCACTATTTTATTATTAACTACAAGTAATTGTGCTATTATTGGAGTTGCAACTACTGCTACAACTGGAGCAATGATTGCTGATGAAAGGTCTGTCGGCAATATAATAGATGATAAAGTGATTGCTACAAAAATTAGACATGAATATATAAAAAATAGTATAAATAATTCTTTAAAAGGTATTTCCCTAGAGGTATATGAAGGACGTGTATTACTTGTTGGCTACGTAATTGATAATGAATATAAAGAAGAAGCTGAAAAATTGGCTTGGCTTGTAAGAGGCGTAAAAGAAGTTATTAATAATATTACCATATCAAATGAAGATCCAGCAAGCTTTACTAGAGATATTTGGATATCAACTAAAGTAAAAACAAAATTCTTAGCAAACAAAGAGTTGCATTCTATAAATTATAAAATTATGGTATATAATCGTGTTATATATCTTTTAGGTATAGCAGAAACTCAAAAAGAATTAGATACTGCATTAAAAGTTTCTAGTGAAGTTTCTGGAGTCTCTTTAGTAAAAAATTATATTTTAGTGAAAAATGATTCTCGAAGAAAAGCTAATTAGTTTCATTTTGGAAAAATTTTTTAAAAATATTGTATAAAAAATTTTTAGTGCTAAAATCAATCTGTTAGTTTTAAAAAGTTATTAAATTATTTTCATGCTTATTAGATGAATAAAACAAACAAAAATTATACTTTAAAAAATTTCCTTAAAGGATTTGTTTCTTTTGGAAATCTTTCTTTTATTAACCATAAAAATAATCAAATAAGTAAATTTAATAATATTGATTATAATTTTAATAATGTAGCATCCATTATTAGTAAAAATTTTAATAAACTGTTAAAAAATAAAAATGAGGAAAAAAAACGTAAATTTCGGAACAAGAAATAGAAAAAGTAGAATAACAAACACTCCCAATAAATTTTTATCATTCCCTTCTCCAGCAATACTGGAAAGTTATGAGGAAATATATCCAGGTTTTACAGAAAAATTACTTGAATTAACTAAAATTGAGCAAAATCAACGAGAAAATTATAATAAAAATTTAATAAAATCTATGAACTTTACTATAAGAATCAGCCAAGTTCTAAGCTTTATATTTAGTATTTTAGTATTATATACATCTGTTAATTTTTTAAAAAATGGCTTAGTATCTTTAGGAGCAGTTTTATTTATAACATGGTTTGTATTTCTTTTAATTTTGAATATAAAATATAAAAAAACAGCATAAAATTATAAGCACTAACTTTAAAAGAAAGATAATTTCTTAATTAAAACCTAATTAAAAACCTTGTGAAATAAATTTAACCTAAGTTATATATGAACAAATAAGGTTATCAGGCACCGTCAAGTTAAGGGATAAAGGGCATAGAGTATCCTCTAATATTGAATTTTGGCAGCAAGCAATTTTTGTAATGCATCGTCCCAAATAGATTTAGCCTTTTTAAATGCAATCCTTTGCATAATAGCGTTATTGATGTATCTTCCTACATCTACAGCAAATATATTTCTAGCTTTCCCCATTAGTGATAACGTTTGCTGCATACCACAGGGTTACTTAAATTTTATCAAACATTTTTCTTTTCTAAGTGTGGGTTAATGTGCATTTTCTACACGGTTATTCAATCCTTTGTGACATCTATGCCCTGTAGAAGTGCACATTTATTTTATTGGTTTTATATAGATTCGTAATTTATCGGTGACAATTACTCTGGGTACAGGATGTGACCTCAGTAACCTTGATAAAAAGCGTATTGCTGATTTTTTTATTGCAACGCTTTTGCATGAGCACATCTAGTTCATATCCTTGGGAATCTACTGCTCTCCATAGTATAAAATATTTACCATTAATTCTTATTGTCATTTCATCTAGATTCCACTTATCTGTTATTTTGCGTTGCTTCTTTTTGATTACATCTTCAAAATGACTAGAAAACTTATAGCACCAATTCCTCTATACAATAGCTGTTCTTTTACATCTCTATAGCTATGGTTAAACCTGTGGTATAACCATACTACATGACTTATAACTGATACTGGAAATCTGTAACCTTTCGGTCCTTTTCTAATACTCATATTTTTTTCATTTTATCATTCATCATATTTCTTACATTACTTTATTCAATATTTTTTTACTTTACCACTACTCTTCATTAACTTGACGATGCATTATCTATATATTCTTTTGCTTCATTATGGTTTTGTTGTTCCTCTAAAGCTAATAAATAAAAGATATAACCTTTTCTTTCCGTAATATCTTCATTCAAATGATCTCTTTCTATACAGCTAATTATTCCATTTTAGCTTAATAAATCTCTTGCGTATTTTTCAACTTTTTCAAAACTATTATTCATCAAATGAAAGTTCAAAAGATGACCATAAATTTCCATACCAGTTCCATCATCAATTAATATATTGAACTTATTATAAATGATTGTTATTTTTTCTATTGCCTCTTCAGCATTATTAATTAAAAAGCATATATTTACCAATGCATTAATTTATTATTTTATCAAAGCTTCTCACGATTTTAAATATATTCATATTCCAAATTTTTGTTTGATAGTTGCTGTTAATTGCTCATACGCCTTATTAATTAAAGGTTCACCATGGGCACTAAAAAGATGGTGAAATGAAAGGAGTTTTAATTTTAAAAAATCCTGAGCTTGTACATTACATGTTTGTTGCCATATTTCTGATATCGTAGCAGAGCCAAAAAACCCAAGATCTTCATATAATTTTGCCGTTTGTTTACTGAAAAACTCATCACTATAAGTCCAATTTTTAATGCTGTCACACGTAATAAGTATACCACCTTCTCGATTTATATGTAATATTCCTTCAGGATGTGCTGACGTTTCAAAAACGAACAATGAACAACCTGGAAATGGCATTTTCCCATTAGGAGTAAGATCTATATCTGTTTTTTTATTATTTTCATCCTGCATTCCTTTTAAAGCCCATAATTTTGCTGAATATCTATTAACATAAAATGCGTCATGTTTACCATGAAATGCACCTATCCTAACTATATTAGTAACTTTTCCTAAATTATCAAGCATAGCAAGACCTTTATCACTTAACCTAATCGTATTTATGAGTGTTAGCTTATTACCACTCTTCACTATCACCATATTACAACTATGTTGTAGCTTTACACCTTCATGAATAGTAACATTTGTTCCCATCACAAAAAATATATCAGAAAAAATTTCTTTAAGTTCACCATGTGCCAATATAGGAGAGTCCTTAATCACTAATATACCTTATAATATTTTAGATACATATAAACTATGATACCATTTTAAAAGTCAAAAAATTATAAATTTAATCAAATAATTAATTTTTTACTTTGTTTGAAGATTTATTACCTTCAAGAGATGATTCATTAATATTGGATAACCCTATAATAAACTCAGCTAAATTTACTTTTCCTACTTTTTGTTTTTCAAAATTAAAGAAATTTAATAAATCTAAATCTACATCAATTAAAATTTGTTTGTCATCATAACTATTGGCAATACTTTTGAAGTATTTAATATATGATACTATCATAGTATCATAAACTAACAGAAAACTATCTATATCAGATTTGTTAAGCTTTTTTTCTCCTTTTTTTATATTTAAACTTTCGACATAACTGTCTTTAAAAGATTCAAGCATTTTAGAATAATCAATAACCTGCAGCTTATTTTTACTACTTTCAGGTAAAACGTTTTTACTATCAATATTAAATCCAAAAGCATCATTTTTATAGTCTAAATTCACATCAACTGTTTCAAAATCATAGTAATCTAAACCGTTAGTCTTGCTTAAATCAACTTCTGATTTAATTTTAAATGTTGTATTAATATAAAATCCTAATTCATTATTAATATACTTCTTTAGAAAAATTTCCTCGTATGGATTTAAATTTTTACCTTTTAGCTTAGTAAAATCTATATCAAATTTAATTTGAAGATTTCCTTTTAGTTTATATTTACCCTCTCCTAAATTTTCATATAAGCATGTAGAATCATCATATCTAGCAGAGAAATATTTTTCAAAATTTGAACTAATATTACTATCTTTAGTAGTATTATTTTTATAATAGCACTGAAAACTATTCCCTACATAATTAATTTTATACTCTTTTCCAAATAAATTATTTAGATCTAAATCTTTTAAATCTGAAAAACCAATGCCTTTTTTCCATTGATACGAAATATAATGCTCTATTTCCTTATCCAATTTACACTTGGCATCAATTTCTTTACTCTTAATTTCCTTTGAATTACTTTTAATATAAAATGTTCTATTAATGATATTACTAGATACTTGCAAGTTAGAGTAATTTGTTTGGTAACCAATCATCCACATCTCCCCAAAATTATCTACAATCTTTGGATTTAAATTATTTAACGGCCCTGCTTTCAAACCATTAATCTTAAAAGATATATCAAAAGGAGTATTTTTAATGATTTCATAATCATCAAAAGTGTATTCAATTGGTAAAACACTAAATATTACAGATTTTTTATCTAAAAAATTCGTAATTAATTTATAGTGGACATACCATACCACACCTATACACATTGCTACTAACAAAATAAATATAGGAATTATAATTTTAAAATATCTACTCATTTTTAATCTTAAAAACATTTGATCTAATGGTGGGTCTGGGTGGATTCGAACCACCGACCTCACGCTTATCAGGCGTGCACTCTAACCAGCTGAGCTACAAACCCATTAATAAATTTAAATAACTGAAATATATGTTCTATTTTTTTTCCCAGATGAAAAATTAACCTTACCATCAATAAGAGCAAAAATAGTGTGGTCTCTACCTATCCCTACATTATTCCCTGGATAAAACTTTGTACCACGTTGGCGAACTATTATATTTCCTGGAATTACTGATTCACCACCAAATTTTTTAACTCCTAGCCTCTTACTATGAGAATCTCTACCATTCTTCGAACTACCACCAGCTTTTTTCGTTGCCATATTATTTTTCCTCTATATTAGTTACTCTTAAGATTGTGATATTTTGTCTATGACCTTTTTTTCTTCTATAGTTTTGACGTCTTTTCTTCTTGAAGACAATAATTTTCTTATCTTTACCTTGTTTTAAAATTTCTGCTTTAACATTTGCAGATTTTACAAATGGTTCTCCAATTTTTATCTCATTTCCTTTATCATTGTTATATAAAGCAACGATATTAGTAAAATTTACTTTATCACCAAGCTTGCCATCTAAGCTATCTACTTTAATGACATCACCAGGCTTAACGTGGTATTGTTTACCACCTGTTTCTATTACAGCTAACATTCATTAATGATCTTAAGTTAAAGTCATATTTTTAACTTCATATAACTTAAAAGTCAATCAAAATTACTGCTTAATCTGCCTTTAATTTTATGAAATATTGATATTATTGCAATAAGTATTGAGAAATAAATTTATAAAAAGACTTCTCATCTTCATATTGAGAGTTTGAGATTATTTCATTTATATGATCGTTCTCTAATTTTTCTACCTCTAAAATATCAATTGCATAATCACTAACAATTTCACAAGCATTTAAACTATTATCAAATCTCAAAAATGATTTTGAAATAATAAAATATGGTATAAAACTTCCATTCTTGTAAATTGATACAACCCCTTCTTTTAGTAAACTAATATAATTTTCATGATCAGGAAGTAACTCAAAATCACCTAATTCAGCATGCAGAGATATTTTAAATTCTTGAGTATCATTTACAATACCTTCAGGTGTTATAATTTTTAAACTTATTTTTTTCTTATTCATAAGCTATTAAATTAAGCTAATTTTTTTTGCTTTTTCCAACGCCTCTTCTATACTTCCCACCATATAGAATGCAGCTTCAGGAATATCATCATATTTTCCATCAACTATATCTTTAAAACCCTTTATAGTATCTTGAAGAGCTACAAATTTACCAGGTGACCCGGTAAAAACTTCTGCAACATGAAACGGTTGAGATAAAAATCTTTGTATTTTTCTAGCTCTAGATACAATTAATCTATCACTTTCAGAAAGCTCATCCATACCTAAAATTGCAATTATATCTTGTAATGATTTATAAGTTTGCAATGTCTTTTGCACTTCTCTTGCAACTTTATAGTGTTTTTCTCCTATAATATCAGCAGATAAAGCCTGCGATGTACTATCTAAAGGATCTATAGCAGGATATATACCTTGCTCAGCAATTTGCCTACTTAGAACAGTTGTAGCATCTAAATGAGCAAATGAAGTAGCTGGAGCAGGGTCTGTTAAATCATCTGCAGGAACATAAATCGCCTGTACTGACGTAATTGAACCAGTTTTTGTTGAAGTAATTCTTTCTTGCAAATTTGCCATCTCTGTTGCAAGTGTAGATTGATACCCTACAGCTGAAGGTATTCTGCCCAACAAAGCAGAAACTTCAGCACCAGCTTGGGTAAATCTAAAAATATTATCTACAAAAAATAATACATCTTGCTGCTCTTGATCTCTAAAGTATTCGGCAATTGTAAGACCTGTAAGAGCAACTCTCGCTCTAGCGCCAGGAGGCTCATTCATTTGTCCATATACTAAACTCACTTTAGAATTTGAAATATTTTTTTCATCTATAACCTTTGAATCTATCATTTCATGATATAAATCATTACCTTCTCTCGTTCTTTCTCCTACTCCTGCAAAAACTGAATAACCTCCATGAGCTTTAGCAATATTATTAATTAATTCCATTATAAGAACTGTTTTTCCAACACCAGCTCCACCAAACAACCCTATTTTACCACCTTTTACATATGGAGCTAATAGATCAATAACCTTTATTCCTGTAACTAAAATTTCTGTTTCTGTTGATAAAGATTCTAACTGAGGAGATTTATTATGAATTGGTGCAAAATTTTCACTCCCAATTTCACCTTTTTCGTCTATCGGATTGCCAATAACATCCATTATCCTACCTAGTGTTTCTCTACCTACAGGTACTGTAATTGGACTTCCAATATCACTAACTTCATCTCCTCTTTTTAACCCATCGGTCAAATCCATTGCAATAGCCCTAACCACACCTTCTCCTATATGCTGTATAACTTCAAAAATTATTTCCCTATTTTTATCTTTATATTTTAAAGCACTTAAAATTTCAGGCATATCATTATCAAATTTAATATCAACTACAGCACCAAAAATTTGTAATATTTTTCCTTTATTCATATTTATTACCATGCAAATTTGTTATATTCATTTCGTTGCCTCTGCTCCAGAAATAATTTCTATTAATTCTTTTGTGATTATCGCTTGTCTACTTCTATTATAAAGTAAATTAAGATCCTTAAGCATTTTTTTTGAATTTTGTGTAGCATTCTCCATTGCAAGCATTCTTGCTGAATGCTCACAAGCTAAACTGTGACAATATATATTAAAAATTACAGCATTTAAATACTTACTCAGCAATTTATCTAATATAGATCCTAAATCTCCATCAAACTCAAAATCTTGATTATATGAATTTGTAATATTTAATTTTTTCTCTATTTCACAAATATTAATAGGCAATAAATTTATTACTTCAATATTCTGATTCATTACTGAGCTAAATCTAGTATAAATAACCTTACATTTACCAAATTTTCTATTATTAAATAATTTTTCAATTTTATTTACAAGATTCGCTGATTGTTTAAGATTAACTTTCTTACTTTTAGTACAAAAAAAAGGAATATAATATTCAACATATTCTTCAAAATGCCCACTCATGTATTGAGAAATTTTATTACCAACACATAATATTTTTATACCTTTATTAATCTCTGATATAACTTTGTTAATTACTCTAGAATTAAATGCACCACATAACCCTTTATCAGAACTAAATGTAACTAATAATGTATCTGTTACTGAGTCATTATTATAATTTTGTATAACATCATTAAATAGTTCTTTATCTTTGTAATAAGCACTAACTAAAATTTTCTCTATTACATGCAAATGCTCTCTTGAATTAATAATATTATCTTCAGCATTTTTTAAACTCGATGCTGAAACAATTTTCATAGCTTGAGTAATTTTTTTTGTAGAAGTTACTCCTTTTATTCTATTTTTTATGTGTTTTAATGATGGCATTTTTA
This sequence comes from Rickettsiales endosymbiont of Trichoplax sp. H2, assembly GCF_009690945.1. Classification (NCBI taxonomy): domain Bacteria; kingdom Pseudomonadati; phylum Pseudomonadota; class Alphaproteobacteria; order Rickettsiales; species Rickettsiales endosymbiont of Trichoplax sp. H2. The sequence goes on from NZ_NPHZ01000003.1 coordinate 203,597, forward strand.
GGAATATAACTCTACAAATTTATTTAAATATTCTGTAAGCTCTTTATTAATATCTTCAGTAAATTTCTTCTCCTTTCTAATTTTATCTAATAATTCACTTTTATCTTCTTTAATTTGAAAGAGTAATTTTTTTTCAAAATCACTTATATTATCTACTTTAATTTCTTTTAAAAATCCTTTAACAGCCGCAAAAATAGAAATAACTTGTTCCTCTACTTGCATAGGAGCATATAATGACTGCTTTAATAACTCTGTTAATTTATCTCCTCTTTCAAGTAAACTTTTTGTTGCAATATCTAGATCAGATGAAAATTGAGAGAAAGCTTGCATCTCTCTATATTGAGCCAAATCAAGCTTCATTGTACCAGCAACTTTTTTCATTGCATTGATCTGCGCAGAGGAACCTATTCGACTTACTGAAAGCCCTACATTGATAGCTGGTTTAATTCCCTTATAAAACAACTCTGTCTCAAGAAAAATTTGACCATCAGTAATTGATATTACATTTGTAGGTATATATGCAGAAACATCTCCTGCTTGCGTTTCTATTATTGGCAATGCTGTTAAAGATCCAGATCCCATGTCATCAGAAAGTTTAGCCGCTCTTTCTAAAAGTCTTGAATGAACATAAAAAATATCACCTGGATATGCTTCTCTACCAGGAGGCCTTCTTAATAAAAGCGACATTTGACGATATGCAATAGCATGTTTACTTAAATCATCATATATAACAAGCGAATGCATGCCATTATCTCTAAAAAACTCTCCCATTGTACATCCCACATATGGAGCATAAAATTGCAATGGGGTTGGGTCTGATGCAGAAGCAACGACAACTATAGAGTATTCTAAAGCTCCAGTTTCTTCTAGTTTTTTAACAATTTTAGCTATAGAAGATTTTTTTTGGCCAACTGCTACATAAATACAATATAATTTTTCACTTTCATTATCAGACTTATTAATTTCTTTTTGGTTTAAAATGGTATCTATAGCTATAGCTGTCTTACCAACTTGCCGATCTCCAATAATAAGCTCACGCTGGCCCCTTCCAATTGGAATTAAGCTATCTATTGCTTTTATACCTGTTTGTACCGGCTCATGAACTGATTTTCTAGCAATAATACCAGGAGCTTTAACATCAACTTTTTTATAAACTACATCTTTTATCTCACCTTTGTTATCTAGTGGATTCCCAAAAGCATCAACTACTCTACCCAGTAAATTTTTTCCTGTTGGAACTCTAAAAAATTCTTTAGTCCTTTTTACTATTTCACCTTCCTTTATATCTTTATCATCTCCAAGTATAACTATACCAACGTTATCGTCTTCAATATTAAAAACTATACCTTGTATATCATTATTAAATTTTACAATCTCATTAAACTCAACATTATCTAATCCAAAAGCAATTGCTATTCCATCAAAAACTTTAACAACTTGTCCAACTTCTTCAAAATCAATTTTTTTATCTAAATTTGAAATCTCATCTTTTAAAACACTAACTATTTCTGAAGCCTTCATATATTATCCTAGCATGTTTGTTTATATTTTTTTTACTATTGATTCTATCTTTTTTAACTTTGCTAAAAGAGATAAATCTAACATTTGTGAGCCTTTTTCAATAAGCATCCCACCTAATATACTTTTATCATAAATAAAATCAAATTTAATTTTCTTATATCCTAAACATTTATATAATTTTTCTTTAATTTTATCAGCACTATCTTGATCTAGTTCGTTTGCTAATTTTATTTTTAATTTGATTATACCATTATGATTATCAATCATGTCTTTTAAGCATTTTTCAATTTTACTTAAAAGATATAATCTTTTCCTTTGTATTAAAATCACTATAAAATTCTTCAATAAATCAGAAACTTTAATTTCATTGAGTATAGTATTAAAAAACACAGATTTAACCTTTTTAGGAACATATTTATTAAATAATAATTTTTGCACCGATTTATTCTGCTTGATCTTAGAATTTAAATTATTAAGTTCTGCAAAAACATTATTTGTAATACTTAACTGCTCTGTACTATTGAATAATGCTAAAGCATACTTTTTAACAATAATTCCATCTGTAATCATAAAATATTTAAGCCTCTAAAATATTACTTTTACATTCTTATTATAAAATATTTTTATACATATATTTAAAAATTGTAAATATAAAATTAAGTTAACAGGCAATTTTTCAAGGTTAAATAAATATTGATAAAAATAATATATCAACACTTAAGTACAGTTTAGGTTAGCAGTATAATCATTGCAAAAAAGGGTTACAACCATAGCACAGCAATCAGAAGTACATTTGTAAAACTTAGGCAATATAATTGGATTTACACTCCACTATTGTGGCTAATGATTATAATATTAAGCATAAATTTCTAATTCCTTATTTAGAATTTGTGTTATTAATAGCAAATACTCATATCAAATTGTATATAAAATATCTATTTAATGAATTAGCAAAATATTATTATTTTTCACATTTATAACAAAATGGCTTAAGTACTTTTTTCAAAAGTGTATTAATATTTTTGTTATCTATCTTGTCTTGCTTAGCCTTATTGCTGCTGCTAGAAGTGAACAATCCATCAGCTTCTAAGGCAGTATTAGACCATAATAATTTACCATTTTTTGCATCAATAATACCAATTAGCATATTTGATGCAGCAGAAGGACCACCTGAATAAACTCCAGTTACCATTCCCGTAACAAAGCTTAAGGCAACAGATCCACTAGTCCTAGCATATCCAGAAAAATCAACTATAGCTATGACATCAGCATCAATGATTTTACCAACATCTGTTGCATATTTTCCTAAATTTATATTGACAGAAGAGGCATCTTTTTCATTAAACTTAGGGTCATGAAGTATTTTCATTTCATCATTATATTTTCTTCTTAATTGCAAAACTTCATTATAAATTCCTTTATCGTGCGCATCTTTCCTACTTAAAAATGAAACATCAAAACCTCTAGATCTCATTTCAGGAATAACATTATTTTTAACTAAAGTTTCTAAATGATACTCATAATCATAAAATCTTTTTTCCTTACCTGAAGCATCTATAGATTTCATTTCTACTTCAACTGGCAACAACACCATTGTTTTATAATTAGCTAATACAGTTTTATAGTTAGGTGCTTGCCTAATTGTAATAGGCGCACATCCAACTAATATAAAAATAAATAAATATATTAACTTATTTTTTAATGACATATGTTATCTTAATGAATTATTGTGCAGGAATTACTCTCGTACGATTATCAGAGAAAACTACAAAAACTTTTTGCCCTTTGTGAAGTGGGTCTTTTTCAGATTGTACAATTGTCAACAATCCATTAATCCTTGCAGCAGCAATAACATTTCTAAGTGCTGCATTTCCTTCATAATATGTATCTTTAATATTAGAAATATCAACTTTAACAGTATATTCTAATCCCTTACTTGTACTAAGTGAATCTTGCATTGCAGCACCAACTAATCCACCTAAAACAGCGCCACCTACAGCACCAGCTACTCTTCCAGAACCACCACCAACATTACTACCAGCAACTCCACCTACTAATGCACCTGTAGCCAATCTAGTTGTGTTACCCTGCAATCTATCTGAATCTCTTATTGTGACAGGACGAACAGAGATAATTTTTCCTTCCAAAGTAAAGTTTGTTGTAGAATCACTTACATACATACTATTTGATAAATCTCTAGCACAACCTGCTAAAAAAGATAAAACAAAAAGACATAAAAAAAATTTTGGAAATAAATTTTTACTCATATAAACAAAGTTATTATTTTTTTCATTAGTAATTTTTTTTTTTTAATAAGTCAAGTTGTTAATTTAATTAGCATATGTTTTTTCTTCCCAACTGATAATTTTAGATTACTATTATTAAAATCCTTAATTTTGATTATATAATTTATATCATTTACCACATTATTATTTACCCTAACACCATTTCCCTGTATGAGTTTCCTTGCAGCACTATTCGATTCAGCTAAACCACTAGATACTAGTAATTTAAAAAGAGACATTCTTGATTCTATTTCAATAGATGAAATTTCATATTTTGGCAAATTATCATCTACATTATTAGCCTCAAATGTTTGTTTAGATGTAGTTTTTGCAGCATTTGCAGCTTTAATTCCATGACATAACTTTGTAGCTTCATCTGCTAAGATGATTTTAGCATCATTTATTTTCTTTCCAGATAATTTTGATAATTCATCAATATATTCTAAAGGTAATTCTGTAAATAATTTCAAAAATTTAACTACATCAGCATCCTCAGTATTTCTCCAAAATTGCCAATATTCATAAGGTGAAAGCAGCTCTTCATTTAGCCAAACAGCACCATTTGCTGTTTTTCCCATTTTAGCACCACTGCTTGTAGTTAAAAGAGGTGAAGTTAATCCAAAAACTTCTTTTCCTAATTTCTTTCTAATTAATTCAACACCATTGACAATATTTCCCCATTGATCAGATCCGCCCATTTGTAAAACACATTTCTCTTTATTATACAAATGATAAAAATCAAAAGCCTGAAGAAGCATGTAGTTAAACTCTAAAAAACTAAGCGACTGTTCTCTGTCCAATCTAAGTTTAACACTTTCAAAATTTATCATTCTGTTAATTGAAAAGTACTTTCCAAAATCTCTTAAGAAATCAATATAATTTATATCTTTTAACCACTCATCATTATCTAAGACGATAGCTTTGTTATCAGAATCAAAATTTAAAAATTTAGCAAAAACCTCTTTTATTGAATTTTTATTTTCTTCTATATCATTAAAATTCAACACCTGTCTTGTTTCATCTTTCCCTGAAGGGTCTCCAATTTTAGTAGTACCACCTCCAAGTAAAATGATTGGTTGATGGCCAAATTTTTGCAACCACCTCAACATCATTATCTGTATTAAACTTCCAACATGAAGTGACTTAGCTGTACAATCAAATCCTATATAAGCTTTGATTTTATTAGATTCAATACTCTTCTTTAGATCAACTAGATTTGTAGATTGATATATAAATTCCCTAGTTTGTAATTCATTAACAAAATTATTCATAGTAAAAACTCATTCATATCTTAAAGCCTCTGATGGCATCATATTTGCAGCTTTCCAAGCAGGATATATAGTTGCAAGCAAAGATATTATCATAGCTGTAAAAACTATACTAATAATTTCATTAAAATCTGGTTCAGATGGCAAAGATGTTAAAAAATAAATCATTGGATCAAATAATGTTACCCCAGTCAAAGACTCTAATATCTCTTTGATATTATCTATATTAACAACAAATAACATACCTAGTATTGCACCAGTTAAAATTCCAATAAATCCTAAAAAAGAACCAACTAAAACAAATATTTTTATTATTGATGTCCTAGATACTCCAATTGCTCTAAGAATAGCAATACTCTTGTATTTTTCTTTAACTAACATTGTAAGGCCAGATATTATATTAAATGCAGCAATCATTACGATAAAAATTAAGATTAAAAACATTGTATTTCTTTCAACTCTAAGTGCAGATATAAGAGATTGATTAGCCGCTCCCCAATCAGTTATTAAAATACTTGGATTTGCTATATTTTTTAAAATGCTTTCTTTTACTTTCTCAATATTTTTTATATTATTCACTATCACCTCTATCTCAGTGATTGAATTTTTAATATCAAACATTAGTTGAGCAGTATTAATAGGCATAAAAACTGTACTGGCATTATATTCATACATTCCAACATCAAATATTCCTGCTACATAAAAAGTTTTAATTTTAGGCATTGTACCCAATATTGTTTCATCAAATTTAGGAACTATTAACCTAACTTTGTCCCCCAAATGTAGTCTTAAATTTTTTGCAAGAGCATTCCCTATATAAATCTCATCTGTATCAAATTTTGTTTGATTATTTTTAAAAATAAATGCATCTTTCATTATAGGTTTTTGCTTCAAGGATTTAAAATCCATACCTCTAACTAACACTCCTGTTGAATTATCTTTTCCTTCAGCTAATGCTTGGCCTGTCACTACGGGAGCAACAAATTTAACATTCTGATTAGCTTTGATTTTATCAATATAATCAATATAATTAGTTATTTTACCATTATACGCACTTATAGAGATGTGGCCATTAATTCCTAAAATCTTTTTTATCAACTCTACCTCATAACCATTCATTACAGACATAACTATTATCAATATCATAACTCCTAAAGCAATGCCTATAGTTGCTAAATAACTTACCAAGGAAATAAAATGATTATTATATCCCACATATCTCTTAGCAATTTTCCATTCAAAACTTTTAATCATTCATTCTAAACAATCATTTAAAAATTTTCATTAATATTATTGCAAAAAACGTAGAAATTAATGATCCAAGTATTATGCCTATTTTTGCAAGTTCTAAATAAGTGGCATTATGTTCAAATGCTATTAATCCTATAAATAAACTCATTGTAAAACCAATACCACAGAGTATTGAAATATAATAATAATGCCTCATCTCCACGTTCTCTGGCAAATTAATTATTTTCAAAGCCTTTAAAATATGTACAGCAAAAGAAATTCCTATTGTTTTACCAATAACCAATCCACAAGTTATTCCAATTACAACTGGATGCAATAAAGAATCAAAGTTAATTGATTTAAAACAAATTCCACTATTTGAAAATGCAAATAATGGCAACACCATATACTCAACATATGGAGCTAGTATTTTCTCTAATCTTTTTAGAGGGAAATTATTTTCAGATAACTTTAATGGAATAAAAATACCTAAAATCACACCTGAAATAGTAGAGTGAATGCCTGATTTCAAGAAAAAATACCACATAAACAAACCAACAATCAAATAAGGTCCTAAAGCAGAAATTTTAGATTTATTTAGCAAGTATAATATCAATAAACAAAGTCCTATTGGTAAAAAATAATTCAAATATAATGTACCACTATAAAATAACGCAATAATAATAACAGCAATCAAGTCATCAATAATAGCAAGAGCTGTTAAAAAAACTCTTAAAGTTAAAGGCAATCTTCTACCAAAAACTGCAAAAACACCAAGAGCAAATGCAATATCTGTTGCAGCAGGAATTGCCCAAGCTTGCATAGCAATATCATCTTGATAATTTAAAGCAATATAGATTAACACAGGGAATATTACACCAAAACAGGCAGCAACTATTGGCAAAATTCTTTGAGATCTGCTTTTTAAATGACCATCTATCATTTCACGCTTTATCTCCATACCAACTACAAGAAAAAAGATTGCCATTAAAAATTCATTAACCCATGCATGCACAGATAATGAAAATGAATTTTGCCCTAATGATATTTCTAAATTTTGCTCAATAAAATGATGATATAAATCATAAAATTGTGAATTAGCAATAACTATAGCTAAAACTGTACTACTAAAAAGAAGAAGCCCTTTGTGAACAGCTTGATGAAATAACAATGCAAAATTTACTAATCTTTGATGTATCACTTAAAGCACCTAATTATAATTTAGCATTTAAATAACTCATTTTCTTCAATTTTTGAATAATTATTTTTTCTAATTTCTTCTTTGATAGAAAGAATATTATGTTTTACAGAATCCAAATTCTCTAAAGCTATACCACCTAACTGCAACCCAACTTCGATTCTCTCAGGAATTGCACTTTCAGCTCCTAATTTTCTTAAATCCTTACTATGTTTATAATCACCTGCTCTCGAAATTATTCTAACATTTTTATAGTTTATAGTAACTCTTTTAGTAGTTTTTCTAAGCGTCACCCTCTCACTCATTGTTAAAATTATTGCCTTAGCTCTTTTTGCACCCAATGCTCGAAGAGTATTATTATCACTTATCTCACCTTGAAAAACTGGAAATCCCTGCTGTCTAGCTTTTTTTACAATTCTAGCATTACTTTCAACTGCAACATAATTCATTTGCTCTTTGCTTAACATATAAGCTACTATCCTCCCTACCCTTCCAAATCCTGCTATTATAACATGTTCATTTAAATCGCTTATACCTTTAAATTCTTGATTACTATCAAGTTCTTCTTTGGAATCTAGTCTATCTTCTATTTTTGACCCAATCATAGAAAGTAATGGAGTGATACCCATAGAAACTGCAACTGCCATTAACATAAATTCTGAAGATTTAGAGTCAATAATACCTTTACTTGCAGCTAAATTAAATAATATAAATGCAAATTCACTACCTTGAGATAAAAGCAAAGCTGAATGTACAGTTGCTCCCCATCTCAATCTAAATATTTTACAAAGAAATAATATTATGCTTGCTTTTATAAAAATCAATGCAAAAGCCGCAAATATTACACCTTTAAATTTTTCCTTTATAAATTCTATATCTATGGTCATCCCAATACTCAAAAAAAATAATCCTAAAAAAAGACCTTGAAACGGATGTATACTATCTTCTATTTTATTCCTATATTCTGTTTCAGCAATTAAAATCCCAGCAATAAACGCACCCATAGCAAAAGATAAACCTAGATAATTTGTTATCCATGCAGCACCAAGGACAATTAATAAAGCTGTAGTAACATAAACCTCATCTGTTTTAACTGATGCAACCAATGAGAAAAATGGCCTCAAAAATAACCTGCCAAATATAGTAATTATTATAATTGCTCCCAATGCAGTTAAACTTTTTATTCCAATAACCTGCATCATATTTTCGGCTTTATCAGCTAACAATGGCGTAACTGCTAAGAGTGGAACAACTGCCAGATCTTGCATTAGCAACATTGAAAGTGACAATCTTCCAACTTGACTAGATTGTCTACCTGATTCTGATATCACCTGAAGAACTATTGCAGTTGAAGATAACGCAAGTGCAGCCCCAACAACAACTGATATTGATGTAGAAAAATTAAAATAATAATAAAGTACAAAAGCAATAACTGAAGAAGTAATTAAAACTTGTAACCCACCAAAACCAAATACATGCAGTCTCATTTTTATCAACCTATCAAATGACAATTCAAGACCAATTATAAACAACAAGAATATTATACCAAATTCAGCTAAAGAATGTGCGTATTCAGGACTTTTTACCAAACCATATGCATTGATTATCGCTCCAGCTATTAAATATCCAAGCACCGGACTTGTTTTTAGCTTGTGCAAAATAATCACAACTAAAATTGACGAAGAAAGCAAAATTAAAATATCAGGTAAAAATTCTAGTTCATTCATTGCAATTAGGATATAATTAAATTTAAAATTTACTGTACGATGTGTACAACTTATAAAATAACATTAACTTAATAATTAAGCAATTGTCTTACGCACTAATTACTGGATCAGCAAAAAGAATTGGAAGAAATATTGCCATTTTTTTAGCTAAAGAAGGTTGGGATATAATTATTCACTATAATAAATCTACAAATGAGGCTCAAAATTTACATAAAATAATATTCGGCTTAAACAAAGAATGCTTGCTGTATCAAGCAGATTTCAGTAAAAACGAAAATCTAGATCCTACTATACAAAAATTACCTATAGGATTAATTGTAAATAATGCTTCAATTTTTAACAATGATTCTTTGAAAAATATAACCAAAGACAATTTAATAAATAACTTAAATACAAATTTTATAACTCCTACATTAATTACTAAGAAAATCTTAGACCACAGCACTTATGAGGGTCAAATCAATATAATCAACATATTAGATAGCATTATTTATAAATTGCCTAAAAATTTCTCTTCATACTATTTTAGCAAAAAGTCATTTGCAAATTATACAAGATTATCTGCCAAACTCTACGCCCCTAATGCGCGCATAAACGGCATATCTCTAGGTCAAATATTAAAAAACGATAATCAATCTGAAAAGAACTTTAAAAAATCATTTTACAACAATCCACTTGGTTACAGTGGCACTATTGATGAAATTTGCAATACAATTGATTTTATATTAAAAAATAGATCTATAACTGGACAGATCATATCTTTAGATGGAGGGTCACATCTAGATAATGTTAATTATCCGTGAAACAACTGATTATGAAAATAACTTCTTTAGAACAATTAATAAAAACATTTTCAAAATTTCCTGGTCTAGGACCAAAATCCGCTAAAAGAATAGCCTTATATTTAATTCAAAATAAAAGCAATTTATCAAAATTATCTCAATTATTCGAAATGGTATATGATGAAATAAAAATTTGCAGTATGTGTTTTAATATTGATATTTCTAACCCTTGTCAAATATGCATAAATGAAAAAAGAGACAAAACCACCTTGTGCATAGTAGAGAACATTGCTGATTTATGGGCTATTGAAAAAAGCAAAACTTATCAAGGCATTTATCATGTATTAGGAGGTGCTCTTTCTGCAATTGATGGTAATACTCCTGACAAATTAAATCTTCATAACTTATTAAGTAGAGTAAAAGACTCACCTATTAAAGAAGTAATAATAGCCACAAATTCAACTCTTGAGGGACAAACTACAGCACATTATATTGCACAATTATTAGAAAAATTGGAGTTAAAAATATCAAGATTAGCTAACGGAATACCAATTGGCACTGAATTAGATTACATTGATCAAGGAACCTTATCATTAGCTTTAAAATTAAGACAAAAATTTTAATGTAATTAACAATAAAGTATATATAACTATTAAGTTATTACTTTATCATCATACATAGAAACAATGTTATTTTGCAATTTTAATTTTTTATCAATCCTGTTACTTTTAATTTTCTAGCCCTATCAATTATTTTATTCTTTATTATTTCAGCCATATTATCATCAGAACGTTGATTATTCCAAATTAAATTTTTTCCTAAATTTTGCTTGTAAACATTCACTTTAATAGAATTTGCTGACAAGTCTTTACCTAAGATATAAATATTAACCTTATATCTTTCCTCTGAACTATCATTTATACTATACCAATCAGTAACAATTACTCCTCCAGCGGAATCAGCTGAGTTCAAAGGCATAAAATCCACCTGATCAAGTGACGCTCTCCATAAATATGCATTAACATTAGCATAACTTGCTAATGAAGAACTATCACTGGCACCTTTTCCAAAAACCAGTCCATCTCCAGTCAACTTCCCAATCCTATCTTCTTCTTTTTGTTGTCGTGTTTTAGGAAATTCTCTTTTTATATCAACTTTTGAACATGCAGACAGTAATGCAATTAAAATTAAATAACTAACTGTTCTAAAATTTTTAATAATCATTAGATTTTTTATATTTTTTTTGTAAGTTAGTTACTTTAACTTAAAATGTCAATTCTTATAGGTTAAAGCATTATATTTTTTCCCTCAAACTTTTTACTTAATAAAGTCATCCCTTGTATAAATTTCTCCTGTTGATTGTAATGATTATTACTTTGATTTTCTCGAAGAAATTTAGGAAATTCATTAAACACACAAATACTTAAAACTATTTTTTGCGCATAAATTTCTTTTAAGTCTCTTAATACATCGTAATATCTTCTTCCTATAAATTGCAAAAATTTTTCATTATAATTTTTTGATCTATAAAACTGTAATGCCATATTTTTAGGCTGTATAGTAGGTGCTCCAAAGATAATAGTATAAAACCATCTTAATTTAATTCCACTACTATGTTGAAAAGCATCAATAATATTTTTATTAAGACACTTATCTAAAACCTCCATATCACATACTTTCTTTTCATGAAAGGTATATGAGTTTTTATTTATATCAATATGCATTTTTTTAGGTCTACCTCTTTTTCTCCACATAATTTTATACAAAACATATTAATCTTTACAATAATTTATATATTAAATACTTAAATACTGGAAGATAAGCTACTAATTAGTACTAAAAATAATACTTTTTGGGCTTGACTTTAAAAGTAACTTAGTTATGATTATCATCCATAATTTATTTTAAACTGAATCAAGTGAAAATTAGTAAGTTAATTAACTTTATTAATGAAATAAGATTTGAAGGCCACAAAGTTTCTTGGCCCAATTTAAAAGATACTGTAACATCTTCATTGTTAGTATTCTTTGCTGTTATAATTTCATCGTTATTTTTCTTGATGATAGATGGAGCTATATATAAAACTATCAATTATGTATTAACATTAGGAGGATAAATATTGACTGCTAAATGGTACATAATTAACGTTTTATCTGGTTACGAAAAAAAGGTTATTTCTTTAATAAAAGAAAACGCTATTAAAAAGCATGTAATTGATGCTTTTAAGGATTTTGTAGTTCCTATAGAAAATACAGTTGAATTAAAAAAAGGAAAAAAGGTTAATGCAGAAAAAAGAATTTTCCCTGGATACATAATGGTCAATATGGACTTAAATGACCTCACATGGAATATAGTAAAAAATACGCAATATGTTGGAAAACTTTTAGGAGGTAGCAACACTCCTTCACCTATACCTGAATTTGAGGTAAATAGAGTTTTAAAACAAGCAGAAGATGGCAAAGTTGTAAAAGAGATGAAAAAGACATTTGAAATAGGTGAAAATGTAAAAATAATCAATGGAGTCTTTGAAACATTTAATGGACTTGTTGAGGAAGTGGAGGATGAAAAACAACGTTTAAAAGTGTTAGTTTCTATCTTTGGAAGAGAGACTCCTGTAGATCTACATTTCGACCAAGTGGAAAAAAATTCATAAAATTTAAGGTAAAAAAAGTGAAAAAAGTTATTGGTGAAATTAAATTACAAATATTAGCTGGAAAAGCTAATCCAGCTCCACCCATTGGACCAGCTTTAGGTCAAAAAGGTTTAAATATCGCTGATTTCTGTAAGCAATTCAATGATAGGACAAAAAAAGAAGATCCTAACATGAAATTACCAGTAATTATTACTGCATATGCAGATAGGAGCTTCACTTTTGTAGTTAAAGCCCCCCCTGTTTCAAACTTAATAAAAAAATATGCAAATTTACAAAAAGGATCTTCTACTCCTGGACGTGAAAGTGCAGGCAATTTAAAAAAAGATGATGTATTAAAAATTGCTGAAATAAAATTTAAAGACATGGGATTAGATGAGTTAGGATCAGCAGCAAAAATTGTTGAAGGTACAGCTCGCTCCATGGGAATCAATATTATCGATTAAAATTTAAGTAAACAATTAATATGGGAAAAAGAATTGAAAATGCTAAAAAAGCTATAGACAAAAACAAATTATATAACCTAGATGATGCAATATCGTTTTTTATAAATGAATATTCCAGTAAATACAGCGTTAAATTTGATGAAACTATAGAATTTATATTAAAATTAGGTATAGACGCCAAGCAATCTGACCAAATGGTAAGAGGCGCTGTTGCTATGCCAAATGGTCTAGGTAAGGAAAAAAAAGTAGCTTTAATAATCGAAGACTCTAGAATTGACGAAGGTAAAGATTCTGGTGCAGAAGAAGTAGGTGGTGATAATTTAATTGAAAAAATCAAGGGTGGTTTTTTAGATTTTGAAGCATGTGTTGCAACTCCAGCAATGATGCCTAAAATAAGTAAAATAGGAAAATTACTTGGACCAAAAGGACTTATGCCCAATCCTAAATTAGGCACAGTATCAGACGATGTAGTATCAGCTGTAAAAAATATTAAAAAAGGACAAATCGAGTTTAGGATCGATAAAAATGGAATAATACATTCAGGTGTTGCAAAACTTGGATTTGATAAAAAAAAGACAAAAGAAAATATAATAAAGTTATATAATGCAATCTTGGCAGCTAAACCCCCAAAATCAAAAGGTATATTTATGAAAGAAATATTTTTATCTTGCACACATGGGCCATCATTAAAGCTTGACTTAAAATCTTTTGTAGTTTAGCATGACCTGCCATGTAAGTAATAACATTTTAAATATATAAAGTGGATAAAGCTAGTAAAGAAAAATTGGTTACAAATTATTCTAAGTTATTTAACAACTATGAAGCAATTTTTTTAATTAAAAATTCAGGATTATCTGTATTAGATTCAAAATCTATAAGATCTCAATTTAAAAAAATTGATTCTAAGTTTATGGTTGCAAAAAATAGCTTAGCTAAAATTGCCTTGAAAGATACAAAATTTTCAAGTATTCATGAGCATTTTACTGGGCCAATAGCTGTTGCTTATTCGGATGATCCAGTATCTGCATCTAAACTACTTATAAAGTTTTGCGAACAAAATGATAAGATAGATGTAGTAAGTGGGGCAATATTAGATAAAACCCTCAATAAAGAAGAGGTTATAGCATTATCTAAGATGCTTACTCAAGAAGAAATTAGGGCTAAGATTATAGGTTTAGTTAATGCTGCAGCAAGTAAAGTTGTAAGGGTTCTTAATGAACCTGGTGCAAAATTAGCTAGAGTTATAAAAGCTTATGCTGAAAAACAATAAATTATATAGGAGATTAAAATGGCTGAACTTGATAAAATAGTTGATCAATTATCTAAATTATCTGTAATGGAGGCAGCAGACCTTGCTAAAAAACTTGAAGAAACTTGGGGGGTAACTGCATCAGCAGCTGCCACAGTAGTTGCTGCACCACAAGGAGCAGATGCAGCTAGTGGAGCTGAAGAAAAATCAGAATATGATATAGTGTTAGAAGCTGCTGGTGATAAAAAAATAAATGTTATTAAAGAAGTAAAATCTATAACAGGACTTGGTTTAAAAGAAGCAAAAGAGCTTGTTGAATCCGCTCCTAAGCCAGTTAAAAATGCCGTCCCAAAAAGCGAAGCTGAAGAAATTAAGACTAAATTAGAAGCTGCTGGAGCTAAAGTAAGTTTAAAGTGAATAATATATTTTAGCTAATTTATAATTAATATTCACATTTAAAGGGTAAAAGAGTGTCTTCATATCTTTCTAAAAGGCGTATTAGATATAGTTTCGGAAAAATCTCTAGTAATGTACGCATACCAAATTTAATAAAAGTTCAAAAAAAATCTTACGAAGATTTTTTGCAGTTAAATGTTCCTATCGATAATCGTAAAAAGCAAGGATTAGAAGAGGTCTTACGATCAGTTTTTCAAGTTAATGATTCTGAAGATAAAGCTAGATTAGAATATATTAATTACAGCCTTGGAGAACCAAAATATACACCAGATGAGTGCATTCAACGGGGTGTTAATTACGCATCCCCATTAAAGGTAAATTTACGTTTAATATTATGGGATACTGAGATAGAATCTGAAGTTAAGGAAATAAAAGGTATTAAAGAGCAAGAAGTTTACTTAGGTGATATACCATTAATGACTAACAAAGGAACTTTTATTATTAATGGAGCTCAAAGAGTTATTGTATCACAATTGCATCGCTCTCCAGGTGTGTTTTATACCCATGATGAAGGCAAGAATTCTAGTTCTGGCAAATATATTTATTCTGCAAGAATTATTCCATATAGAGGGTCTTGGATTGATTTTGAATTTGATACCAAAGATATATTATACTTTAGGATAGATAGAAAAAGAAAAATTCATGTTTCTACATTACTTAGAGCAATTGGATATAATACAAATCAAATACTTGAAAAATTTTATAAATTTATAAAATTTGAATGGAAAAATAGTAATCTTATCACTAAATTTGACCCTATTAAATTTAGAGGGATGAAAATAGAAAAAGATATTGTAGATGCTAATACAAAAGAAGTAATATTTAAAAAAGGTATTAGGGTTACACCAAGAATATTAAAAGATTTTGAAAAAAATAATATAGATAGATATTATATAACAACTGAAGATGATATAAAAAGAAAATTTTTAGCTAAAGATATTGTAAATTTAACTACAGGAGAAGTTTTATATGAATCTACTCAAGAAGTTACACAAGAAGTTATAGATTCTGTTAAGGCATTAAATATTAATGAAATAATAATTATTGATGTAAATAATGTAGACTCAGGAAGTTTTATAAGAGATACAATTGTTTTAGATAAAAATAAAGATGAAGAGCAAGCTTTAGCTGATATATATAAAGTTTTAAGACCAGGTGAGCCATCTACTCCTGAAGTTGCTAAACAACTTTTTGAAAGTATGTTTTTTGATAATGAAAAATATGATCTTTCAGCTGTTGGCAGAATGAAAATTAATAAAAAACATGATTTAGATGTACCACATACTAAGACAGCTCTTACCAAAGATGATATTATAGTAGTTATTAAGCATCTGTTAAACTTAAAATGTGGCATTGGGACAGTTGATGACATTGATAGTCTTGCTAATAGAAGAGTTAGATCTGTTGGGGAATTGGTTGAAAATCAATTTCGTATGGGCCTTGTAAGAATGCAGAAATCAATTATAGATAGAATGTCTTCTGTAGAAATTGACAATGTTATGCCTCATGACTTAGTAAATTCAAAAACATTAATGAGTTATTTAAGAGAATTTTTTGGTATTTCTCAACTTTCACAATTTATGGATCAGACAAATCCATTAGCTGAAATTACACATAAAAGAAGGCTATCAGCATTAGGTCCTGGTGGATTAACAAGAGAAAGAGCAGGCTTTGAGGTAAGAGATGTTCACACAACTCATTATAGTAGAATATGCCCTATTGAAACTCCAGAAGGACAAAACATCGGTTTAATTAGTTCATTAGCAACTTATGCTGATATAGATAAATATGGGTTTATAGAAAGCCCTTATAGGAGAGTGAAAAATGGATATATTACAGAAGAAATTGTACAATTAACTGCAATTGAAGAAGAAAAATACTACATTGCTAAGGCAAGTATTGCCATAGATGAAGAAGGTAAAATTATTGATGATGTTGTCGCTTGTCATAAAAAAGGTGAAGTTGTTAATGTATCGAGAGAACAAATAGATTTAATTGATGTTTCTCCACAACAATTAGTATCTGTTGCAGCCTCATTAATTCCATTTTTAGAAAACGATGATGCAAATAGAGCTTTAATGGGTTCAAATATGCAGAGACAAGGTGTTCCTCTTATTAAAAATGAAGCTCCTTTCGTAGGTACAGGAATGGAAAAAGTAGTTGCTTCAGATTCTGGAACTGTAATTCTAGCAAAAAGAGCTGGTATCATAGATCAAGTTGATTCTAAGCGTATAGTTGTAAAAGTAAGGAGTAATACTTCTAAATCGCCTAATAATAAAGGTGTTGATACTTCATTAAGAGGTGATATTTCAGGTGTTGATATATACACATTAATTAAGTATGATAAATCAAATCAGGGCACTTGTATAAACCAAAGACCTATAGTAAAAGTTGGACAATATGTTGAAGCAGGAGATATTCTTGCAGATGGAGCATCAACAGATATGGGAGAACTTGCTCTTGGAAAAAATATCTTAGTAGCATTTATGCCATGGAATGGGTATAATTTTGAAGATTCTATTTTGCTTTCAGAACGTTTGGTAAAAGATGATATATATACATCTGTACACATTAATGAATATGAAATAGTTGCAAGAGACACAAGATTAGGGCCTGAAGAAATTACAAGGGATATTCCTAATGTAAATGAAGAAAATTTAACCCACCTTGATGAAACTGGAATTGTTAACATTGGTGCTCAGGTTAAGCCTGGGGATATATTGGTTGGTAAAGTTACACCAAAAACTGAATCACCACTTACTCCTGAAGAAAAATTATTAAGAGCAATATTTGGTGAAAAAGCTGCAGATGTCAGAAATTCTTCTCTAAGGGTGCCTCCTGGTGAAAAGGGTGTTATAGTAGATGTTAAAATATTTACAAAACGTGGGGTACAAA
The DNA here is from genome assembly GCF_009690945.1 of Rickettsiales endosymbiont of Trichoplax sp. H2. Taxonomy (NCBI): domain Bacteria; kingdom Pseudomonadati; phylum Pseudomonadota; class Alphaproteobacteria; order Rickettsiales; species Rickettsiales endosymbiont of Trichoplax sp. H2. Next base: position 221,304 of record NZ_NPHZ01000003.1, read on the forward strand.
AAGATGAAAGAGCTATATCTATTGAGAGAAATGAAATAGAAAAATTTTCAAAAGATATGGAAGATGAGAAAAGAATTATTGAAGATTATGTATTTAATAAAGTAAAAGTTATTTTATTTGGCAAAAAAGTAAAAGATAAAGCAAATAAATCCATTATAATTGATCAAAATTTTCTTGATGATTTAGATAATAGGCAAGTTTGGTCGTTAGAATTAGATGATAAAAAATCAAAAGAGGATATTCAAAAATTAGAAGAATTTTATGATAATTATCTAAAAAAACTTGAAAAAGATTATAAACATAAAGTTGAAAAACTGCAAAGTGGTGATGATTTGCCTCAAGGTGTATTGAAAATTATCAAAATATACGTGGCTAATAAATTAAAAATTCAACCTGGAGATAAGATGGCAGGTAGACATGGTAATAAAGGAGTAGTATCAAAAATTGTTCCTGTTGAAGAAATGCCATATTTAGATGATGGGCAACCTGTAGATATTGTCTTAAATCCATTAGGAGTACCTTCAAGGATGAATATAGGACAAATTTTAGAAACACACTTAGGATGGGCATCTGTTGCACTTGGCAAAAAGGTTGCTGGAGTTTTAGAAAAAAGTCTTAAAAATTATCAAAAATCTCATGAACTAGAACTAAAGCAAAAAATTAAAGAAGTATTTGATATACAAAATAAAAATAGTAAAGAAATTTTTAATTATATAGATACCTTAGATAAAGATGATTTATTAGATTTAAGCCATGATATTGCAAAAGGAGTAAAATTTGCTACCCCTGTTTTCGATGGTGCAAAAGAAAATCATATAAATAAAGTTTTAGAAAAATCTGGTTTAGATAAATCAGGACAAGTTAAATTGAGAGACGGTAGAACAGGTGAATATTTTGATAGAAAAGTTACTGTTGGTTATATATATATGCTTAAGCTAGATCATCTCGTAGATAATAAGATACATGCAAGGTCTATAGGTCCATATAGCTTAGTTACTCAACAACCTCTTGGTGGAAAATCACATTTTGGTGGGCAAAGATTCGGAGAAATGGAATGTTGGGCTTTACAAGCTTATGGTGCTGCATATACTTTACAAGAAATATTAACTGTAAAATCTGATGATGTAGCTGGAAGAGTTAAAGCTTACGAAGCAATTATTAGAGGTGAAAATTCATTTGAAATTGGTTTACCTGAGTCATTTAAAGTAATGATTAAAGAAATTAGATCTCTAGGTCTAAATATGGAAATAATAGAAAAAGAATAAACTTAATATAATTTGAGGTAATAATCTGTGTTTAATTACTTAAACCCACAAGTTAATAAAGATTTTGATGCTATAAAAATATCTATTGCAAGTCCTGACCAAATAAGATCATGGTCATATGGGGAAGTTAAAAGACCAGATACAGTTAATTATAGGACTATAAAACCTGAAAATGGAGGATTATTTTGTTCTAGAATTTTTGGTCCAGTCAAAGATTATGAATGTCTTTGTGGTAAATACAAAAGAATGAAATATAGAGGCACAGTTTGTGAAAAATGTGGTGTTGAAGTTACAACTTCTAAAGTAAGAAGGGAAAGAATGGGACATATTGAACTTGCTACCCCAATTGTCCACATTTGGTTCTTAAGATCACTTCCATCAAGAATATGTACTTTATTGGATATAAGTTTAAAAAAAATTGAAAAGGTCCTATACTATGATGCTTATATTGTAAATGACCCTGGTATAACTAGCTTTGAATATGGCCAATTACTTTCTGAAGAAGATTATTATAAAGCTATTGAACATTACGGAGAAGACAGTTTCCAAGCAGGAATTGGTGCTGAAGTTATCAAAAGCATGTTAAAAAATATTAATCTCAAAGAAGATAAAATTAAATTAAGAGAAGACTTACTAAAAACAAACTCTGAAACAAATAGAAAAAAAATAGTTAAAAGGCTTAAATTAATTGAAGATTTTATAGAATCTGGAAATAAGCTTGAATGGATGGTGTTGGATGTTTTACCAGTTATACCTCCTGATTTAAGACCATTAGTTATGTTAGATGGAGGAAGATTTGCAACTTCTGATCTAAATGAACTTTATAGAAGAGTTCTAAACAGAAATAATAGACTAAATCGTTTAATTGAGCTTAAAGCTCCTGACATAATTATTCGTAATGAAAAAAGAATGCTTCAAGAAGCTGTAGATGCATTGTTTGATAATAGTAGAAAAAGCAAAGTAATTAAAGCTTCAAACAAAAGGCCTCTAAAATCTTTAGCAGATATGTTAAAAGGTAAGCATGGTAGATTTAGACAAAATTTACTTGGTAAAAGGGTAGATTATTCTGGCAGATCAGTAATTGTTGTAGGTGCAGAATTAAAACTTCATCAATGTGGATTACCTAAAAGAATGGCGCTTGAGTTAATGAAGCCATTTATATATTCAAAATTAGAGTTGTATGGTATATCCAATACCATTAAAGCTGCTAAAAAAATTGTTGAAGAGGAAAGGCCAGAAGTGTGGGATATTTTGGATGAAGTTATAAAAGAACATCCAGTATTCTTAAATAGAGCTCCAACTCTTCATAGATTAGGTATACAGGCTTTTGAACCAATATTAATTGAAGGAAAAGCTATTCAATTGCATCCATTAGTTTGTGCTGCATTTAATGCTGATTTTGATGGAGATCAGATGGCTGTTCATGTACCACTTTCAATTGAAGCACAGCTAGAATCAAGAGTTTTAATGATGTCAACTAATAACATTTTAGGTTCAGCTAGTGGTGAGCCTATAATAGTACCCACTCAAGACATTGTTTTAGGAATATATTATTTATCATTAGTTTTCGAAAAACAGAAGGGTGAAGGTATGTTTTTTGGTTCTTTAAGTGAAATTCAACATGCTATAGATTCTGGAAAATTATCTATACATACAAAAATAAAATATAGAGCAAAAATATGTGATTCAGGTGGAAAAATTAAAAATAAAATGATTGATATAACCCCAGGAAGGTTATTTATTGCTGAACTTTTACCAAAAGAGTCTGAAGTAATTGACTATGATCATATTAATAAGGTTATGACTAAAAAGGAAATTTCCAATTTAATTGATGTAGTATATAGAAATTACGGCCAAAAGAAAACAGTTATTTTTGCTGATCATTTAATGGGATTAGGATTTCATTATGCATGTAAATCTGGTATTTCTATTGGCAAAGACGACATTGTTGTTCCTGAAACAAAGGACTCACATATTAACTCTACATTAAAAAAGATAAGAGAGTATGAAGAGCAATATTCAGATGGATTAATTACAGCTGGAGAAAGATATAATAAGGCTATTGACGAGTGGACTAGATGTACTGATACTATTGCATCAGATATGATGAAAAAATTAGTAGATTCTAATGATTATAAAAATTCAAATATAAACTTTAAATCCCTTAATAGTATACATATTATGTCAGATTCTGGAGCAAGAGGTTCCCCAGCTCAGATGAGACAACTTGCAGGAATGAGAGGTTTAATGACAAAGCCTTCAGGTGAAATTATAGAGACTCCTATTACTTCTAACTTTAAAGAAGGGCTAAATGAGTTAGAATATTTTATTTCCACTCATGGAGCAAGAAAAGGATTAGCAGATACAGCATTAAAAACAGCTAATTCAGGTTATTTAACTAGAAAATTAGTCGATGTATCTCAAGATTGCATTGTAAATGAGGAAGATTGTGGTACAAACAACTCTATTTTAGTTAGAGAAAAAGTTGAAAATGGAGAAGTTGTTATACCTTTAAGAGAATTAGCTTTAGGTAGAGTTTTAGCAGATGATATATATATACCAGAAAGAACTACACCTTTAATAAAAAAAGGAAAACTAATTGATGAAAGCTTAATGTTATTAATTGAAAACAATAACATTGAGACAGTTAAAATTAGATCAGTATTAGTTTGTGAAAGTAAAAAAGGCATTTGTAGCAAATGCTATGGCAGAGACCTTGCAACCGGTCAGATGGTAAATTTAGGTGAAGCCATTGGTGTTATTGCAGCTCAGTCTATTGGTGAACCAGGAACTCAGTTAACTATGAGAACATTCCATATTGGTGGTGCAGCTCAAAAAATAGCTACAAAATCTGATATCATTTCTTCTCATTCTGGAACAATTAATTTTGAAAATTCATCCATTATAATAAACAGTAATGGAGTGAAAATTAATATGAGTAGAAATTGTGAATTGGTTATAGTAGACGGTAGAAATAACGAAAAATTTAGAAGCAAAGTTCCTTATGGTGCTAAAATTTTATTCGAAGCTAAATCAAAAGTAAGATCTGGCGATAAAATAGCTGAATGGGATCCATTTACATTACCTATAATGACTGAAGTAGAAGGATATGTTTCTTTTGTTGATCTAAAAGATTCCATATCAGTAAAAGAAGTACAAGATGATATAACTGGAATAATTAATAAAGTTGTTATTGATGGAAAACAAAGTAATAAAAAATCTAATTTAAGACCTAGAATATTAATTAAAGATAAAGATGGAAATCCTATAAAATTAAACAACGGCTTAGAAGCTAAATACTTTTTACCAGTCAATGCTATTATCAATGTATCAGATAATCAAAAAGTAGAAATAGGAGATGTTATATCAAGAATGCCAAAAGAATCTTCAAAAAGTAGGGATATAACAGGTGGATTACCAAGAGTTGTTGAATTATTTGAAGCACGTCAACCTAAAGAAACAGCTATATTAAGTGAAGTTGATGGATATATTGAATATGGCCAAGATTATAAATTTAAAAGAAGATTAATAGTAAAATCAAAGGATGGTAAAGATACAGCAGAATATTTGATACCAAGGGGTAAACATATATCTGTAAATGAAGGTGATTATGTTATGAAAGGTGAGATGCTACTTGATGGTGATCCTTCGCCACATGATATTTTACGCATACTTGGAAAAGAAGAATTTGCTAATTACATGATTAATGAGGTTCAGCAAGTTTACAAATTACAAGGAGTAAAAATTAATAACAAACATATTGAAGTAATTTTAAGACAAATGCTGAAAAAAGTAGAAATCACTGAACCTGGAGAAACAACTTTTATCACAGGTGAACAAGTAGATATTACATATTTTGAAAAAGTTAATAAAAAAGCTATAAAAGAGAAATATAAACCTGCACAAGCAATAGGGGTTTTACAAGGTATAACGAAAGCATCTCTTCAAACAAATTCATTTTTATCTGCAGCTTCGTTCCAAGAAACAATAAAAGTACTAACTGAGGCTGCGGTTTCAGGTAAATCAGATCATCTTGAAGGTTTGAAAGAAAATGTCATTGTTGGAAGATTAATTCCAGCTGGAACAGGTTTTTATATGGATAAGTTAAAGGAACGCTATAGTGAAGCTAAGTCTAGCTAAATTTATAAGAAAAATTATATTCATTATAAAGATATAGTTGTTAGTTATTGACTTTTTCCATATTATAATTACTTTACAATTAATGTGTCCTTAGCTCAGCTGGACAGAGCAACAGCCTTCTAAGCTGTGGGTCGGGGGTTCGAATCCTCCAGGACACACCATTTTAACATATTATTATGTTTCTTTACGAAAAAAATATACTTAAGAATTTATTTTTTCCTTTTATCATTATAACTTTTACAATTGTTGGGATTGCTTGGATTGTTCAATCCATTAGGTATTTAGAACTAATTTTAAGTCAGGGAGCTAGAATTTTAGATTTTTTAAATTTAACCTTATGCTTATTACCATTATTAATCTTTATAATAATACCTATATCATTAACATTAACAGTTTATTATGTTTATAATAAACTATTGCTAGATAGAGAAATTATTATATTGTATTCATTAGGAGTTACTAGAATAAATATTATTAAGCCATTTATATATTTTTCTATTATTGTTACTATAATTCATTTATTAATTTCTTATTATTTAATACCAATTAGTTCTCAAAAATTTAAAAATTTAAAATTTGATATTAATCAAAACTCAATTTCAAACTTAATTCAATTTAATACTTTTATATCAAAAGTTAATAATTTAACTATATATATAGAAAAAAAAGAAGGTAATAATTTATTAAAAAATATTTTGATTAATGATTCAAAAAACCCAAACAAAGAAATCACTTATATTGCTAATTCAGGTCGATTTTATTCAAATAATAATATTTATAAAATGATCCTTTATAACGGAATTAAAATAGAATTTCAAAATATTAAAGATACTTATATAATGGTAAAATTTTCAGAATTTATTATAGATTTAAATCAACATGAAAAACCTAATAATAAATTAATTGACGATAGTTATGAATTAAATTTTATTGAGTTATTAAAATCAGATACTATACCAAAAAATAAAATTCAAAAATTTAGAACACAGGGTCATTTCAGAATAATTTGGCCTGTAACATCTTTGTCCATTATTATTATTCTTTATTTTATAACACTAAAAGAGGAAAGTAGAATACAAAATTATAAGATAAATTTTTATGCATTCTTTTCCTTTTTAATTATTATAGGTTTTAACTTATCATTTTATATATTTAGTCAAATTAGCTATAAATACTATCCTTTAGTATATTTATTTAATCTTTTATTACCTCTTATTTTTCTTTATAGGTTATATAAATCAGCTCCATCAAAAAATATATTAAATATATTTAAATACCCCAATGAAAAACACGACATTAAATAATTACGAGAATAAACAATAAAAAAGCAGTATTGATATGCTATTTTCGTGGCTCGTGATGAATAAATTTGGTATAAATTTCTAATTTTTATATGTCACTGTCAGTTCGAGTTAATTTAAATGTGCTGACCATGAAGGTTGAGATCCATCAGTAGGTGTATAAATTACTCTTTCATTATTACCATCAATGTCAATAGCATAAATTTTATTACTTCCATCTCTTTTTTGTCTACCAAATATAATAGTTCTACTATTAGGAGCCCAAGAAGGACCCTCTTCAAGCCAACTACTTGTTAATAGTCTTTCATCACTACCATCTGGCTTCATAATCCCAATATAAAAATTACCTAATAATATTTTAGTAAATGCTATCCATTTGCCATCAGGAGACCAAATAGGAGTTCTATAGCTACCTTCGCCACTACTTATTTTTTTGATATTTTCACCATCTCTATCCATTACATAGATTTGAGTTTTTCTTCCTCCTCTATCAGAATTAAATAATATTTTTTTACCATCTGGCGAATATGATGGAGAAGTATCTATACAACCATGAACATTTGTTAATTCTTTTTTTATTTTTGTATTTAAATCTATTTCATAAATATTAGTTGTACCCTTTTTTGCTAAAGACATCACAACATAATTATTATCAGGAGAGAAGCTAGGGGCAAAAGTCATGCCAGCCATGTCACCTATTAAATCTTGCTCCCCAGTTTCTAAATCAAGTACATAGACCTTTGGAGGATTTTTTCTACTCTTATAGCTCATAAAAGTTACTCTTTGAGACTTCATATCAAACCTAGGAGATAAAATAAATTCGTTGCCACTGGTTAAAAATTTAAAATTAGCACCATCCTGTTCCATTATTGCTAATCTTTTTATCTTATTCTTTTCATCACCTTTCTCAGATACAAAGATAATACGTGAATCAAAATAGCCTTCAACACCTATAAATTTTTTATATATACTATTAGCTATTTTATGTGCAATCCTCCTCCATCCAGCTATAGGAATTTTATATTGTCCCTTTTCTACCTCCTTCTCCTTAAAAGAATCATATAATATATAACTAACTTCTACAAAGTCTTTTTCTCTATCTAAATTCACCTTAGCAACTAATATCATACTAGAATTTATAGTACGCCAATTTGTAAAAACTGGAATTTTATTTATTGTTGGAATTTCTAAAAAAGCCTCATTTTCTATAACACGGAATATTCCTGAATTATTTAAATCATTAACTAAAACATCTCTTATCTTTATTCCAAATTCAATTGAATCTAAATTCTCACCTTCAAATTCTGCAACTGCAACCGGTAAAGCTTCATATATTCCATCACTAATATTTATTTCAATTTTTGAATGAGATATTATAATACCGTATATAAAGATTAAACAGAAAATAACAAAGTATCTCCAAACTGTAACCATACCCCTATTATTCTCGCTCATCAATAGATATAGATATTTTAGAGATAGAAACAACTTTTTCTCCCTTATTTAAATCAATAATCTTGACGCCCTTAGCATTTCTACTAGTTACCCTAATCTTATTAACTTCAGTTCTAATAATAGTACCAAGATTTGTCATTAACATTATCTGGTCGTCTTCTTCAACAGGAAAAGATGAGACAACGTAACCATTTCTATTACCTGTATCTATGTTTAATACTCCTTGGCTATTACGATTTGTAACTCTATATTCATATGCTGAAGTTCTTTTACCATAACCATTTTCTGTAATTGTTAAAATAAATTGCTCCTCTTTTGCAATTTTATTTATATCAATTCCATCTATATTTAGTTGCTTTTGAGGTTTATTATGTATATCTAATGCTAATTTTAATCTAGTTTTTAAAGGAACTTTTAAATACTCATCTCTTTTTAATATATCTAATTCACCAGAATTTAAAATAGACATTGATACAACAGTATCTTTACCTCCTGATAACTTTGCAGCTTTTACACCATCTGATGCTCTACTTTTAAATACCCTTAAAGACTCAACAGAAAATCTTACAGCTTTTCCCTTTCTTGTTGCAAGCAAGATATGAGACTGATCTTCACATACAGAAACCGCAACTAATTTATCATCACTACTTAATTTTATCGCAATTTTCCCATTTGCTTGAATATTTGTAAAATCACTAAGTTTATTTCTTCTAGCGTTTCCTTTTTGAGTAGAAAATATAATATTTAACTTATCTAAATCATCTATATTTTCTGGCATCGGCATAATACTGGCAATGCTATCATTTTGCTCTAAAGGTAATAAGTTAACTACAGCCCTGCCCTTTGATTGAGGACTGGAAATTGGCAATTTATAAACTTTTAATTTGTAAACTTTTCCCATAGATGAAAAAAATAATAACGGAACATGAGTATTAGTAACTAATAATTCATTAATAATATCGTCCTCATACATTGTCATAGCAGACCTTCCTTTTCCACCACGTCTTTGTGCTCTATAAACTGCTAATGGAACCCTTTTTATAAACCCAGTCTTAGTCAATGTAACCACCATATCTTCTTTTTGAATTAAATCTTCATCAGAAACATTAAGTCCTTCATTTTTAATAACAGTCTTTCTAGGAGTCGCAATAGTAGACTTAACACTTAATAATTCTTCTTTTATTAAAGAAACTAATTTTTCATCAGAGAAAAGTAAATCAAGATATTCTTTTATAATCTTAGCAAGATCCTTGAGTTCATTATCAATTTTACCTTTTTCTAAAGCTGTTAAACGATGTAATTTCATTTCTAAAATTGCTTTTGCCTGCTCTTCGGTGAAAAAGCATTTACCATCTTTTATCTCATTTCTATGATCAGCTACCAAATCAAGCAAAGGTATTATTTGTTCAGATTTCCATTCTCTGCTCATTAAATTAATTTTAGCAGCCTGTGTATCTGCAGAAGATTTAATAAGAGCAATTATCTCATCAATATTTGCTACAGCTATAGCAAGCCCTATCAATAAGTGAGCCCTTGTTCTTGCTTTATTAAGTAAAAAAGTAGTTCTTCTTTTTATTACTTCTTTTCGAAAATTAATAAATGCACTAAGTATAGCTCTTACTCCCATAACTTCTGGCTTACCATCGTTAAGAGCTAATATATTAATACTAAAACTATTTTGAAGCTGAGTGTTTTGATATAGTTGATTTAATATAACATCAGGATTTGCCTCACGCTTAAGATCAATAACAACTCTAATTCCTAATTTATTTGTCTCATCTCTTATTTCAGAAATACCTTCAATTACTTTCTCTCTAACGAGATTCTCAATTGCTTTTAACATTTCAGCTTTATTAACCTGATAAGGTATCTCAGAAATTATTATAGATTCTTTACCATTTTTCTCTTCTACAGCTGTTTTTCCTCTGATTACTACACTTCCTCTACCCTTTAAAAGCGCAGATTTAACACTGTCTCCATTGATAATTTCACCACCTGTTGGAAAATCTGGAGCAGGAACAAATTCAATAAGTTCTTGATCTGAAATTTCAGAATTATCAATTAAAGCGCAGCATCCATCAATAACTTCACCTAAGTTATGAGTAGGTATACTAGTAGCCATACCAACTGCTATTCCACTTGCACCATTTACTAATAAGTTGGGAAATCTAGATGGCAGTACTTTTGGTTCTCTTTCAGAGCCATCATAGTTATCTTGAAAATCAATAGTATCTTTATCTATATCTGTTAAAAGAAAACTTGCAGATTTTGCAAGCCTAACCTCAGTGTATCTCATTTGAGCTGGTGAATCACCATCTATTGAGCCGAAATTACCTTGACCATCAATAAGAGGTAATCTTAAAGAAAAATCTTGCGCCATTCTAACAAGAGCAGAATATATAGCACTATCACCATGAGGATGATACTTACCCATTACTTCACCAATTACTCTAGCAGATTTTCTGTATGGTTTATCATGAAAGTTACCAGTTTCATTCATAGCAAATAGTATTCTTCTATGAACTGGCTTTAGTCCATCTCTACAATCTGGCAATGCACGACTTACTATAACACTCATTGCATAATCTAAGTATGCACTTTGCATTTCATTTTCAATTGAAACAGAAACTGTTCCGGATAATTTAGATTTATCTTCGTTCAACTTAACTACTTAATAAAGTTAATAATTAAAATTTAACGTTAGTGTAAAGTCAAAATTGACAATACACCAGTTAATTTTACTTTGTTTATATTTATAATTTAATCCCTCCTAACTCCAAAAATTCTTAGTAAGAATATAAACAAATTAATAAAGTCCATATAAAGATTAAGAGCACCGTATATTGCAGTTTTTTGAGCTACTTCATTAGAAGTATTACCCATTTGGTAATAAACTGATTTAAGCATTTGAACATCATATGCAGTAAGCAATGTAAACACTATAACACCAACATAAGATAATACATTACTTAAAGCAGAACTTTGAAAAAACATATTCGCAAAACTTGCAATAAAAATACCTATAACTCCCATCATTAAAAAAGAACCCATTCCAGTTAGATCCTTTTTCGTTGTATGGCCATATAATGCCATAGCCCCAAATAACGAAGCTGTAATAAAAAATGTTTTTGCAATACTTTCACTTGTGTACACATAAAATATTGATGACAAAGAAAGCCCCATTAATCCTGAGAAAACCCACAATGAAGTTCTAGCACCTGATACAGACATAGACATAATTTTAGCACTCATAAAAAACACCATACCTAAAGGAGCTAACATAACAACCCATTGTAATGGAGTAGAAAATATAGCATTCATCAAACCTGGAGATGATGCTGTAAACATAGCAACAAGAGCTGTAATAACAAGAGCTATTCCCATATTTTGAAACACAGATAACATATAAACTCTCAGACCTTCATTATATCCAGGTCTTTGAACATTAGATTGTGCATAATTTGTATAGTCTACCATATCTATTAAATATATAAGTTTAAAATCTAGTAATAATATATATTATTTAATGATAATTTTCAATGAGAATAAGACTGTAAATTTAAATATTATCTTTAAATTTAAGATTCACTAATAGAATTTGGCAATTTCTTAACTTTTTCAAATTTAGCTAATAAGGGCAAAATAACCAATAAATGAACAAAATACCAAATTGTTGAAATTTGACTAAAAGTAATATATGGCTCCTCTGCTACTTCTCCACCTAAATATCCAAGAATCAAAAAATTTATAAAAAACAGATAAGTAAAGATTCTAAACAAAGGCCTATAATTAGCACTTTTCACTTTACAACTATCAAGCCAAGGCAAAGCAAAAAGTATCAATATGGCTCCAAACATAGCAATTACACCACCTAATTTATCAGGTATAGACCTTAGTATTGCATAAAAGGGTAGAAAGTACCATTCAGGAACTATGTGTGCAGGTGTAACCAATGGATTTGCTTCAATATAATTATCTGGGTGTCCCAAAACATTAGGCTTAAAAAAGACAAAATAAAAATAAATCATAAAAAATATTCCAAATCCAAAAAAATCCTTCACAGTATAATAAGGATGAAATGGAATAGAATCTTTTTTTGATTTAATTTCTACACCTGTTGGATTGTTAGATCCATGCACATGTAAAGCTACAATATGAATAATAACCAATCCCACTATAACAAACGGTAATAAAAAATGCAGTGCAAAAAATCTATTAAGCGTTGGATTATCTACAGAAAAACCTCCCCATAACCAAACAACAATCTCATCTCCAATAAAAGGAACTGCTGAAAACAGATTAGTTATAACATTTGCTCCCCAATAGCTCATTTGTCCCCATGGCAGAACATACCCCATAAAAGCGGTCGCCATTGTTGCTACAAAAATAAAAATTCCAAAAAACCAAACCATTTCTCTTGGAGATTTATACGAACCATAATATAATCCCCTGCCAATATGAATATAAATACTTGCAAAAAACATTGATGCTCCTACTGCATGAGTATAACGAAGCAACCACCCATAATTAACATTTCTCATTATATTTTCAACACTATCAAACGCCATTTTAACATGAGGAGTATATTGCATTGCAAGAAACAACCCTGTAACAATTTGCAATAATAACGCAATACCAGCCAGTGATCCGAAATTCCAAGCATAATTTAAATTCTTAGGAACTCTATAGTCTGCAGAATGCTTAATAAAACTGAATATTGGTAATCTATATTCTATCCAATTAACTATTGAATCCGTTAAACTTTTATTATTTTTTTTCATTAATATTCACAAATAACAAAATATAAATTTCACATTATTAATTATCTTATCTCAGCACACTCATCAATCTTTTTTTTAATTTAAATCTGCAGTTAATAATCTTATAGATGTTTTTACATTAAAAATTTCAGACCTTTTAAAAATTTAATAATAATTATATTTTTTAAGCAATTTTTTTAATTTATCCCTAGCTCTAAAACTTGCATAAGTTTTTTGTTTTTTTTCATCAACAATTAAGTAATTAAAAATTATTGATATACCATTTTTTTCTATCCAACCTATGAACCAACCCACTTGTATATCTAACTTATTATTACCATCACTTCGCAATAGCCCATTACCTGTTTTCCCATAAAGTTTCCAATCTCCTAATCTTTCAATATACAATATTTTTTTTGTCATTTCTTGAGCTTGTTTACTAACTGGCAAGTTATTTGATATAAGCTTTTGTAAGAATTTTAATTGCTCTATAGGAGAAATTTTTAAAGAACTTGAAAGCCATGCATTTGTAAGCCCATTTGATTTTCCTTTATCACCAGATACATTGCCATTACCATAATTCAGCTTATTAACATAATTTTGAAACTTATTAAAACCTAATTTTTTAGTAATAAATTGTGAATACCAAACACAACTATTTTTAATCCATAAACTTGGGTAATAAGTCTGTTTCCAATTATCTAACCAATCAACATATCCTTTCTTAAATTTAACTTTAGGGTTATTTTCATCAATAAGTATCTCTTCATTATAACCCATCAAACTAATAGCAATTTTAAAAGTGGAAGCAGGAGTATATCTAGTTTTACAGTCCCCTTCATTAGTAATAATTTTTTTTCTATCAGCTAATATAAAACAATCTGCATAAGCACTTTTTATTACATAGGTAGTTAAGATTATAAAAATTGATACAATACAAATTATTGATTTTGTTTTTTTCATTTTAATAGGTTCAACCTATCATTATCTTAGAATCGCTAATAAATTCATATGGTGGTATTGCCAAATTTTTAGGAGCAGGGCCTTTTCTAATTCTTCCAGAACTATCATAATGAGAACCATGGCATGGACAGAACCACCCCCCAAATTCACCTTTATTACCAATAGGAACACAACCAAGGTGTGTGCAAATTCCCACTGTTATCAACCATTGCGACTTCCCAGCTTTAACTCTATCTTTATCAGGTTCTGGATCTCTTAAATCTGCTAAATTAACATCCTCAGCTTCTTTAATTTCTTCTTCAGTTCTATGAGTAACAAATATAGGCTTCCCTCTCCACATTACCGTATGAGTCTCACCTTTTTTAATATTTGAAATATCAACTTCCGTACTACCTGCAGCTAAAACACCTTTATCAGGTTTAAGCGAAGTAACGATTGGAATTGCAGCAGCAACAGCTCCAACACCTGCAACAGCACTTGCACTCATAACAAAAAAATCTCTTCTAGAAGACTTTTTATCTCTAGATTTTATATCGCTATTCTTAAGTTTTTTATCTTTTTTATCGACCATAAGTTATTTAATATATGACATAAATAAATATTCTGTGAAATTTCTAAGCAATAATGCTTTAGTATCAAAAAAATCTAAACATTTCAATGCTTCATTTATAATATCTATTAACGAATTATTACCCTTAAATTTTTCATTATCATCAATATCATCTTTAATTTGATATGCCAAACCTAATTTTTCCGCAAAAGAACACAATATTTCAATCTCTTTCTCATTTGCATTATTTAAAATAGCACTGCACTTACAAGAAGCAATAAACAAGTTTGCTGTTTTCAATTTACGCAATCTTTCTAAACTTATTTCATCATAAGTATCTTTTTTCATATTCAAGTCCAATATTTGACCCAATATCAACCCCTTATAACCAATTAACTTACTTAATTCATTAATAATAATTAGTTGCAACTTAGGATTTAAGTTATTATCTAAATTCGAAATCAACTCAAAAGCAAAAGTTAGCAATGAATCACCTGTTAAAATTGCTGTAGATTCTTGAAATTTCTTATGACACGATAACTGCCCTCTTCTAAAATCATCATTATCCATTGCAGGTAAATCATCATGAATTAAAGTATAAGTATGAATCATCTCTGTAGCGGCAGCTAAATTAACAATATAATTAGGTATATTTTTAGAAAAAATTGAATTAGTAGCAAATACTAGAAAAGGCCTAATCATCTTGCCATTACTCAGCAGCATATACCGCATTGCATCAACAATAATATTTTCTTTGTTATAATCTAACAATTCTGATATTTT
Organism: Rickettsiales endosymbiont of Trichoplax sp. H2; assembly: GCF_009690945.1. NCBI lineage: Bacteria > Pseudomonadati > Pseudomonadota > Alphaproteobacteria > Rickettsiales > Rickettsiales endosymbiont of Trichoplax sp. H2. The sequence goes on from NZ_NPHZ01000003.1 coordinate 236,521, forward strand.
TGATTGAGTGATATCAGAACAAATTTTTATATTTTGCTCTATACTCAAATCATCATTAAATTTTTTTTTAATCATTATCTCCAATAATTTTTAAAAATTCTACTTCAGATATAGTACTTATATTCATTTTATTAGCTTTATTTAATTTTGATCCAGGATTTTCACCATAAACTACATAATCCACTTTCTTAGATATAGTTGCAGCAATCTTAGCTCCAATCTTCTTTACAATGTCAATAGCTTCATCTCTAGAATATTTCTTTAATGTACCAGTAAAAATCAAATTCTTTCCAGTAAACTTTCCTTTCTCTTTAGGCTTTATATAATTTACTTTTTGAATTTTAATATATTTTAAAATATCTTTTATAACTGCAATATTATATTGATCATTAAAATACTCAATAAAACTTTTTGCAATAACTTCACCTATTCCATTTATTTCTTCTAAAACTTCCAACTTTTTTATATTTGACGCAAAGATCAATAAATTATCAATACCTTCAAAATAATTGGCTATTAACTCTGCAGTCACTTCACCAACATGTCTAATGCCAAGTGCATAAATAAATCTGTTAAAAGGTATTATTTTAGACTTATCAATTGAATTAAATAAGTTCTGAGCTGATTGATTGCCCCAGCCTTCCCAATCTTCTATTTGGCTTTCTAATTTTTCATTAATATCTTTTAATCTAAAAATATCTGCAGGTGATTTTATTAATCCTCTTTGAGAAAATAATATTATTGATTGTTTTGATAGTCCCTCAATATTAAAAGCTCCTTTTGATACAAAATGGCATAATCTTTCAACAAATTGCGCCTCACATTTTATACCTCCAGTGCATCGCTTAACTACATCATCGCCAAATTTTTCAATTGCACTATCACATATTGGACACTTTTTAGGAAAAACAAAATCCCTAACAAAAGAGGAATTTCTTTCGCTAAATTTTACTTCTACAATTTGAGGAATAACTTCACCTGCTCTTTTAATTTTAACAATATCTCCTATCTTAATATCTTTTCTAATTATCTCTTCTTCATTATGTAAGGAAGCTTTTGTTACTAAAACCCCACCAATATTAACAGGTTTTAATTTTGCCACAGGAGTTATTGAGCCAGTTCTACCAACTTGCACAAAAATATCTTCCACTAATGTTTCTGCATAATCTGCAGGAAATTTATGAGCTATTGCCCACCTAGGAGACCTACTTATGTTACCAATTATTTCCTGAAAATCTAATTCATTGATTTTATATACCAAACCATCAATATCATAATCTAATTCAGCTCTCTTAAGATACATACTTTCATAATAATCTATAATACCTTTTGTGTTGTTAAGCAAAATTGTGTTCTCATTTACATTAAATCCTAAAGATTTAAACTTATCCATAACCTCTTTTTGTGTTTTTGCACTACCAATTTTACCTCCCCATACAAAATAACTTAACTTTCTTTGACTGGTAACTTTATAATCAAGTTGGCGCAATGAACCTGAAGCAGCATTTCTAGGATTTGCAAAAACTGCTTTATTACTTTTTTGATTTTCTTCATTAAGCAATAAAAAATCGCTTTTTTTCATATACACCTCTCCCCTTACCTCAAATTCTTGATCAAAATCAACATTAATAGGAAAATTTTCTATTACCTTCAAGTTATCAGTTATTTCTTCTCCTATTTTACCATCGCCTCTTGTAGCCCCAGAAACCATTTCACCATTTTTATAATGAGCAGAAAAAGACACACCGTCAATTTTTGGTTCACAATGAAAATATATTGTATTGTTTAATTCTTGATTTAAATATTTATATACCCTAGACAAAAAATCAGATATATCTTCACTACTGAACGCATTAGCAAGCGAAAGCATAGGGTATGAATGTATTACTTTTTTAAACCCTTTTGCAACTCTCGCACCAACTTTTTGAGTAATACTATCTACATCCCTTAGATTTGGATAAAGCTCTTCAAGCTTATTCAACTCTAACCTAAGATCATCATATTCTTTGTCTGAAATCTTAGGCAAACTTTTTATATAGTATAACTCATCATGCTTTTTAATTTCTTTCCTAAGTTTCTCAACTCTATTTTTTGCTTCTGATAAAGTTAAATTCATATAATATAAACAAGATTAAATATATTAGATAACATATTAATAATAACCTACATAAATTTAAGCTATTACAAGATTTAATCGATTTAATCTTATAATAAATCTACTTAGCTAATTCGATAAAATATTCATCCTAACTCCTTAGGAATTTTTATAATATCATCATATTTATTAGAATTATTATAGACCATAATACCTATTGATTTTTTAGAAATTAATCTAGAATTTGTATTTGAATTAGATATTACTTTCGAATTTAAATTAAATGATTTATTAATTACACTCTTTTTACTAGTATTTAAAGCCATTAATAAACTTCCACTGGTTTTAGCTGTTTGTTTAATCTTTTTAATGTATTTACTACCATGATAAGGATTTTTTGAATGATACATTGCAACAGCTTCTTGCCAATTATTTGTTTTCAAGTAGTTACTCGCTAAATAATACGCAGAATACCCAACATTATAATATGGAGAAGCCATTTGCTCAATGCTTGAAAAATTATGCTTATGAAATTTATAATTTATTTGGTTACACCCAATATCAAAGTTTTCTTTACCACTTGCTACATATTTTTTTAAAGCACTAACTAACTCTGTCTTACTTTTAAAGTATTCTGACCTACCATTTATATTAACTGACCATGGCCATGGTTGAGCAGTTTTAGAAATATTATTATATCTACCAGATTCAACCAATGAAATTAGATATAAAAAATTCTTAGGTATATTATACTTTTTTTCAAAAATTTTAATTGCATTTAAACAGTGTATTGAATCTGAATGGTTATATTCAGATGCTTTTACATTGCTTTGAGTCATTAATACAAAAGCTATCACTAAAATAACTGAAATTTTTGTGGTTCTAATATCTTTGTTTTTGATTATTTTACAATAATAATAAATACTACCTATAGGAATGAGAATTATATACAATAAACCTATAATTGGCAGTAAGAACCATGGTTCAAATATAATACCTGTAAAAACAATTCCAGAAAGTATTAAAAATAAGTTAACTCTTTCCTTAGGAACACTTATTTTTTTTCCTGAATATATTGGAATCTTACTTATCATTAACAAGCCAATAAAAATCATGTAAAAAGCTATGAACCAATATGAATTTATTAATAAATTACTCTTAAATATCTCAAAAGAACACATTAATGGTATTAATAATAAACCAGCTGCAACCGGCATAGGAACACCAATAAAAAAATTATTCTTAACCTCTTTATTTTTACTTTCATGATCAAAAATTTGGGTATTAAACCTAGCAAGCCTTAGTGCTGAACAAGCAATATAAACTAAAACAATACCCCAACCAACACCTTTATATGGTATTTCCTTTAGAGACCATAAATAAACAGCAATAGCAGGTGCAACTCCAAAACTACATAAATCTGCTAATGAATCTAGTTGCGCTCCAAATTCACTTGTAGAATTTAATAATCTAGCAATTCTACCATCAATCCCATCAAGAAAAGCAGCTATAATTATCAGAGCAACAGCTATATTAAATTTTCCGTCCAAAGAATACCTAATAGATGTAATACCTAAACATAGCGCCATAATTGTAATCATGGAAGGTATAAGCTTGGATAATGGTATGTTTATTTTTTTTGAAGTAAATGTCATTGATTACAATTATTTTTTATCACTAACTTTAGTATTTACTTTATTTTTACTAACTTTTACCTTTGATGCATTGGACTTAGTAGATTTATTTATATTTTTTTTATCAGTAGATATAGTTATAGATTTTGTAGAAGCTGATTTAGAAGATACAGACTTAGACTTTTTACTCTCTCTTAGTTCAGCAATAACAGACTCACCTCCTATCATTCTTTGGCCTTCTAATACTTTTATCTCAAAATGATTAGGCAAATAAACATCCACCCTACTTCCAAATCTAATTATACCAAGTCTTTCACCTGTTGATACTTTTTGATCTTCTTTTAAATCACAAACTATCCTACGCGCAATAAGGCCAGCAATTTGAATAACACCAACTTCTTGTTTATCATTTAATTCTAAAAGAATAGACTGTCTTTCATTATGCTCACTAGCTTTATCAAGTGAAGCATTGAAGAATTTACCATGATGATAACTAAGTTTTTTTACTTTAGCAGATATAGGTATTCTATTAACGTGGACATCAAATACATTTAAAAATATACTAATTTTATTCATCTCTTTATCATTACTTGAAATCTCTTTAGGCATTTTTGCTTTTTCAATTTTTTGTATAATACCATCGGCTGGACTAACTAAAACATTGTTTTGATTTGGAATAACCCTGTTAGGATCCCTAAAAAAGAAAATACACCATAAAGTTAATATAAAACCTATCCAACCTAACTGTTGAGACCACATAAAAAGTATTAAGGTAATAATTGCAAAAACACTTATAAAAAAATAGCCTTCTTTATGAATACTTGGAATGAACTCTTTGATAGAATCTAGCATATAATAATAAATATAAATTTTATTATCTTATAGCACATATACAACCCAACTCAAATTGAAAAATTTATATTATCTTCTATATTTTTACTTTACTTTTTACTTTTTTAAAGTACAAGCAAGATAAATTGTAATATTTTTAATGAACTTCTTTTTTTTTATTATCACCATTTGCTTTGTAATTGCTCATACACAAAATGATCTCATATCTCCTACTTTCCCTGATATGATTAAATTTTTTAACACTAACTCTAGGATATTTCATTTAATGAGTAGTAGTTATTCCTTAGGTGTTGCTATAGGTAGCCTTTTTTTAGGTTCTATTTCAGATTATTCAGGTAGAAAAAAAACTTTATTAGTAGGATTACTTTTTTTAGTGTTTGGTTGCTTTTGTAGTATGCTGACTTCCAACATATATTATTTGATATTTTTTCGATTTTTACACGGTATAGGCACTTCTGCTCCAATGGTTGTGTGTATTGCAATAATTTTTGATGTTTGCAACAAAGAAAAAGCTAGAACTTTTATTGGCTTGAAGAATGGAATATTGACTTTTGGTAAAGCAATCGCACCAGTAGTTGGTGGATATTTAGGCTTGTTAATTAGTTGGCAGTTTAATTTTTTATTGATTACAATCTTTACAAGTTTATCAATACTACTAGTATCAATATTTATCAATGAAACTGGTAAATTTAATAAAAATAATTCTAATCAACTAATGACTAACTTAAGTCAAATTTGTAAAAATTATATATTTTTACTCTCAGATAAACTGATGTTAGCATATCTTTTTGCACTTGGCTTTATGGCATGCAGCATAATCACTTTTACTTTAGGTGCTTCAATTATATATATTAATCATCTAAATGTTAGCAAAAGTATATATGGATATCATCAAGGAGGTGTATGGGCTGTATTTGTTATATTTTGCTTTTTAACACATTATATTATCAAATTTACAAATATTTCCGCAGCAAAAAAAATAGGATTTACTATAATGATTATTGGTTGCACATCACTTAATTACACTGCTTATATATATACAACTCCTCACTTAATTACACTTAGTATGATGATTTGCAGTGCAAGCTTTGCAATTTTAATAACAATTTTATTTACTGATGCAATGTCTCTTCATCCCAATATTAAAGGTGCAAGCTCATCAATAATCGCATCTACAAGAACTATCTTAGTAACAATCAGCATTGCATTAGCTGGTTATTTTTTTTAATGGCACTATAATACCTCTTACAGCAATAATTACCATTTTACTAAGTTTAACTATCATTATATATATTCATAATCCACCCTAAAAGGGGGTCTGTTGCAAACGGCAGCGTCAAGTTAAAGAAAGTATGGTAATGAGATTGAATAAAAGTTAGGAAAAATATAGAATCTGAAAAAATAGAAAGTTCAGGAAAATGTGTTAGCAAGACCAAGTAGGCACAGATATCCAATGATGGTAATAGGTCAAGCAGTATGGCAGTATCACAGGTTTAATCTGAGTTTTAGAGATATCAGAGAGCAATTACTGTACAGAGGAATAGATGTAAGCCATGAAACTATACGAAGTTGGTGCTATAAATTTGGCAAAGAATTTGAAAACGTAATCAAAAAGAAACAAAGGAAAACATCAGATAAATTGCATTTAGATGAGATGACAATAAAAGTGAAAGGTGAACATTATGTATTATGGAGAGCAGTGGACTCAGGGGGATATGAACTAGATGTATTTTTGCAAAAACGTCGTAATAAAAAATCGGCAGTAAGGTTCTTATCAAGATTGTTACAAACATATCTCGTACCTAGAGTGATAGTTACAGATAAGTTAAAAAGCTATGTAAAACCGATAAAGCAAATGTGCTTAAAAACAGATCATAGGAAGCACAAGGGACTGAACAATCGTGTAGAGAATGCGCATCAACCCACACGTAGAAAGGAAAAATGTTTGATAAAATTCAAATCACCCAGAGGAATACAGCAAACTCTGTCATTAATGGGTAAAGTACGAAACATATTTGCTGTAAATGTAGGTAGATACACTAATACCGCTAGAGACCAAAGGGATAATTTCCAAAATGCTAAATCTATTTGGAATGAAGCTATGCAAATGATATCTGCTGCATAAAATTTAAGAAGTAGGATTGTATTATACTCTTATTTCCATTAACTTGACGCTGCCTTTATATTATGTAAAATAGCCCTATTAAAATATTAAATTGATGTAATTGATGATCTCCTACTGTAAATTAATTATATGCGAGACAATCTTTTCCATATAACTTGATAATATACTTCCCATATAATTTAATGATAAAAAAATTGAAAAAAAAACCGCAATTATTTTAGGAACAAATGAAATAGTAGGCTCTTGAATTTGAGTCAAAGCCTGAACCAAGGAAATTAACACACCAACAAACAAAGCAACTAATAGTAATGGCAAAGATAATTTTAACAATACTATTACACTATCTTGCGCTATATTGATGATATTTTCAGCATCCATAATTAATTAAATTGTTCATTAGAATTTTTATTTTTGTTGTTATTGTATAATGTCATAAAATCAACAGGAGAAATATATAGTGGTAAATATCCACCATCTCTAGAAATATCTGAAATTACTCTTCTAGCATAAGGAAAAATTATAGTTGGACACTGTATAAATATAACCTTTTCTCTCTCTTCATTATTCATACCTTTATCTAAAGTAAAAACCCCAGCATATTTTAAATCTATTAAATACTGAACATCTTCTTTAACCACTGATTTAACTTGAATTGCTAAAACAACCTCATAAGTCTCTTCCTGTATATTGTGTGCACCAATATCAATTGACACATCTACTTCAGGTTTTTCACTTCCCAATAAACTATATGGAGCTTTTGGATTTTCAAAAGATAAATCTTTGATATATTGAGCATTAACTAGTACACTACCATTAACATCTGATTTTTTTGACATATAATTAGATATATTTTTTTTATTTAATGATTTATATCAAATTTACTTGAAGAATACAAAGATAATATATATTTAAGTAAAGTAAAAATAAAAATGTAATTTAAATTTAAGGATATTTATGGAACTAATTTTTTTAGCAGCACTTACAGCTTTTATTATTTATAAACTTTTTCAGGTTCTTGGAAAAGAAGATGAAAATTTAAAAAAATTCACTCACATTGAACCAGTAGTTGATACAATTAAAAAATGTGTAAAACAAGTAAAAAATGTTGAATTTGAAATAATATCTCTTAAAGAAGCTAATCTTAATCCAAAAATAAAGAAAGTATTTGAAAAAATTATCATAGAAGAAAATGAGTTTAGCATTAATAAATTTCTTAATGGTGCTAAAAAAGCTTTTAAAATGATTCTTACAGCTTTAAATAATGATGAAACTGAAACTTTAAAGAAACTTTTAGAAAAAAAACTATATGAAAAATTTACTAATGAAATAGCAAAAAGGAAAGAGAAGAAAATTAATTATGACGTTACATTAATTGGTATTAAAGATGTAAAAATTATTGATGCAAACATTAAAAATAATACAATAAATATTAAAGTAGAAATTCACAGTGAGCAAATTATACAAGTAACTGATAACAATAAAAACATCATATCAGGCAATCCAAATAATATTTTACAAATTTTCGATATCTGGAACTTTAGCAAAAAAATTAAATCAGGAAATCTTTGGTTATTAACAGAAACTACCTCTAAATGACTCACCAGATACTTAAAAATTTAATATTATTAATTTTTATTATAGCTTTAAGCTCATGTTCGGGTACAAAAAAACGGAAATATAAAGTTAGAAAAGTTAAATTTTTTAAGACTGAATATAGCAAATTAGTTGGGTGGGAATATGATAACCATCTAATCAGTCTAAAAACTTTTTCTAATTCCTGTCAAAAAATTTTACAATTAAATAATTCTAACCCTGTAAGCACATTAACTAATATAGGAGGATCAGCTAAAAACTGGAAATTAATATGCAAAAAATTAGAAAGGGCTAAAATAGAAACAAGTACAGGAGCCAAGAAATTTTTTGAAAGGTGGTTTATTCCATATGTTATCTTTGATGGAAGCACTAATAAAAAGATAGGTAAATTTACTGGCTATTATGAAATTGAGATAAACGGAAGTTTAAAAAAAACTAGAAGATGTAAGCATCCTGTATATATGCCTCCAAAAAATCTCTCGACTCATCAAAATAGAGATTATCTTTCACACTCTTCCATTAATAAGGGTTCTCTTAGGAATAAAAATTTAGAGATTTTATGGGTTGATAATCACGCCAGGTTATATTTCATGCATGTACAAGGTTCTGGACGTGTTAAGTTAGATAACGGTAATTTAATAAGATTAGGATATGCTGGACAAAATGGATTTGATTATACATCAATAGGACCTTACTTTAAAAAATATGATGCAAAAGGAATTAATTCTGCCTTAGACATGATAGAATGGCTCCATAGAAACCCTAGAGATAGTAAAAAAATAATTGAACAAAATCAATCATATATTTTCTTCAGAAAAATTAATGGCGATGGACCGATTGGAGCACAAGGCATAGCTCTTACTCCTGAACGCTCAATTGCGCTAGATAGTGCAATATATCCATATGGAACACCTATATGGATTGACACATCTTTACCTAAAACCAGAAATTACATTGATAGGAAATATAGAAGATTGTTTATTGCTCAAGACACTGGTGGAGCAATAAAAGGAGCTATAAGAGGCGACGTATTTTTTGGTCACGGAAAAAGATCTGAAGAATTAGCATGCTATATGAATAATCAGGGCAAAATGTATGCTTTATTCCCAAGAAGTGTAAAAATTCCAAAATATTATAGAACACACTAACTTTAATAATTGTAATATATCATAAATTTATGTTTTCTTTAAGCTATCCAAGAACAAGATCCCACAGATTAAGAAGCTCTAACTGGAGTAGGGATTTATTTGCTGAAGCAACTATTTCTTCATCTGATCTAATACAGCCATTTTTCATTACTGAGGGCAATAATATCTCAGAACCTATTGATACATTGCCAGGTATATATCGGCATAGTGTAGATAATCTTGTAAAAAAAGCTGAAAATGCTAGAGATTTGGGAATAAAAGCCATTTTAATTTTTCCTCAAATTCCTAAAAATAAAAAAAGTGTTGATGCCAAAGAATCCTATAATTCTAATAATCTAATCTGCAAAGCCATTAAAGAATTAAAAAAACATAAACTTGATATTGGAATAATTGCAGATGTAGCACTCGATCCTTATACTTTAAATGGCCATGATGGAATCACTGATCAAAATGGAAATATTCTTAATGATGAAACAGTAAAAATATTATGCAAACAATCACTTACACTTGCAGAAGCTGGATGTGATTCAGTTGCCCCTTCAGATATGATGGATGGAAGAATTGCAAAAATCAGGGATACACTTGAAGAAAACTGCTTTTATAATACTAAAATTTTTTCTTATGCAGCTAAGTATGCTTCAAATTTTTACGGACCTTTTAGAGAAGCAATTGGATCAAAAAATTTTTTAAAAAACACTTCCAAAGAAACATATCAAATGAATTTTAGAAATTCAAAAGAATCAATACATGAAATTGGATTAGATATATCTGAAGGGGCCGATGCTATTATTATTAAACCAGGAATGCCTTATCTAGACATTATAGCTAGAGCTAGTGATAAATTTAATATACCTATTATTGGGTATCAAGTTAGCGGAGAATATTCTATGTTAAAAATAGCAAGTGAGAAACAAATATTTAATTACACTAAAGCTTTAATCGAAAGCCTGATTTCATTTAAAAGAGCAGGTGCTAATGCTATAATTACCTATGCTGCTACTGATATTGCGAAGCAATTAATAAATATTTAATAAGCTAAAACTATAAAATCAAGTTTTAGTATCACTTATATAAAGATTAATAGAAGCTTTGCAACTCATTAAAAATCACCTAAACTGCAGATAAAAAATTAGAAATTTATATAAAGCTTAAATTTTTATATTGCTGAATATAGCAAATTATTTACCTTTACTAAAAGTGTTAAATTATATTACGTTGAATTTGAGAAAAAGTTATTTCATTTAAAATTTCACCATTTTTAAACACTGGTATTAAATGATTTTTTTCTTTAACATTAAGTTTGTCATGTATAGTATGATATTCATTATTTATTTTAATTAGCGATAACCTACCACATTTGGAATGTTTTTTAGGTTCTGTGATTGGAGATTTACAAACACCTTGCCAATCACAATTTTTCCTTTTTATTGCTGATAATTTCATTGCAAATTGTTGATTATCCCTATTTACTTTTTGTAATAAAGAAGCCCCCATGCCAAAAGAAATATTTTCTCCACTAATTTTTTTACCTTTTAAGACTTTAAGAATTTCTTCAATTTTTTCAATTGAAACTCTATCTCCGTGCAAAACATGTATAAATTTCGGAAGAACTTTATATCCTTTTTTATTTACCTCAAATCCAAATTTTTGCATTAATATTTCTAAAGTTTTTATAACAACTTCTACTGGATCACCACTGTCTGATCTTATGATTAAAGTATTACTTGAATTCTCTATGTTATTTTTAAGTTTACCTCCCCAAATTTTATCAATAGCATTCCAGTAATCATATGAATCACTTACAACTGCATATCTAGAATAATTTTCAAATTCACTAATCATATTCTGATAAGAATTCACCTCTTTATCTTTTCCCCACGAAATAATAGTTGAATGCTCAGCAGCTGGAATAGTAATATAATTATCCAAATCAGCATCATAATATTGTTTTATACATCGTAAGGCAGAAATAGTACTAGTTGAATAAAAATTAACTAAGTGAGACGCACCACCAATTTCAGAAGATTCATAAGAACTAACTCCTCTTGCACCAAAATCAGCAAGCATATATTCCAACCTCTTTAAATTATCAGATGTTTGTAATAAATAACTTTTTATAAGCTTTTTACATTCATAGGATAAAGTTGCAACAGTAGTAGGATACCAAATTGCCCTAAGCAAAGCAGTTTCTAAGTATGTTGGCAACCAAAAACACTTAGGATCAGTATTAGTAATTTGCAAAAGTACATTGTTATTTGGAACTATTGTTCCTTCCGGAACAGCTTCTATATATATTGGTAAGTGGCCACCATATTTATCCAATATATATTCCCAACCACTTTTATTAAATGGCACACCATGAATTTTTATTATTTCTTCTGCTTCATCTATATTTTCTTGAGTAATTGGTTTACAAAGATATTTTTTTAAAAACATTTGTAATCCAAAAAACAAGGTATTTTTAAATTTTCCTCCTCTAGACTCAATATAACATGATAAATATTCAGTAGCTTTTGGATATTGCAAATAATGTGAAGTTTTATATGAATCTGTATTTAATATTAGATTATACATTAAAAGAATGCATATATTTATTTTTTAATTCTAAATAATGTTCTGTGTCTAAAAAATCAATAATAAATTTTAATACTTCTTTTGAAACAAGATTTTTTATTTCTTTTTTTATTTCTTTTTTTATTTCTTTTTTTATTTCTTTTATATCTTTAATATTAAAAATAATATTTCTAATATTAACTGCATCAATGTCATAAATTTTTTGTATTTCAATATATTGCATATTATGAAACAATTTTAAATAATACGAAGAATCATCCTTTGTATGACCAATCAAACCCACTCTCTTATTATGCACAATCCTCTTTACTATTTGATTAATATGCTCTACCCAACATTGATCATCATCAAAATCATCTAAAGGCTCTATATACAATCTATTATTAATTTTATTGGAAAAACTGCCTATAATAAATTTTTTTCTCTCTAAAAAAGTAAAAGGATTTTTTAATGTTCTTGATTTATTTGCAGATCCACAAAAGACAATTAAATTATTAGAAATTTCAAGACCCTTTTCTATTATATATTTATGTCCATTGTGAAAAGGCTGAAATCTACCTATAAATATCAAGAAGTCATATAACATTAATCAATACAATGAAATTTTAATTACATACTGATATATTTAATTTTTGATTACAAAGAAAAATTACAATATAATTAACAGTGTTAAACTTGTAGTGAGGTTTTAATGAATATTATTTCAATAGTCACAAAGTTTCTTACCGATGTAGGTGAAACAAGGCTTACTTTATCCACTTTTAATTTTGCTAAATTGTTAGTAAAAAGAAAAGACGAATCAAAAGTCAAAGATTTGGACAAAACTGCAATAAAAAGCAAACCAAATAAATTTTTAGACATATTAACTTCACCTGGTGTTGGTACTATATTAACAGTCTTTGGTGTAATAACATGTTTATATTCTCCACTAGGCATTGCAATTGGTGGAACTGTAGCTGCAATAACAACTATTAGTTGTTCACTCTCTATGATAAGATCAACCTTAAGGATGAGAACAATCAAAAATAATCAAAATAAAGATTTATTATTGGATACTATTAGTGCAAAAATTCAAATTTCTTCAGAAAGACAATTAAATTCGCAATTTAAAAAAATGGTTAACGAAGAAATAAAAAAAGTAATAAATAAAAGAATATCTAATCAAAAAATTATTAAACAAAAAAGCACTATAAATTCAATATCTAGCAGTATTAGATATTTAAGTTTAACTGGAGCTGCAAATTGGGTGTTAAGTATTATAACATTAAATCCTGTATCGATAGCTATAAGCTCTACATCTATGATAGTATCTAATGGGCTAAGCTACCATGGTGAAACTAATTACAGAAAAGATAAAGATTTACTAGATAAAGAGGTGCTAGAAAAAGAAAATAAATTAATTGAATATCTAAAAATAGAATTAGGAATTGAAGATAAGTTTATTAACAAACTTTCTAACAAGGATTTATTAAAAATTTTAAGCATTAAAGAAGCTGAATTAGCTTGTCATAAAAAATCATATAATTCTCTTGAAGATATGCAAAAAGCATTTAATAATAATATAAAAGTCTATCAAGACATTAATCTTGAAGAATTTCATATACAAAGGAGCTTTACACAAGACTTTATTCATTTATTCTCAAATAGTTTTAGCTCTGAGAAATATGAAGAATTTTTTTGCCCACTTATACGCAGGCAAGAAAAAGAACAATTGGAACAAAAAATTTATTCAGAAATTATTGCTTCATCTAAAAATGATGATTTTAAAGGCAAAGATAAAAGTATGGATATTGAAATGGTGAGGCTCAATGAAAGCAGCTCATCTCCAACTAAATTAGTGCGTTCTATAGATATCGGTGCATCTGCTACTTTAAAAAGCACTCATAATATAAAACAATATACTGAAAGCAAATCTGAAGATAGTTTAGTCGAAAAAAGATCTACAACTACTAAAAGATCATTTTCAGAACAAAAACAATTAGAAAGAAAATTAAATAATCTTGAAAAACCAGAAAGAAGCATTTAGGGTATATTATAATCGTAATCTCAAAGAGTATATTAAACTTAAAAAGATGAAAAAATCAAACATAATAATTAATGTTATTTTAATTTTAATAATAAATATATTTTATAATTATAATTCATCTGCATCCCCTACTAGCGAAATATTATGCAACGGGTGGTTAGCTGCAACAACTGGAATAGATCGTAGTAAAGCAAGTCCAAATCCTAGACCTTCTGATGGAGGAAGAAATAATGATGGAGATAGAGTACATATATCAGATAACATTGGAGTTAAAGGAGTATGCAGAGATTTTTTTCCTACATGGGGAGAAAGAGAAATGTTTTATAGAACCTCTGATGACCCATTAACTATGGAGTTAAAATTCAAAAGACAATATTGCTGGGCTAGATATGTTTTTATTCCATCACCTGTTAATTGTGGTGGCCCAGATTGGAAATGGGCATTTCCACTTGGTTATTTATCATGGAAAAAAGGTGTAAATTATGCTTTGTGGGGGGATACTATAACAAAAACATTTTCTCTTCAAAAAATGGGACCAGAAAATTCCCAAACAGTTTTTTGGGGATCTAACCACGCATATATTAAATATGAACAAAATAATGGAATAGATAATCCTAAACGAGTATGCGCATGGTTTCAACCTGTAGCATTTGGAAAAATTGTAAGTAGTAGCGACAAGCTCATTGGTTGCATTGATATACCACTTAATCCTGCTCCAAATATTTATAATAAAATAATTGTACCTAAAAAATCAGTAACAGTTGCCAATACAACACCAAGTGATAGTACTTTTATAAAACCCCAGATTAATCTGCAACTTGTCAATAGTGCTGGACAGCCAGAAGGAAGTTATACAACTTTAACTTATAATTTTGAAAATAATTCCTCTAACTGTCAACCAATTAACAATAATTCTTATTGTGCATTTGTTTTTTCAGAAAATCCAACTAAAATTTGCGCTGGCCTTGAAAATACCATTTCAAGCAATATTGGCTGCATTAACAGACCTAGACCAACTGATTCAGCGATAAAATTAAATGCAATTCATAACTATTTTATTGACAACAGTTGCTTAGATAACTCTGGAAAACCATCCTTATTTCATTCATTAAAAATTCAGCTTTTATCAAATAATAAAGTAATTAAAGAGTTTCCTGGTCAAAATGCAGGTCTAAGAGATTATTATGCTTGTTATATGAGTAGCAGTTACAATAGTCCAAATACAAATAAACAAATAACAAAAGAATCAATTATCGCTGGTCAAGATACAATAAATATTTATGGAACACAATTTAGGTCAGTAATACCAAAATTAATTACATCTAGTAACCTAGATATCTCAAATATTACATCAGAAGATATTGTTAAAATCCGTCCTGAAAATTTCCAAAAAACATTTATTTATCCACCTATAATAACCTTATCTTCTCCAGCATCTTCAGATGAATCAGGAGCATCAAATTGTCATAAATGTTTTGTTTCTGTTGATGATGAAAACAATTGTATTGATAATCAGTTAACAAGTAAAAAAAGAGGGCAAAGTAAATGCTCTTCCTATATTACACCAGCTGGGAAACGAGATAGAACCTCATGTAATAAAAATTATGACTGCTATAATTTTGAAGATAATCCATTACCTATACAAGATGTAAATACTGATACTACAATAAATTGTTATTTTGGAGCAGAAGGTGATAAAGATACTGATGATTATAATGATGCTGAAAAAGCATATTGTAGTGGCATTTATACTATTAACCAACAAGATAAAGAAAAAAATACCAATTCACAAACAAACGTAATATGCATGAATTTAGACACAGATTGGCCAAATTTTTATGGTAAAGATGATAAAATTTGTGTTAAAATACCTGGACAATACATGAAGCTTGATACAAATGATGTATCTGCCTTAACTGATTATATAGATTTTACTTATGATACCTTTAACCCTGAGACAAAATATACAAAAGATGATCCATTAAAAGGCATATGTAATTCTTCTTTGGGATTAGAGAATGAAAAATGTTTATCAACTGATGGAAAAACATGCACTAAATTATCAGATGTCTCTGATTACAAAAACAATAATACATTAAAAAACTAATTTCTGAATTTCAAAGAAGATTATATGAAAATGCAAAATTATCTTTATGGAGATGAAAATAATAATGGCATTAATTCTAATACATTGCCTATTAATGAAAATTTACTAACATATTTAGGTTATAGTAAAGATTTACTAAAGAAAAATTTTTCTGTAATACCAGCTCACCCTGAAGAAAACCCTTATAGAATATTAAATGGTAATTTTCCTATTGGTATACTACATAATGGATGTAGATTTATCATAGGAGAAGACGGATGTGGAAAAAATGATATTACAGCCCCTTTTTTAAGTAATGCAATCTTTGATACAAGTCATTTAAGTATAAAAATAAGAGATACATTTAAAATAACAGAATCAAATCGTAAAGATATATCTGTTAGATTAGATGCCTTATGATATACCTGTGATAGGTTCTTGTACTAAAGGGTTTAAAGCAGCAGATAATAATCCTCCTACTAGAATATGTAGAGTTATAGTTAAAAAAGATAGTAATACAATAATTACAAAATCATGGTCTAACGCAAAGATTATTAATCCATGTATAAGTAATAATCAATCCAATGGTTAATTTATTATTTATTCATGGTGCTTGGCATTGGAGTGGGTGCTGGTATAAAATAATAAATTCTGAATTATTAAGCAATTATAAAGTTCATGCTTTAGATAACCCTATGAATGGATTTAATACACAATACTCTGCTGAAAATTTTGAACAATACACATTTGAGATACAAAATTTATTAAAAACCACCAATGAAAAATTTATTATCATTGCACATAGTATGGGTGGAAGTATTGCAAGTTTTATAGCTAATAAATTTCCTAAAAAAATAGAAAAAATAATTTATGTTGCTGCTTCTATGTGTGCAAAAAATAAATGTGCACTTGATTATTTTATGGAAGAATATTATTTCAATTTTATAAAAGAACTTGAATTAGAAAATTTAGTTATTCCAGATTCACAAGGACAATTTATAAAATTAAATATATTTGAGAAAGAAAAAATAATAAAATTATTTTACAATCAAAGTCCTGAGTTAGATATAGGTATTGCTTTGAAGAATTTAAGTGAATTAAGCTCTGGCATACCATTTGCACACAAACATAATTATTGTGAGGAATTTTATCCGATTAAGAAAGTTTATGTTGAGTGCACAAATGATAATGCTATGCCCATATCTATGCAAAGAGAAATGCAAAGTAATTTTTCTGATATAAAAACATACACACTGAACACTGATCATTCTCCTTTTTTCTCTAAAAACAAAGAACTTTCAAAAATTATCAAAAAAGAAATAGAAAATAAGGAAGTTTAATATTAAATAAACTGATTATATCACTCTAAAATTATTTTTATTATATCAAATAAAATATTATCATTCCATACCTATATCTTCTTGGCTTTCCTATCTTTTTTTAAGATTTGTATTTTTTATAACCCCTTACTTTTTTTTTATAGTTTAATACTTTAGCAACAGCAATGACTATACACTTGCATATCCTATTTTTATACAGCTCATATAATATATGCCAAGCATTGTTTGGTAATAAAATTCTTTTTAAATGAATTATATTACCTATTTTTGTTTAAAATTATCAATTAAAACCTATTTTCTTTTATTATGCTATCCATTTGTTGGTTATTTTTCTTTGCTTCTTCTTTATAATATTTTCAAATCCTTTGCCAAATTTATAACACCAACTCCTGATAATTTCATGGAGAATAACTCACAATAAGTTATTCGTTATAAAGATTAACATCAATATTTGTGGTCACAATTTCATCACACTCTTGAGGTAAAGAGTTATAAAACATTACACTCTTACATTTTATTTGACTACCTGGTACAAGTGCATAATCCTCATAAGTGCTACTGCTATCTCCTCTAGTAAAAATGTAAGAAGCCAATAAATCACTTAGTTCAGACGCATCATTTTGTAATTTTATTGAGCTACACGTAATATCTTTTGAGACTTTATCTATTATACATCCGTTTTTTCCTTTATTATTTTCTTCTATAAGTCTAAAGTTAATTTTATAATTCTCATTATCTATCAAAATAGTTGCTATTACTATACTTTCATCAACTTTTAAATCTTGGACTTTTTTCCATATTGAATCCTCTTGAAATGTTCTTACTATATCCTCTAATGAACTTACATTATCAAAATCAAGTTTATAAATATAAGTTTTTGTATCGGTATCTTTTGAAATATCACTTTCTTTGGATTTAACAAAAACAAAATTGTATTTTACACCACCAACACTAATAGCTTTTGGGTATCTAATAGATTCACCATATTCTAAATTTGCCATATCATATACTAATAATTAATAAAGTTATTTTAGGTTTTCATCAATAATAAAATAGTAACCCTACGTCAAATAGAAATAAAAGCTCTAATATTAACTTAGAAGTCAAATAAAAAAATCAGAAATTTGCGGAAACAAAATTACTTAATTCTTTATTTATTTTTTATCCTTTATTTTATTTATAACAAAGCTTTTCTTTACCCTACTCAATAATTTCAGCAACTACACCAGCACCGACAGTTTTGCCACCTTCTCTAATCGCAAACTTCAACCCCTTATCCATTGCTATTGGCGCTATT
>NZ_NPHZ01000004.1:0-127554 GCF_009690945.1 Rickettsiales endosymbiont of Trichoplax sp. H2
CTCTTTTTTACTGTGCTTATCATATCCTAGCTCGTGCTCTAATTCGCTTTGTAGAACTCTTTCTACTAATTGTTTTTTTAATTTACTAAACAGACCATCTTTCGTCAATATCTCCGATGGATCTACTTGTGATAATAGTTCATCCACTAATTTTGTTGCTGTATCTGGTGTTTTTTTACTTAACTTTTGTGCCATGTGTGTTACCATAATAAATTATTTTTATTTTATTCTTTTTAGTAACTTACACAAAGTATATTACACCCTCGAAACAGCGATATAACCGCTTGTTTAATATATACTTTGCCGTTTTCTCAACTTCCCTACCCTTAGGCCATTAAATATCTCACCAATTGTTAATGTAATTAATTTGACAAGTGATTCTTCAGAAATCAAATTTTCTTAATTTAAAAAACTATTTTATAGCTTAATATCCTCTCTTTCAATAAATTTATCTCATCCAACTATTTCACTATAGTAACTTAACAGTATAATTTTAAGATTAATTGTCAAACTCATTAATGGGATTGATAATTTCAAAGTCAGAAAATAAATCTTGATTGTACTGTTCTGCACTATATACATCAGCTGGACATACATATAAATCAGTTAATAAATGAGGTGCATTCATAGAAGAACCAATTATAGGGTGAATTGAACCAATATATCCCATTTCTTCATTTTTGACCTTAGCCTCAATTACAGATCTTTTTAATAATTCAACAAGCATTTTATCCGCGCCTTTAAGTAATTCACTCTCAAACATAGCATATTCACTTATACTCATATCTAACAAGTGACGAATACAATTTTTTAAATTGTGGATAGTGCAGTTTTCAGATATTTGAGCTCTAAATAATAAATCTAGAGACACTCCTTTAGGAATATCAAAGCTCGCTCCTTTAAACCCACTAAATTTAGCTATTTCTCCTGTTATATCCTTTAGTAAATATATGTTCTTTTCATTATTTACCTCTGAAGTATACCTAAAAGTTAGTACCCTATAAATATAATGTTGAAGAAATTCTTTATACGTTGCCTTATCAAGTAATTCACTACCCATAACACGATAACTACCATGAGTAGGGTCACTATATTCGCTATTTGTAATTGATGGATCTGGTTCATGCAAGCCTAACCCAGCTCCATTAACAATCATAATTTGAAACTTATTCTGAAAAAATATATTCTTGATTGCAACATAAAAGGCATGATCCTGATTGGGAGTTATCACTTGTAAAATAAAAGAGTTTTCTGAGTATAAAAATTTATCTGCAATTAACTTAGATAATTCAAAAGCGTATTTATGTTTCCTTATCTCTGGTAATCTATCATTTTTAAATCTGCCATCGTTCATATATGCAATACTAAAGCAATTTTTTACTAAACGTTGAATTTCTTCAATTTTGTCTATATTAGGATTATTTATTTTAGCAATAGCACCACTTATCAAGGCTAACGACTGAAATTGCCCAAAAGAAGATATTAGTTTTTTATTAAATTCTAATTCTCTAAGTTGATTTTCTATACCTGGTTTTAATTGTAAAATCTCTCTATCACTTACTGGCCTAATATCTTGTTTTAATATTTCTTTCGCAAAATCTACTCTTGACTGCAATAAGCTTTTTATAAAACTATCATAAACTTCTAAACTTTTAGGTTCTACACCATGATTTTTATAGACATTAGACCCTATTATCATACCTTCTGAATTTACATATTTTTCTTTTTGAAACAATCTTCTTACAGATTCATTATATTGATCTTGTAATTCAGGCGGTAATCCTTCAATTTCTAAAAGTACTATAGGATGTGAAATCATAACTAAATGAGAACAGAATTTTAGCAATTCTAACTTATTAAATGTAAAGTTATATAATTTTGAAAAATAAGGAGCAATAGAAAGAGTTATATCATATGTATAAATAATACTAGATTGCTTAATTAGTTCTAAATCTAGTAATAATAGACTATATACACCTTGAAAATAATTCATATTTACCAATAAATTTTTTGTATACTCATGTATTTTATTGGCATAATTAGATTCTGCTCCATTCACTATAAAATCACTAATTCTTTTATTAGCATCTACAGTATCTTTTGGGAATTGTTGTAATTTATCCCTCCATATTTGAAAAAGTTTTAAATCAAGATTAAAGTTTCCAACGTAATAAGATACTATTGTGTTAAATATTAATATCGAGATATTTTCCGTATATGTTTGTAATTTACTTAAGACAATAGTTTCAACAAATTTTACTAAATCTCCATTGGTTAAAGTTTTTTTAAAAGATACATAACTATAAATCTCACAAGCCTTACTCCACTGCAAGGAATAATGGTCTGATTGTAAATCAGATTCTAATTTACCTTTAACCCAAAAGTTATTTAGTATCTGTAGATGAGCAATCAGAGGAAAATATTCTTGCTTTGTACTTGCCTTTAATTCATTGATTTTTTCCTGCCATTTTTTAATTAGCTTCTGATCAGGCATTTGGTTTGATTTTTCAAGTTGTAATGATTTCTTAATTGCTTTTTGAACATATTGCACATCATCTGTTGAAATAATAGGAAAATCCTCAGGTAATAGGCAGGTCACTTCAAATCTAAATGGTATATGAAATGTGGTTTTTTCTATCATCAATACAGCAGAAGATTTTAAGTGTTGAGTAAGTGGCAATAAAGATTGATTACATTCTTTGGCACTATATTGATTTGTATCAAAAACTGCAAAATTACTCGGTATATAATTTTTATAATCTTCTCTTAAATAATCAAAACTTTGAGGTTTAAATTCAGAAATATCAATCTCTTCTGTATAATATTGATGACTCAAATTTTGAACAAGCAAAGTTACTTTACGTATATGTAAACTAAAATTGAAAATGTCATCCTTTATATGGTTTAATACCTCTCTCTTCTCTGCATTATGTATTAAAGTTTTATATTTCTTAGCTACAACCTCAAAAAATTTCCAATCTATTGATATATAATATTTACTCGTTCTCAGTTCATTTGGTATTATTTGCTGCGCACTTAGAGTATTGAATAAATCTTGTTCTATAGTTTTATAATCTACTTGCTGGATATATTTTTGCTGTAAACTTTCTATTGCAGAATGAAAATCACGAAGTGGTTTTACTAATCTCACCTCTGTAATAATTTTATATAAAGATCTATAGCATTCATTCAATACATTAATATTTATTCCAATAGTTTTTACTTCATCTTCTTGAAAAATTCCGCTACTTTCTATTAAAACCTTAAGATCTTTTAAAAATGGTAATGTTTTTTTATATGGTTCAATTAAACTTGGTATTTTTTTATAAAATTTGCTGTCTTGCTGATTGCCTGTTAATCTATTATATACACAAAAAGCTGTAACTTCTTTGTTAAGTTGATATAGTGCTTCTGCAAACTGTGTATATTGCTGCTGCTCTGTTTCTGAAGGTAATTTTTGCTCTTGTTGTCTATTTATTATAAGCTTTAAAAGGTTCTCTAGACATAAAACCAAATTTAATATTTCATTATCAAAATTTCTATACATGCCAGCATATTTTTCTGTTTCAACAGCAAGTATAGCGAATTTTTCTTTTATTTGTTCATCAGAGAGCATATGCAGTAAATACTGTTTTATAATATTATGAATATCTTATTGATTGCTTTGCATTTTTATCTTCTCAAGTACTATTAAATACACGAAAATTTGTATAATAAACTCTTAAATATCATAACCTAGTATATCTGTCTCCTGGATTATAATTTTTCCAGAGCAACTAAACCAATTACACCAACTGCCCCACCAATTACCTAAACAATGAGTTGTATCTTCATCTATATAACCCACATATTGTGCTCCCCCACTTTTACTAAGTTCTGGACAAACATTTTGACTATTTATCACAAAATTATCTTGAGCTTTTATAACACTAGTATTAGCATTTTTACTACCAAATAAATACTCTCCACTCTCTATATAGGGATACATCACATCAAGAATATTACTACTACACCATAAAAATGGATTCCAAGTATATAAAGAGACAGTAATATTGATTATTTTACTTAAGTGATCTACATAACTATAATCTAATTTTATCACTTCTTTTGCAATGTCTTCTGTTACTTTATTACAATCTTTTAAACTAGTATAGCATAATGTTGCCCCTTTTTCGTCTTCTAGTTTGTGGATTAAATTTTCTGTTGCTTTATGTACTGTATTAAGTTTTTTTTTATCATCTAAGTCAATGTTCTCTTTAAAATGATTTGAATCAATCATCTTGCTTAGTTTACTATAATAAGCATTTAATTGATCATATGTCTCATGCAAATACCTTCTATTGCCTTGAGTAATACTATCAATTTTCGGAATTATGAGATTAGGTAAGAAATAAGTTACTTGTTGTGTATGAAAATTTGTTACCATCCCATCATTATTATCGGATATTATTTGGTTAGAAAATTCTTTAGCATAATTTAATATACCATCAATTAAATAAAGACATGAATCAATATTTAACAGTGAGCAATCCGCAATATGATAGTGTTTTTCTTGATTAAAACTAAGTATACCAGATAATGCATTAGAATTACCACCTTTTTGAAAAGCTGAAATCTCAACTGCTATAAGTGTACTTTTTAGGATTTCATTATTTTTAAGCGCTAATATCACATTTTTCATATTTGTAGTATCCTTTAGATCAGTTCCTAGTTCGAAGGATGCTTTACTATCTTTGTCTTTTAGTATCACTTCAATATTAGCAATAAAAATTGCTGATTTCTCAACTCCTACTACTATATTATCACCACAGATTTCAACAAATTGCCCAGGACGATCTTTATAGATTGATTTACCGTAGTCATTTAATATATCTTGACCTATTTTATTATTATAACTTATTGTTTTTTCAGAAAAAGAATTGCTATAATAAAATGAAAACGAAATAGAGTGTTGAGTGTCTTTTATACTTTTTAAATAATTTACACTAGGAATTTTTAAAAACTTATAGGCTGCGTTAATACTCAAATCAAGTCCTAAAGCATCTGTTATTTCTTTAAAATCACCTTTTTTTAAGTCAATCCTACTACTTTGAGCTTTACCCTCTTCTGACCTCTCTCCCATAACGAAACATTGTTGCTGTACAATCATAGCAGATATTGAACTATATCCTTTTCCTAGACTTGCATCAGGTGGAGTATAACTACGACCTATATCACTTTTTGTATTAATAGGATCCACAATATCAGTGAAAAAATCATGTTCCAATTCACAAATATTATTCAAACACACATTATCTTGCGAGTCTAGTATCACAGGCTTTTGTTCTTCATCTGGCATAATGTAAACACTACCTAAATTACTCTTTCCATCGATTGGATCTATGATATTAGTATCGTCAATTTTGAGAAGATCATGGCATGATGCCAAATCTTTAGACATAATAGTGCTATGACTTACACCATAAATATCTGCATTAATTTCTATTGCATTTACAGAAATTACTGTGCTTTTAATACCAAGATCAATAATTGACTGATAATTACTATTTCCTATCCTATCAATTTTACTTAGACATGCACCAGCTTCATTTCCTGTACATTTTATTGTAGAAATATGGGGATTATTATCAAGATATGAGGTGGTACCTTTTTGATCGATTGCATTTAATATTATCGCAGCAAATCGTCCAAAATGTGCAGAATAATCATCTACTTTAAATACAATATTTTGCACACTATATAATAGCTTTTCACATAACTTCTTAGGCATTTCTAACTTATGGAACGCTATGTATTTTTCATGCCATTTTTCTATTGATCTTGAGCTTAAACCTAAATTATCTAGCTCTTGCTGATAAATTATAGGATAAGGTAACAATGCTTGTTTTATATGATCTACAGAAGTAGCGGCAGTACTCTTCATTGTAATATGTAATTCATGTGCTTCTAAAGTCCTACAATCACAGTTACCTTTCAAAGTATCTACTATATGCTCCAACCCTATAGAATTCATCTTAGATTTTATTAAGTTTGCACTTTTGCCTTCTAACTTTAACTTCGTATATATAAACATAAGCACCCTTTAAGTATTAATTGTTGGCAACAAAAAGACTTTTGATTATGCTAACTATAAACATATAATTTATATCTTTTTATAAGCTTATATTCATAAAATACGAAGATTTCATTTTATTCAACTATTTTTTAGTTTAGGGGTTAATTACACATAGCACCCTGGAGTTTCGTCATGCACCTATATACGCCTTAATACCATCTATGCAGCCACTAAAATATCTTCTGAATTCTCCATTAAATCAAATACCTCTTCTCTCTTCTCTCTTCTCTTCTCTATCCTCACTTTCTAATTTTGGTATCCCATACAGTTCTCTTACCTTATCTTCCGATAATATATTTAATTTATTATCTATAGCCATATTTCACTCTTTTAACATAATATGTTCTCCTTTTTCTTTTAGGCTTCCATCTCCATTTACATAATCATACAATGTCGTAGTTGTGATATTTAGCTTTTTAGCAATATCTTTTGGTGCTTTATCCATTTTTCTAGGTCTACCACCTTTCCTCCCTCTTGCTCTCGCGGCATCTAATCCAGCTTTAGTTCTCTCCTTTATTAATTCACGCTCATACTCTGCTAACGCTGCAAATATATTAAATACAAAGCGCCCATTTGCTTTACCTGTATCTATTTCTGCTCCCAATCCTTGAAGAACTTTAAATCCTACTTCTTTTTTTCCTAGCATATCTATCATGCTGATCAGGTCTTTTATATCTCTACCAAGGCGATCTAACTTCCATACAACTAATATGTTGCCAAGTTGCAATGCTTTAATACATGATTGCAATCCAGGTCTGTTATCTTTTCTACTTGATGCATAATCATGGTATATTCTTCCACTATCTACTCCAGCTTTGATAAGTGCATCTTTTTGTAAATCTAAATTTTGTGAGCCATCAGCTTTTGAAACTCTTGCATATCCTATTAACATATTTAATCAGAAAAGATAATTTTTATACCAAAATCTTATGTTGTTTACCTTAACAGCTTTTCTGATTGATTTCTAGCTAAATACTTTATATTTTCTTCTAATCAGAATAACGGTCGTTTTTCTGGTTGTTCTCAATTTTCAAAATTGTTCAAAAATCACTCTTTTTTGTTTTTTGCAAATCTTCTGTATACTCCTTATATCCAAAGATACAGTTTTTCAACTGTTGAAATTAATTATTTTTTACTTCTCTATATAACCCTTGTTATCACTAATACAGAACATTTTAAAACTCCAGGGTGCTATGTGTAATTAACCGGGTTTGTTGCAAACTGATTAAAGAAGTAGTATAAAGGTAAAAAATAAAGGAAGGTTTATGGAAGAAAGAAAATATATAGATGCAGGAACATATTTCAAGAATCGACATTTCAGCGGAGAATTGATAATAGGATGCATGAGATGGTATCTAAAATATCTAATAAGCTACCGAAATTTAGAGGAAATGATGCAAGAACGTGGTGTAGAAGTTGATTATACGACGATATATAGGTGGATTCAGAAATATGCAGCAGAATTTCATAAAAGAATTAGCTGGTATAGCCAGGTCTATAGTGGTAGTTGGAGAGTTGACGAAACCTATATTAAAGTGAAAGGCAAATGGAAGTATTTATATAGAGTGATCAATAAATATGGAAAAACAATAGATTTTATTTTGCTGCATAGACGTGATAAAGAGGCTGCTAAAAGATTCTTGAAAAAAGCTCTAAAAAGCAGCAAATCTAATTTTTATAGAATCAATACAGACAAGCATGCTCCATATCAATTAGCAATTAATGAACTTAGAAAAGAATGAATAATAGGTGACAAAACAAAGCATTCTCAAGTTAAGTATTTGAATAATATTGTTGAATCAGATCATGGAAGGATAAAACGACGGCTTCGAACCATGCTAGGATTTAAATCTTTTACCTCAGCATATCGATGTATCAAAGGCGTTGAGACTATGATAATGTTTGCTAAAAATCAATCTTTCTGGATAAATAATAACTTAAAAAATCAAATCACTTTCATCAATAAACTTTTTAATCTTTACTCACTGGATTCTTCTATCTAAAATATTTCTGAACTTTAACTATTTTTTAACCTCTCTATCAGTTTGCAACAGACCCTTTTAAAGTATATGATGATGAAGCAATAGCAAAAATACTTTTAATTTCATCAATACAATATTCCTTTAATAATTCATTTCCACTGTAAATTACGGCACTTTTACTTGCAAATTTCGCATTAAGCAATTTAAATCCTTCATATCCAATAGTTAAGGTAGCTGCAGCAATCTTTACTGGACTCTTTAAACTATTCACAACACTTTTAAAAAAATCTAAACTAGAATACCACATATCTTTTAAAAAATTTCCGCTATGCACTTCCATTCCTGAATACGTATATGCTTTATTATTTAGTTGCATTAAAACATTTTGTGATGATAACAAAGGAATATTATCCATTATCATGCTATAAATATATCTTTCTGTCATAGTCACTCCTAAAATTTATTTCACATAAATAAATAACAACTATTTTACAACTATAAGTAAAGTGTATTTAGATATTATTTCTAATTGTTTTGAAAAATTTTCGAATTCTCAATATATGCTTTTGATTGCATTTCGTATATACGTGAAATTGTCCTACCAAACTCTTTTTTATGAATATCTCCAATATACAATTTATCCAATTTCACTTCAGAAGAGAATATCCCTAATAACTTTTCATTATACATGCAATCTATTAAAGCAATAAACCTTAATGCTTCATTATGATTTTCAAATTTTAGCTGAGGTATATTTTCAATTACTAACACTGAAAAATGATTACATAATGCTATATAATCCGTCGTACCTAGATTTGCCTCACAAATTTCACTAAAAGTAAATTTCACTACTTTATCAACACATTTATTAATGCTTAAATATCTATTATTTGAAACTTTTATTCTAGTTTTTTTAAAAACTTCATCATCAAGAAAATTACTAACAAGTTTATTAAATTTATCTGCTTGATGTGGATATAAAAACAATTTAAATTCCTTTAATTTATCTTTTCTATAATCTTGTGGTGAATCTAGATTAAAAATATGTATCTTATCCAAAAGCAAGTCAATAAATGGAAATATATACTCTCTCTTAAGACCATTTTTATATATATCTTGAGGACAAGAATTAGAAGTAAGGAAAATAAACATGCCATTATTTATTAATTCAGTAAAAAGCCTAGATAATAGCATAGCATCAACAATATTATTTACCTGAAACTCATCAAGGTATAAAATACAAAATTTTTTAGAAATTTCTTTGACAATTTCAGATACTTTGTTATCAATATTTTTTTGTTGATTAAGATTATTTATTTTTTCATGACAATCTAATATAAATTCATGAAAATGTTGCTTTAACTTATTTTTCACTTGTAAATTTTCAAAAAATAAATTTAAGACCAACGTCTTACCTCTACCAACCTTACCCCATAAATATATTCCCCTCTTTAAGGAAAAATTCTTACTAAACAATTTATCTATTAATGTTTTTGGCTTTTCAATTTGCAAACTAAATTGAGTTAGTAAATCAATTAATTTTAATTGATTTTTATCATCCTCATATCCTTTTTCTAAAATATACTTTTGATATACGTCTTTCAGCATTAGGACATCAACATTCCACCATTTACACTTAGAGTGTGCCCGTTAATGTATGAACTCTCATTAGATGCAAGAAATATCACTGCACTAGACACATCTTTGGGAACTCCAATTCTTTTAGCTGGAATATGTAAAATAATAGAATTTTTTATATCATCATTTAATACTTGAGTCATAGGTGTATCAATATAACCAGGTGCTACACAATTGATTGTAATACCTCTCGCTGCCACTTCTTTTGCTAGCGACTTAGACATCGCTATAATACCTGCTTTACTTGCTGCATAATTTGCCTGACCAGCATTACCACTAAGCCCAATAACTGATGATATATTAATTATTCTACCATACCTTCGTTTCATCATAGATTTTATTGCAGATCTATTAAGCTTAAACGTTGAATTAAGGTTCATTTCTATAACATCATCCCAATCCTCATCTTTTAGCCTAAGTGCTAAATTATCCTTAGTAATTCCAGCATTACAAACTAAAATATCTATATTTCCATATTCTTTTTCAGCATTTTCAAACAATGAAATTACATGTGATTTATCATTAAAATCACAAATCAATGTAGACACCTTATCTCCAAATTCATTATTTAGCTCTTTTAATTTTTCTTGGTTTCGCCCAACAGCCACAACTTTTGCTCCAGAAGTAATAAAATCTTTTATTATAGAGCGTCCTATACCCCCAGTAGCACCTGTAACTAAAGCAATTTTATTAGTTAAATCAAACATAATCACCTCCTATTTTAAAAAATTTTCTATGTCCTTTGATGTTTGCAAACTATAAACCTCAACATCTCTATATTCTCTTTTAATAAGGTTAGTTAACACATTGCCAGGCCCTACTTCAACAAACTTTCTTACTGAAAATTCGTTATACATCTTAGAAACTGTCTCACGCCACCTTACTTTACCTTCTATTTGTTTTACCAATAAGTCTTTTATTTCTTGCTTAGATTGATATACATTCGCTGAATAATTTGCAATCACATCAATTTTAGGAGTTTCAAAATTATATTTTTGTAATTCTTGAATCATAATTTTAGTGGCCTCTTTCATTAAACTTGAATGAAATGGAGCACTTACAGGAAGTGGTATTGACTTCCTTATATTAAAATTTTTCACCACCTCATTTATATCTTTAAACGCATCCTTATCTCCACTAAGTATAATTTGCCCCCCTCCATTATCATTTGCGGTCTCACAAACACCATTCTTAGAAAGAATGTTGCAAATTTCTTGAGCTGCAACTTCATCTCCACCAATTAATGCGTACATAGCGCCCTTACCTATTGGCACTGCTTTTTGCATAGCATTACCCCTAGCTCTTAATATTTTAGCTGTATCTTCTAAAGATATGCTTTCTGCAGCACATAAAGCACTATATTCACCTAAAGAATGTCCAGCTGATATGGAACATAATTCTGTAATTTTTTTATTAGAAAGAGAAGTTACAATTTTTAAAACTGCCATTGATGTTGCCATAATTGCTGGCTGAGTATTACTGGTTATTTTTAAATTATTTTCATCCCCATTAAAAATTAAGTTAGTTAAATTCTGATTTAAAGCTTCATTAATAATTTCAAATACTTCTTTCGCCTCAAGAAAATTATCATAAATCTCTTTACCCATTCCAACATACTGAGAACCTTGACCAGGATATATAAAAGCTGTGTTCATAAAAATAAGTTTAAATATAATTTGGGTATGTTAGTTTAATTTAAAAATTTATTCTATATATTTCTTGACTTGAAGTTTAATTTACGTTAGCCAATGACTAATAAACTTTTTGAGTCTTTTAGCATGACACAACTTTAAGAAATGAACGAAGCAAGTAATTTCCACCAAAATCTGAACAATTTAATAAAAGTGGGAGAAGAATTAGAGTATAATGTAAAATTGGAAGAAACAATTTATGCATTCGCATATCTGAAAAAAAGCTAGATGACAGTATTAAAGAGCATCTTGATCATATGAATTTAGCTTTTGAGCAACGTTTCGTTATGTATGATGGATATGGTAGTTTATCATATCTAGATAAACCATTGTATTTGGTTAAATCAATCAACGAACCATCAAATAGCTCTGTTAAACAAAACTATAGCACTATTACACCTAATCCTTTAGAAGATCCTTTAGAACAATATCGAGGATATGAATTCTTTATGTTTAGACTGATCAATGGTCAAAATAGCTTTAATACAGAACCTAATTATAAAATTACTTTTGATAAACAAGCAAATGAATCATATCAAAAATCTGATGTAGTAGGAACATTTAAGTACCATAATGCCAATAGTAGTATGATAAAAGCATATCTACTAGAAGGAGATACATTTATGGTAAATCCAGTTGCTGAAAAGATATTAGTGCAAGAAAAAAATCACTTAGTTGATATGATAAAAAGTGTATTTAATAAGCACTATCTATACTGCAACAAATTAAAAAATATTCCTGATAACTTAATCATAAAAATAACTAATGATGTTTGTATTCATAGATATGAAGCTGCTGATAAAGATTTTCTTATTAACATTATTAATTGTAACGAGATATTTACTTTAGCTAAAGATGATGAATTATGCCCCTATCATGACTCTCTTGACAACTTTGGTACTACCTAATAATCTACCAGAATCAGCATAACTTTAATGAATAAAAAAATCATCTGAATAAATTTTTATCTAGGCTAAAAATATTTAGCCTAGATTTTCTAACAAATATGCCTAAAATAGCATAAAATATTAATTTGTAATATTTATGTTTAAGCACCCATTTCCAAGACAAAAATCTAAATTAAATAAAATAAATAAGATTATACTAATCTCTTCAGGAAAAGGAGGAGTAGGTAAATCAACTATTGCATCAAACATAGCAATATGTTTAGAAAAATCAGGATATAAAATTGGCTTACTTGATTCAGATGTTTATGGACCATCAATCCCTAGGATATTCAATATCAATCAAAAGCCTGAGATAAAAGAGGGCTTAATACAGCCTCATGAAGAACAAAATATAAAGTTGATGTCTATGGGCTTTTTGGTTCCAGAAAGCTCTGCGCTAGTATGGAGAGGGCCAATGCTTACAAAAGCAATTCATCAGTTATTTAAACTTACAAATTGGGGCAACTTAGATTACCTTATTGTTGATACACCACCAGGTACAGGTGATATACATTTAAGCATTGCAGAAAATTATGCAATTGATGGTGCAGTTATAGTGACAACGCCACAAAAGCTTGCACTAATTGATGCTTTCAAAGCAGTTGATATGTATAATAAATTAAAAATCAAAATTATGGGAATAATAGAAAATATGTCGTACTTATCCAATCCTATAAATCAAAATAAAGAGTATATTTTTGGCAAAAGCAACTTACAAGACTATTGCAATGATAAAAATATAGATTTTTTAGGAACAATACCAATGTTACAAAAATTAGCAAGCAAAATGTTACTTACTACGAACGATGATAAAGAATTAGAAAAGACATTTAAATCTATTACACAGAAGCTATAATAATTACGAATTATTAACTTTTAATCCTATCTATAAATAAAATACCTTCTAAATAATCATATTCATGTTGAGCACACCTTGAGAACCATTTCCAATAATCATGTCTATCTCCTTGAATTTTCATTACTTTTCTCTCTAATTTCTCGTTCAAATATTCTAATTCAATATTACAAGGTCTCTTAACATTTGTACTTCCATTATATTTTTTATCAATTATTTCCATAGGTACTGATGGAGTACCTTCTGATAATATAATTTTACTGGTTAAATCCATTTTAATCTTAGGGTTTAAGAAGAAATATGGTTTACGCTCAATTATCAAATCTGGAGAAGCATTATTATCTTTAATTACCTCTTCTTCAATCTCAATTAATTGCTTTTTACCATTAACTTCTTTAATCCTTGGAAACTTTTTTATCATTTTAGATTTTTGAACTAATTTATTATTTATGGAAACGAAATAAACTTCTTCTATAACAACACTATCACCATTCTCTAGCCTAGATGTTAGATATGATGAATCGCCAAAATCAATAAATTCATTTGCACTTGTTATCTTAGATTTTGGTATATCTACAATGAACGCTCTTATTGGTGCACCAACCTGCATTGCACCAACTCCAACACCACTAAACCCATACATCGTAGACAATAGATGTTTTTCCATAAATTTAATAACTAAAGGCAACTCTGAGTCACTAATTTCAACAGATTTCATCCTTAAAATTTTTTCATCTTCTGGTATTTTCAATACCTTTAAAGTTCCTTTTTCCTGATTTAATGTAGGTTTATATACCTTATTCCCTATACTTACTTCTATAATTTTATCTTTATCAAGCGATATCTTACCCATTTATATCATTACTAACTTTTTCAAGCCTATCTACAAATAAGACACCATCAAGGTGATCATTTTCATGTTGTGCACACCTAGAAAACCATTTCCAATAATCATCCTTTGACCCATCTATTTTCATTATTTCTTTTTCCAGATTTTCATTTATATATTCTATCTCAATGCCTTCAGGTCTTTTAACATTGCTATTACCATTATATTCTTTAAATATGGATTCCATCGGAACAGATAAGCAACCTTCTGGTAATACTATTTCATTATTATGATGAAGCTTTATTTTAGGATTTAAGAAGAAATATGGTTTACGCTCAATTATCAAGTCTGGAGAAGTATTATTATCTTTAATCACCTCTTCCTCAATCCCAATTAATTGCTTTTTCCCATTTTCCTCTTTTATTTTTGGCACCTTTCTTGTTATTTTATTTTTTTGAATAAATTTATTATCAGCATATTCAACATAAGTTTCATTCATAATAACAGATTTTCCTTTTTCTAATTTTCCTCTTAAGAATAATCTTACATCAAGTTGATCTGAATCATCCTTATTTATAATTTTTGTCTTAGCTATATCTACAATGAATGCTCTAATTGGCGCTCCAACTTGTACTGCAGCTATACCTATACCTCCAGATTCATACATTGTAGATAATAGATATTTTTTCATAAAATCAGCAACCAAAGGCAATTCTGATTCACCAATTTCAATAGATTTCATTCTTAAAATTTTTTCATCTTCAGGCATCTTCAATACCTTTAAAATTCCTTTTTCCTGATTTAATGTAGGTTTATATACCTTATTCCCTATACTTACTTCTATAATTTTATCTTTATCAAGCGATATATTTTTATTTTCCATTGCTCCTCCATAAGCATTAAAAGTTAATAGTATTAAAATAAATACATATTTTGTAAACTTCTTTAAATTTATGTTATGTAGCATAAGTAATACTCAATATTTATAATTCACCGGGTTGTCAGGACATTGGTTAAATCCATACTCTAAATATACTAAAATAATATTAAAAACCAAAAGAGTTAAAAACAAAACAAAAAATAAATTAGTTATTTTTTTAATCGACAATAACATCTTTGATAACAAACTCTCTAAATTTATATTTTTGAACATTGGTGAAATAGATATCAAAATTATAAATAAAAAAGAAATAATATCATTCCAAGTATAAAAATGTAAACTTAGAAACTTTGATCCATAACCAGAATCACCAGGCATGATATGTAGAAATACTTGCCTCATAGCTACTGTTAAACTATATAAACTGGAGATCACTATTATAAAATCATATTTAAATTGCTTTCCTAATCTTAAGTTCATTAAAGCTCCAAAAGCTATAAAGAACAACCCTACCCTCTGCAATAAGCATAATGGACAAGGCAATTCATTAAAGTAAAATTGATAAAATAAAGCAATAATATTAGCTCCTAATGCTATACTTAGTATAACAAAATCTATAAATAATCCTCTTTGATTTTCCATTTTATACACTTATTTATTTACTAAAATGATAGATTTAATTTGTCAGTTGCATGGTGAAGCAACCAAAGTATTGACATAAAAAAACAAATATAAAAACAAGTTAAGCCAAAATATTTTTTGCCAAAATAACCTAATAAAAGAGATAGGATTAATAAAAAAAATATTGCCACAATCATAAAACAAATCCTCTGCCATTTATGTAAAAAGTAAAATAAAATTCATCTTTTAGCAAGTGAAATCACTCTAATTTCTTTTGCACCATTATTCAATAATGTTTTTGAACATTCATTTGCAGTACTTCCAGTAGTAATTATATCATCTATTAATAACACCTTTTTATCCTCAATTAATTTTTTATATTTTAAATTTACTGAAAAAGCTTCTTTTAGATTCTTTTCTCTTAAGCTTTTCTTTAAATCACTTTGATTTTCTGTGTTTTTAATTTTAACTAGAATATTATTTTTATAATTAATACCTAAGATCCTTGAAGCTATTTTTGCTAAAATCAAGGACTGGTTGAACCCACGTTTTTTTAATTTTGTCTTATGCAATGGCACAGGTATAATATAAGTTATATCACTATAATTTACATTTGATATGATATAGCTTAACCAACTCTTAAATAACTTTAATAATCTAAAGTTATCATTAAATTTAAAGCTAGTTATTATTTTTTTACTAAAATCATTATATTCAAATACTGATATCACTTGAGAATATGTGTGTTTATCATAAATACAATTTAATTCAGAGCATTCACCAAACATTTTTTTCAATGAATTCCCACGTTTTTTACAGTATGGCCTGGTAATAAATGATATTTTTATAAAACACTCAGAACACAAAATATTAGCATCCATGCAGTCACTCTTACAAACAATGCACTTTGGTGGGTATATTATATCGATTAGTAGATTAAAGTAATTCAGTATCATGCATTTATAAATGAAAATTGAATATTAAAATATAGTGCACAATTATATACATACAAAATAAGTATTAGAAAAATAAATTACAATTAAATCATTAAATATCATTTTTAAAAAAAATTAGAATATTCCTAGCACCTAAGCAATTTTTAAAACATATAATTGCTTAAAATTATATTTTACAAGTATTTTACTTGACAAAGCAAAACATGCTTGGTATAGTTCGCTGAAATTTAACTAATTGTGTGTGAAAAATGAATACAGAAACCGATTTTAATAAATATGGCTAATGCGAAGATGGGTCTACATCTGACGAATGCATGGAAGGATCAAACCCAAAAGAAAACCTTAAAGTCACAGATCAACAAAAAGGTTTAGTTCTTAGAAGTACAAACATCAAAAATACTGAAAATATTTTTGGCCCAATTGTATCTGCGTTAGTTGCAGAAACAAAACAATCAGCATCTTCTGTCACTAGAGAAGTTAAAGGAGTGGACCAAGAAGTAAGATCATCATTTAGCTTTCTAAAAGGCAAAATAGATAATGATGTCAAGAAACACATCAATGATATGGATCTTGCTATTAAACAAGGGAGCACAATGTATCCAGGATTTGGAAGTTTATCTTACAAAAGCAAAAACTTTTACGTTGTAGAAATCGTCAATGACGAAGAAGATGGTGATGATAAAAGTCAAAATAACTACTCTCCGATTCAACCATCATTAGATAAAAGTCTAGGATATGAATTTTTCATGTTAAGACTTATTAATGGCGACAAAAGCTTTAACACCGCACCTAACTATAAGGTTGTTTTTGATAAACAAAATTACGAACCTTATTCTAAAGGTGATGTTGTGGGATCATTCGAATACCATAATGGAAATACTGGTATACAAGCTTACGAAACTGATGGAAATACGATTAAAGTAAATACTGCTGCAGCAAAAATATTAATTCAAGATAAGAAAAAATTAACTGATATTTTAAAAAATGTCTTTAATACTTATAATAAACAATGTAATGATCTAAAAAGCATTGACCCTGTAATCAGGGAAGATTTAAGCACAGGTATATGCCAAAGTAGATATGATCATGAAGATCAAGACTTTTTTATTCAATTTGTTACTTGTAAAGAAATTTTTACTTTAGCTTACGACGATGCGTTCTGTCCTACAAAACAGTTTGTACACACAGATATTCTTGATGAGCTATAATTTTTAATACTATTTAGCACTTATAGATTTTTAGGCTCTTTAAATAATATCTTTTGTTTAAAGAGCTTAATTCCAATTAAATGATCAGACTATAAGTACAAACAATCCATATAAACAATTTAGGTAAAAATAATGAGTAAAGACAAAAACCAAATTGCTGTTATAGAAAAAGATGACATTCTAACTGGACTAAAAGAAGCAGCAGAATCTGGATTACCAGATGCAAAATACGAAATGGCTCTCATTTATTTGGAAAGAGAAGAAACAGATCAAGCTATTAAATTACTTGAAGAGTCATACAATAAATTCCACAAATCATCTTTGAAATTAGGTGATATGCATACAGAAGGCAAATATGTTAAAGCTGATCCAAAAAAAGCATTAAAATATTATCTCAAAGCTTATGAATTAGGAGATGATTAAGCAGCATTTAAACTTGGAGTGCTTCACTCTCATGAAGAATATTCTAATTATGGTTTTTATGACAAAGATAAAGCTATAAAATATTTTGAAGAAACCATCAAACTGAAATCAAATGATCATGACTCAGAAGCATACTTTTATTTAGGTGAACTATATTTAGCTAAAGGTAAATTTGAAAAAGCTCATGCTAATCTACTCAAATCATATGATCATTATAAAAACCCGAAAGCAGCTAAATCACTTGGTATAATTTACTTTGAAGGAAAAATAAAAGAGTTCAAAAATTTAAATATTGCATATAAATTTTTAAAATTTGCTTCAGAAAATGGTGATGGATACTCAACATACATTTTAAGTAAATATTATTTAAATGGTCTTGGAAAAACCGAAAAAAATGTTGAAAAAGCATTGGAATTACTTGAAAAAGCAAGTGATTTAGGCTATTCAGATGCAATTTTTGATTTAGCAGAATTATACCTAAATCCCAAATTTGAAAAATATGATTCTAATCAAGCAATTATAGAATTAAAAAAGTTAGCAAATAAAGATCATAACAAAGCGCAACACAAGCTAGCTCAAGTTTATACTTTACTGGGTAATAATGATGAAGCTCTGTCATATTTAGAACAATCTAGTAATAATGGTAACCATGAAGCAACATTCGATCTTGCGACAAAAATACTGTCAAATTGCAAATTAGATTCTGAAAAATCTTTCTTAGATTCAATATATGATATGCTATCCAATACTAATTCTAATTTGTATTGTTCAAAAGGAATATCATTGTTAGACAACAATGCTAGAAACAACAAACACTCTAAATCTATTGTAACCTTACTTTCTATTTATGAGAAAGGTTTATATAAAAATTCAAAAGTTTCACCTGGCAACCAATTTAAATTAAAAGAGATATTAGAACTTGGTAAAATAAATAAATTACCTTCAGCTTTATTTATTTCATCCAAAATTATTTTAGAAAATATAAATGAAGATAGTAATGAAGGTATTACAAATTTAGCTATAAATGATTTAATTTATGCTTCTGATAAAGGCAATCATGATGCAATGCTATATTATGCTCAAAATTTGATGTTGGGTAAAATTGTTCCTTATAATCCTAATTTAGCTGAAGAATTACTTGTAAAAGCTGCTAATGAAGGGCATTATGATTCTCAATACTTTTTAGGAAAGGAAGATTTTGAAAAACAAAATCCTATAAAGTGTAAAGATTCTTTAAATTGGTTGCTTAAAGCTCATTATAATGTTGCAAATCCTGAGATGGAATTTATGCAATCGATATTAAATAAGTATAATATAAATGATATTTTTATACATGACCATGAATCATTTAAGAAAGCTTATAAGCAAATTTCACTCCATCTACATCCAGATAAAGTTTCAAATCTAAAATCTATTGTTACAATAGATGAAGTCAATGATGATTTAAATTTAGTAAAAGAGATTTATAAAGAATCTTACAATCTATCTGATTTACCTGAAACTAAAAATAAAATTCACGATGACGTAGAATTAATGATAGCACAAATGCATTTTAATGGATGTAAGGACTTGCAAAAAGATACTACAGAAGCAAAAAAATGGTATTCTTCAGCCATAAAAAAGGGCAATCAAAAAGCAAAACTTGAATATTATTTAAAATTTAAAGATGAGCTAAATACAGATGCATCTGAGATTTCAGCACATGAATCAAACGATAGATCTGAATTATAGTTTTTTTTTAAATTTTCATTAGGAGTAATTGATAATGCATCACTTTACAAAAAGTATTTTATTATTTCTTTTTTTAGTGATGCTTTATCAATATTCTTACTCTAAAAATTTATACATTAAATTTGATCTTCCTATTAAAGGCAAATATATCAAAAATGAGGCTGATAAGTTAATTAATCAAGATAAACCATCTTTTAAAATTTCTAATGATAACTATGGATTTGGAATTGGCTATAATTTTAATGAGTATATAGAATCTGAATTGACATATAATAAAATTAAATATATCACACTCACTTCTGACTATAAACTTAATTCATTATCATTTGATCCGGCTAAAAATATTGATCCTATACTATTAATGCGTGCATACGTACAAAAAGATAAAAATAACATACCTGATTCGATCAATACTGATGATACTTACTTATATCACCCTACTAGAAATGGTGAAATAACAATTAGGGGTAAAAAATATCATGTCGAAAAGCTCTTAAAAGACTCTAAATTAAATTATAATAAATTAGATAAGCTTAATTTATCTTTATTAAATATGAAATTAGAAGCTTTAATATTTTCTTTAAAATTAAAAGCTCCAACTAAAAAACGCTTTGTACCTTTTTTAATATTAGGAGCTGGAGCTTCTAAAATGAAAATTGTTGAACTTCCTGAAAAATATAATAATAAAACAAATCAAATGGAGCAAAAACCATCTCTTTTGAACAAAACTTCTTTTGCTTATCGTGTTGGTGTCGGTATGAAATTTAAAATGTCTGGAAACTCAGCTCTTGAAGTTTCAGCAAGATATTTTGATTATGGTAAATACAAATTATCTAATGGTGATCAAAAAAAAATTAAGGGCCATGATTTTTCAGCGGGTATAGTTTTAGGCTTTTAATAAATGTTTAAAGGTTATTTTGCTTCCAAATTGTTTACCATTGAATAAAATTTAGAAAAATAGTATTTTGATCATTAAAAACGCTTTTCCTATTTTTATATATGGCAGGACATTCAAAATTTAAAAACATAATGCATCGTAAAGGTGCTCAAGATAAAAAAAGAGCAAAGGCTTTTACAAGAGCAGTAAAAGAGATAATAGTTGCTGCAAAATCAGGTATGCCAGATCCA
Organism: Rickettsiales endosymbiont of Trichoplax sp. H2; assembly: GCF_009690945.1. Taxonomy (NCBI): domain Bacteria; kingdom Pseudomonadati; phylum Pseudomonadota; class Alphaproteobacteria; order Rickettsiales; species Rickettsiales endosymbiont of Trichoplax sp. H2. The sequence goes on from NZ_NPHZ01000004.1 coordinate 21,006, forward strand.
AATTTCAACCCCAGACTACGCACTGCTATAACAGCTGCAAAACAAGCAAACTTGCCAAAAGATAAAATTGACAATGCAATCAAAAAAGCAACTTCTGCTGATAATGATGTCAATTATGATGAAATAAGATATGAAGGTTATGGACCTGGAGGAGTAGCTATTATAGTTGAAACCTTAACAGATAATAAAAATAGAACTGCAAGCGAAGTAAGAGCCGCATTTAGTAAAAATGGAGGTGCACTTGGTGAGCCAGGAAGTGTTGGCTATATGTTTAAAAAAGTTGGGTCTATTACTTATGAAGAAAGTAACTTGGATAAAAATCAATTAATTGATGATGCTATAGAATTTGAAGCAGATGATTGCACAGAAAAAGGTAACTTTGTTGAAATTATTACAAACACAGAAAAATATTCTGAAATTAGTGATTCTCTTGAAAACAAATTTAGCAAACCATTTAAATCTCAAGTAAAGTGGGTGGCAGATACTTTAGTTGAATTAGATGGAGAAAAAAGTGAAAAAGTTTTTAAACTTTTAGAAGTACTAGATAATTTAGACGACGTACAATCTGTTCATAGCAATCATAAATTTTTAAGCTAATTTAAAATGTCGCAAAATATTATTGGCAGATTTTTAGGAATTGACCCTGGCTTAAATTTTACTGGATGGGGAGTTATTGATTATATAAATAATGATAAATTCAATTACATTGCATCTGGCATTATAAAAACATCTACCAAAATGGATTATCATTTTAGACTAAACCATCTTTTTACTGAGGCTTTAAAAATAATAGAGTCCAACAAGCCAACTTATGCAGCTATAGAAGACACTTATGTTAATGTAAATAACAAAAGCTCAATTATGCTCGCTCAAGCTAAAGCTGCATCTATTATAGCTATTTCTCAAAATAACTTACCAATTACAGAATATGCAGCAAAAAAAATTAAAAAGGCAATTTCTGGTTCTGGCAATGCAGACAAATCACAGATCATAAAGATGATTAGCTATTGGTTACCTAATGTAAAAATAAAATCTTCTGATGAAGCTGATGCACTTGCAATAGCTTTATGCCATGCTAATCATTATAAACATAATAAAAATCTATAATGTCTTTATTTATTAATTTAAGAACATTTTCTGATTATTCTATTGGAAAAAGTGTAATTAAATTAAATGATCTTGCTAAACATTGCCAAGAGAAAAGCATACCAGCAATTGCACTTACAGATTATAATAACTTATTTGGCTCATTAGAATTTTCACTTGAATGCATAAAAGTAGGAGTTCAACCAATTATTGGAGCAGTAATCACTATTAATATTGGTACTGAAAATAATAATAATTTGTGTGATATTTTACTCTTATCTAAAAACAGATGTGGATACGAGAACTTAATGAAACTAGTAACCACCTGTTATTTAAATGACTCAATCATACCACATGTAACATTAACAGACTTATTTGATAATTCTGTTGGATTAATATTACTATCTGGTAGTAATAATTCACCTATTGAAAAATTATTTAATTTAGAAAAAAAAGAAGAAGCAAAAAAAATTATTGAATTATTTAACCATAATTTTCAAAATAACTTTTATTTAGAATTAAGTAGATCAGATAATGATTTTGACTATGAATTTGATAAATTTATAAAAAATATAGCTATTGAAAAAAATATACCAATTGTAGCTACAAATTCTACTCAATACATCAAACAAACAATGCAGGATGCACTCGATACATTAATGTGCATAACCACAAGTAGATATCTTATAGAAGAAGAAAGAAATAAAGCTAATCCTGAAGCTTATTTAAAAAGCAATCGTCAAATGCAAAAGTTATTTGCTGATATTCCTGAAGCAATTAAAAACACAGAGATCATTGCAAAAAAATGTTCTTTTATTCTTCACGAAAGCAAACCACTTTTGCCAAAATTTTTTAAAACCAAGCAACAAGAATCAGAAGAACTAATTAGACAATCAAAAGAAGGGTTGGAAATCAGATTAAAAAATACAAATTACGATAATCAAAAAAGAAAACTATATTTTGAAAGACTAGATTATGAATTATCTGTAATAAATAAAATGAAATTTGGAGGTTATTTTTTAATTGTCTCAGATTTTATAAAATGGAGTAAAAACCAGCAAATTCCTGTTGGACCAGGAAGAGGTTCTGGAGCTGGTTCAATTGTTGCATGGAGTTTACAAATTAGTGATATTGACCCTATAAAATTTGGGTTGCTTTTTGAAAGATTTCTAAATCCTGAAAGAGTATCTATGCCAGATTTTGATATAGATTTTTGTCAAGAACGAAGAGATGAGGTCATAAATTATGTAAAGAAAAAATTTGGTGAAGATAAAGTGGCACATATAATTACTTTTGGAAAGCTGCAAGCAAGAGCTGTTTTAAGAGATGTTGGGCGAGTCTTACAAATTCCTTATATGCAAGTTGATAAAATATGCAAAATGGTTCCAAATAATCCTGCAAATCCTGTAACATTAAAGCAAGCCATTGATATGGATAGAGAGCTTAAATCTCAAAGCAAAAGCGATCCATCTATTGAAAAACTTACATCAATTAGTTTAAAATTAGAAGGTGTTAATAGGCATATTTCAACACATGCAGCTGGAATAGTAATAGGTAATAAAGAACTTTTAAAAATTGTGCCTCTTTATAAAGATTCAAATTCCACAATGCCTATGGTTCAATATTCCCTAAAATATGCTGAAAAAATAGGTTTGGTAAAATTTGATTTTCTAGGACTAAAAACTTTAACTGTCATTTCTTGGACATGTAATTTAATTAAAAAAATTAATAAAGATTTTGATCTTCAAAATATCGCATTAGATGATAATAAAACTTATACAATGTTATCTAAAGGAGATTGCATGGGAGTTTTTCAATTTGAAAGTTCAGGTATGCGAGAAACAATTAAAAAAATCAAACCAGATAATATTGGTGATTTAATTGCATTAGGATCACTTTATAGACCAGGACCAATGGACAATATACCAAGTTATATCAACAGAAAACATGAGAATGAAGAAATTGATTATGTACATCCACTTCTTGAAACCGTACTAAAAGAAACTTATGGAATAATAGTATATCAAGAACAAGTAATGGAAATAGCTCAAATCTTAGCAAAATATACATTAGGAGAAGCTGATTTGTTAAGGCGAGCAATGGGCAAAAAAATTAAGGAAGAAATGGAAGCTCAAAGAAGCAAGTTTATTACAGGGTGTATAGATAATAATATTAACAAAGAAAAAGCTGAAGAAATATTTAATCTTGTAAATAAATTTGCCAGTTATGGATTTAACAAATCTCATGCAGCAGCCTATGCATATATATCTTTTCAAACAGCATATTTAAAAGCAAATTATCCCCTTGAGTTTTTAACCTCATCCATCAACCTTGAAATTGACAATACAGATAAAATTTATCTTTTTATTATTGAAGCAAAGAAATTTGGCATTAGTATACTTTTACCAGATATAAATTATTCTAAGTCAGAATTTATTCTTGAAAATAATAAAATAAGATTTGGCTTAATAGGACTTAAAGGTGTCGGAAAAAAAGTTATTGATTTAATGGTTGCTGAAAGAAATAAAAACGGCAAATATACTGATATTTTTGATTTTATTGAAAGATTATCTGATATAGGTATTAATAAAAAAATTTTAGAAAATCTAATAAAATCTGGAGCATTTGATGAATTTGGAATGAGTAGAAAAACTTTATTTATGAATGTTGATATTTTATTAAAACATTCAATTTCTAATACCCATCATGATGACCAACTTAGTTTATTTCTTGGCACAGCTAATAATGCAAAATATAGGCCAGATCTCAAGCATTACACTGAATGGGATGAAAAAGAAAAGCTTAAAGTAGAATTTGAATCTTTTGGATATTATATATCTACCCATCCTATTAAAAAATACAGATGTTTTTTTGATAGACTGAATATTTCTCAATCTATTGATATTGAAAAAATCCAAAGCTCAATATCTAAGATAAAATTACTAGGTGTTTTAACTGTTAAAAAAATTAGGTCTACTCCTCGAGGTAAATATGCATTTTTACAAATCTCAGATTTAAATGGAATAATTGATTTAGCCATTTTTGATGAAGCTTTACTCTATAAATCGAATGATCTCCTAGTAGAGGGAAATAGTCTATACTTTTCAGTAGAAGTAAGAAAGGATAATTCAGGTGTAAGGATTATAGTAGATAATATTAACAATATAGATCAAGCAATCAATGATTCTAATATACAGATTAAAATTATAATTAAAGAACAAAAACACTTAGAGTATTTACAAAAAACCGTTAATTATACCTCTGGAATTAAAATAAATTTATCTGCACAAAACGAAGCAGGGGATATAGTTAATTTTAAACAAACAAAAAACATGTATATTGATTTAAATGATTTGTATTATTTTCAAAAAAATAAATTAATAGAAATCTAACGTTCTTCTATAAAAATAAATTTCCTACTTTGAGATAAATTATTGAATTTAGTTGTTTTACTTAAATTTAAATAGATTCCAGATGCAATTGAAAATGCTAACATAGAAGAGCCTCCATAACTAATGAAAGGTAATGTCATGCCTTTTGTTGGAAAAATATTTAATGTAACGCCTATATTAAAAAGAAACTGCATAGAAAAATGCATCATAATCCCAAAAATTGCATATACATGAAATAGATTAGATATCTTTGTTAAACTCCAAAAACCTCTTAATATAAAAATTGCAAATGCAATAATAATTATTATGCAGAAAATAAGTCCAAATTCTTCTGCACCTACTGCGAAAATAAAATCTGTATGCGCATCTGGCAAAACATATTTTATAGTACCTTCTCCTGGTCCTTTTCCAAAAAACCCACCTTTTAAATAAGATGAAATAGATTTTTGAACTTGATAATTAGATGAGTTTACTGGATCAATAAACTTATCTATCCTTTTAGCCACATGTGGAAAAAATAAATAAGCACCATATATTCCAAAACAGAAAATGATTAATATAAATAATAACCATGATAATTTTATTCCTGCTATAAAAAACAAAGAAAATGTTGCAATCGTATTAGTAACAGTCACCCCAAAATCTGGCTGTAATAATAACAAGATTGCAACAATAGTATTAAAAAATACACATATGCTAAAAATCTTAAAATTTATTCTAATTTTTTGATAAGAAAGAATAATTGCAATAAAACAAGTATAAAAAGGTTTTAAGAATTCAGATGGTTGTAAAGAAAATCCAAAAAGGCTAATCCACCTTTTAGATCCCTTAGTTGCATCACCAAAAAAGATAACAATAATAAGTAAAATTATTGTACATATAAAACCAATGAATATTACTCTTTTTATCGATTTCTCATTTAAAGATGCTAAAAATAAAATAATCACAATACTCACAAATAAAAATAATAATTGCTTTTTTACAAAATAATAATGTGATAGCCCTAATTTTTCTGCCACAGCTGAACCAGCTGAAGCAAGCAATAATATTCCTAAAAGCATAATAAAAATTATATTTATAAATGCCTTTATATCTATTGTATTTAATAATTTATTTTTAAATTCAATTATCAAAATCAAACCTAAAAATTATTTTCTAAAAAATTTCCACCTATTCTTATCCCATCATTATCTATTCCATGTGCTAGATATCTTGAAATATAATTAGTAACTTGAAATTTATATTTTTTTAACATTTCTACTGCTGATAACATGTCTTCAACAGGAACAACCTCATCTTCTTCCCCATGTATTAATAATATTTTTGTAATTTTATCAAAAAAATCACAATTCCATTCATTTTCAAATAATCTTCCAGAATATCCTATTATCAATTTAGGCTTTAATAATGTTTGCATTATCAAATATAATGCAAGCATTGTTCCCTGTGAAAAACCTAAAAGACATAAATCGCTTTCTATCAGATTATATTTTTTTAATTGTTCTAAAATAAATTTAATAATGTATTTTTCAGCTACTTTTATTTCATTCATTAAAGTTTCTTTTGATCTATCAACAAGACTAAACCATTGCTTCGCATCACTTCTTGGCATTCCCTCAAAATCAAAAGGTGCATTAGGAGAAACAAATAAAGCTGAAGGCATAAATTTAGATAACTCTGGAGCTAAATTTATTAAATCATCTTTATTTGACCCATAACCATGAAGCATTACAATTAATTTCTTAGGTTTACCTTCATAGTTATAATACTGAGAATATTCCAACATAATTTAGGTATTTAATTTTTACAGATAATAACAACTTATGCAGTTAATAACAATAAAGATATATGTTCATTTTTAATCATAAATTTAATATAACACTAAATTTTCAATAAATTAATTATAATTAGAATTATTAATCTTGTAATTTTCATCAAAATATGCTTCAATCCAACACTATATTTTCGGCTATTATGAAATGGAGGGATGGCCGAGTGGACAAAGGCAGCAGACTGTAAATCTGCCCGCATTTGCGTACGCAGGTTCGAATCCTGCTCCCTCCACCATATCATCAATTAATAAAATCCAACAAAAAAATTTAAAACATTTAATTATGTTAATTTAAGCTTGCACTTTAATAAAGTATCAGATTTAAATATATATAATGTATATTTAATATGTGGGATCATAAATATGAATAATAAAAAGCTAAACAAACAACAAAAAGAAGCAGTAGCACTTCTATCAATAGGTACATTCCTTGAATATTTTGATTTAATGTTGTATATTCACATGGCAGTGCTTCTTAATGAATTATTTTTCCCTCAAACTAATCCTCTAACTGCGCAATTAATTACAGCTTTAACTTTTAGTTCAACATATCTTATGAGACCTGTAGGAGGAATTGTTATAGGTTGGATAGGAGATCAATTAGGTAGAAAATCTACAATAATGCTTACTATGTCCCTTATGGCTTGTTCCTGTATAATAATGGCAAATCTTCCAACATATGCAGAAATAGGCATAACTGCAAGCATTGTAATGGTATTATGCAGAATGGCCCAAGGCTTTTCTTCTTCATGTGAGTCTATAGGTGCACAAATTTATTTAACAGAAATGTTCAAACCTCCTCAAAGGTATATTTATAATCAAATTATTGACATAAGCATCAGAGTTGGAGGACTATTTGCTTTAAGTGTTGCATCCTTTGCTATTTCTATAAGTTTAAATTGGAGATTTGCTTTTTGGTTTGGTGCAATAATAGCAGTAATAGGTCTTATAGCAAGGACAAGACTTAGGGAAACACCTGAATTTGCAAATTATAAATCAAGAATGAAAAATAAATTTAAAAAAATTAAGGTACTAAAGAAAAACTTCCTTAAATACGAAGAGAAAATAGATAAAAAAGCTGTGTTAGCTTATTTTTTGTTAAGCTTTGTTTTTCCAGTGGGATTATGTACTTCTTTTATTTATTGCGGAAGTTTTATGAAAAGTCATTTAGGTTTTACTGCTGAACAAGTTATAAATCAAAATTTAAAAGTTACATTTCTTCTTGTTTTAGCAAGTATACTGATAGCTTATTTAGTAAAAAAATACCATCCCTTAAAAATAGCTCAAGTTACCCTTATATTTTTTATTATATTTTTACCTTTTGCACCTTATTGTTTTAATAATATTTCAAATTCATTTTCTATGCTATTATTGCAATTAGCATTTCTTTCTTTTGTATTGAATCCAGATGGCTCACTATCTACCGCTCTTTTTAAACATTTTCCTGTTTCTAAACGCTTTAGAATTATAGCAATAACCTTTGGAATTTCTTGTCCATTATCTACTATAACCGTCTCTCTTAGTTTAATTCCATTAACTAATTATTTTGGATATTATGGTATTTGGGTTATTTTTGTACCTGTTGTAATTGGTTATTTTTGGGCTATTCAATATTTAAGAAAATTAGAAATTAAAAAAGGCTCATACCTTAAATACCCAAATGAAAATCCACCAAAAGAAGACACAGCATTAAAAGAAGAAGATTTTAATTATGATGATTTAGAAGATGAATATGAATTATTTAGCAATAAGTGTAAATATTCAGTACAATTGCTAGACACACTGAATGCTTTAAGCAAAGAAGAGAACAAGAAGATCAATATTAAGTTAGTTGCAAAATCCATAATATTTGCGAAAAAATGGCACGATAAACAAATGAGAAAAACAGGAGATCATCCTTATTATTGGCATCCTCTTTCTGTTGCTGGTATGGTAGCAGAAAAGTATTTAAAAACTGACGTGATAGTAGCTAGTATATTACATGATGTTGTGGAAGATTCTGAATGTACTGTAGAACTTATAGAGGAGAAATTTAATAAACGCATAGCTCAAATAGTGGATAGATTAACAAGGAATAGGTTTATAAATGGTAAACATATAAAGCTTAGTTTAGAAAAAACATTAAATAATTTACAAAAATTAAATGATAATGAAGCTTTATTTATTAAACAAATGGATAGACTACATAATTTGCAAACTATAGAAGGATTAAGTCTAAAAAAGCAAAAAAAGATGGCAAAAGAAACTAATAATAGCTTTATAAAACTTGTAGCTATAATTGGGGATAAGTTAAATATCTATGGCAAAATTCATCTTGAAAATAAAATGTTTAAATATTGTAACGATATTTTAAAAAGGCAAAAGAGATGATTTTTGAAAAAATCAAAACGTAAAAACGGCACTATCCACCAATAAATGCATAAAATCGATATCAAAAAATATTTTTAAACTTGACATTTTAAATATAAAAGAGCTAATCTTTTAGCTCAAAGTTAGATTATTTTACATGAAGATTGCTATAATAGGATACGGTAAAATGGGGCAAATGATAGAGCTTGAAGCCAATAAACTATCTACTCCCGTATCAAAAATAATTAATAATTATACTGAATTATCATCTACTGAATTTGATAAAGATGAGGTGGCTATTGAATTTACTGAACCATCAGCTTGTTTAAAAAACATAGAAATTTTATCCTCAAAAGGAGTCAAAATAGTTTGTGGAACTACAGGTTGGGATGATAATATTAATGAAGTAAAGGAGATTGTCAAAAAACACAATACAGGATTTATATACGCATCTAACTTTTCTATTGGAGTGAATATATTTTGGAAAATTATTGAAGAAACTTCGTCAATTATAAATAAATTTGACCATTATGATATCATGGGACATGAAATTCATCATAATAAGAAAAAAGACTCTCCCTCAGGAACCGCACTCACCACAGCAAAAATTATTACTAATAAAATAGATAGGAAGAAACAAATAGTTACGAATAGGATAGATGGTGAAATAAAACCAAATGAACTTCATTTTAGTTCTTCAAGATGTGGCAGTATAATTGGAAAACATGAAGTAATTTTTGATAGCCCTACAGATTCAATTAGAATTTCTCATGATTCTAAAGATAGAAGCTCATATGCTATAGGAGCTATAAATTGTGCTAAATGGATTAAAAATAAAACTGGATTTTATAGCATAAAAAATTATATGGAGGAATTACTTAATGAATAAAAATTTTTCTGGATTATTTACAGCATTAATAACCCCATTTAATAATGATAAATCTATTGATTATATATCTCTTGAAAAATTAATAACAGAACAAGTTGAAGCAAATATAGATGGCATTGTTATTTTAGGAACTACAGGAGAGAGCCCTGTTATTGATGAAAATGAATCAGATACGATCATAGAATTAGCTGTAAAAATTGCTAAAGATAAAATAAAAATCATTGTTGGAACTGGAAGCAATAACACATCTCAATCAATTAAAAAATCTATTAAAGCTCAAGAATTAGGAGCTGATGCTATACTTTCAGTAAATCCATATTATAATAAACCCCCTCAAGAAGGGATGTATCAACATTTTTCGCAAATTGCTGATTCTGTAGATATACCTATAATTTTATATAATATTAAAGGTAGAACTGCTGTTAACCTCGAAACCCATACCTTGATTAGATTATCGGAGCATAAAAACATAATTGGAGTCAAAGAAGCAAGTGGTGATTTAACCCAGATTATGGATGTAATAAATAATGTACCTAAAGACTTCATTATTCTATCTGGAGATGATTCTTTGACACTGCCCTTAATGTCTTTAGGAGGACATGGAGTTGTGTCAGTAATATCTAATATATTTCCACGAGAAATGAAAAATATTGTTTGGCAATGCTTCACAAATAATTTTGAAGCAGCAAGACAAAGTCATTATAGATTACTGAAATTTATGAATGCATTTTTATCAGTATCCAGCAATCCAATTCCTGTTAAAACTATATTGGCTTATATGGAAAAAATTAAAGAAGAATTTAGATTACCATTACATAAATTAGATGACCAAAAGAAAAAAGAGCTAATTCAAATTTACGAAGAATGCAGTAATGGTTGATTTTTACAAATATCATGGATTAGGTAATGATTATATTGTAATTGATCCAGCTAAGCTAAGTTTTGATTTAGTGTTAAATGAGGAAAATATAAAATTAATATGCCATAGAAATTTTGGAATTGGATCTGATGGCATACTCTTTGGACCAATAATCAAAGATAACAAAATATCATTCAAGATTCTCAACCCTGATGGCTCTGAAGCTGAAAAAAGTGGAAACGGCATAAGAATATTTGCATTATATGTTATTGATGAAGGTTATATTACAAGCGATAAATTTGATTTATATACTAAGGTAGGAAAAGTAAAAATTGAGGTCATTGATAAAAATACAAATTTGATTAAAGTATCAATGGGACAATATTCATTTATAAATCATAAAATACCTGTAAAATTAGACTGTACTGAAGTACTTAACCAAGAAATCGAACTACTTGGCAAAAAAGAGATAATTAATTGTGTTAACATTGGAAATCCACATTGTATTTTAATCAAAGACAAAATATCTAAAGATTTGGCATTGAAATTAGGACCTATACTGGAAAATCATGCAATATTTCCAAATAAAACTAATGTTCAGTTTGTAGAAGTTTTAGATAGATCAAATATTAAAATCGAAATATGGGAAAGAGGTGCAGGATATACTTTAGCATCAGGCACAAGTAGTTGTGCTGCAAGCTGTACTGCATATATACTTGATTTTATAGACAATAATGTTACAGTAGAAATGAGAGGTGGCAAAGTTTTTGTAGAAATCATAGAACAAAAAGTGTTTTTAACAGGAGAAGTATCTAGAATTTCAAAAGGTGTATTCGCCAGTGAATTTATAAAAAAATTAGTTAAACATTAAAATTATGGAAATTAAATATTCTAAATTAATCAACAAAACAGAAAAATACGCTTTTGCTGAAATTAATAAAAAAGTTAGTGATTTAAAGCAAAAAGGCGTAAAAGTTATAGATTTTGGCGTAGGAGATCCTAAAAGCCCTACTCCAGATTTTATTACAAACAATCTTTCAACATTTGCAAAAAATAGAAATACTTCAGGATATCCAAGTTATACTGGAGATATAAATTATAGAAAAACTTGTGCTAACTATATGAAAAGAGAATATAATGTTGATCTAAATCCAGAAACTGAAATTTCATCAAATATAGGGTCAAAAGAAGCAATTTTTAATTTCCCTATCGGATTTGTAAATCCTGGTGATATAGTAATTTGCCCTACACCTGCTTATCCAGTATATAAAACAGGTACTAGATTCAGAAATGCTGAAATACACTTTACACCACTTCTTGAAAAGAATAATTTTTTAATTGATTTTGCACTAATACCAGACAATATATCTAAACAAGCAAAAATTATTTGGACAAACTATCCCAATTCACCTACTGGAGTTTCAGCAACCAAAGAATGGTTGCAAGTTCTTGTCTCATGGGCTAAACATTATAATGTTATTATTGCTGCAGATGAAGGATGTTATAATGATATATACTTTAAAGAAAAACCTATGAGTCTGTTAGAAATTCAAAAAGAAGGTGTTATTACTTTTTACTCACTTTCAAAACGAAGTAATATGACAGGCTATAGAGTTGGATTTGTCGCAGGAGATGAGAGGATAATTTATGGTTTTAAAAAAGTAAAAACTAATATTGATTCTGGAACACCTACATTCATTCAAGACGTTGCATGCTTAGCTTTAGAGGATCAAGTTGAAGTTGCAAAAATGAGAGAAGAATATAGAAAAAAACGTGAAATTATGATAGATGCATTAACTTCTTGCGGTCTAGAAGCCCCAATAGGAGATGCAACATTTTATTTATGGCAAAAAGTTCCTAAAAACTTTAATAGTATAAAATTTGCTGAATTACTTATAGAACTTGGAATTATAGTAACACCTGGTCAGTTAATTTCCGATGAAGCTAATGGAATAAATCCTGGCCTTCAATTTGTAAGACTTGCACTTGTTCCAATTATTGAAGAAGTTGAAGAAGCTGCTAAAAGGATTAAGGATAATTTGAAAAACATGCTTTAAATTAGCTTATATTGATTTACAAGAGAAGTTTTAAATGAGCTTATCTGAAGAAGATATAATAAATATTTTAAAAGAAAGTAATTTGCCAGGCGATATTGTTGGGATTGGTGACGACTGTGCTGTTATACAAAAAAATAAAAATATCTCATGGTTGATTTCAAATGATGCATTAGCTGAAGATGTTCATTTTTCTTTAAATACAATCACAGCTTATGAATTAGGAATTAAATCAGTAAAAGTCAATGCAAGTGATATTGCTGCAATGGGTGCTACTCCAAAATTTATCTTTGTAGCATGTGCTATTCCTCAAAATATTGACAATTCATTCATTAAAAATCTTATTGATGGAATTAAACAACAATGCAAAAATTATAATATTTACCTTTTAGGAGGAGATACAACAGCATCTAAGTCAAAATTATTTATATCCATAACAATTATGGGAGAATCTGAAAGCAAAAAAATTAAATACAGATCTTCTGCAAAGATTGGAGATTATATATGTATAACTGGTAATCCAGGCTTATCTGCTGCTGGATTAGATTTAGTGTCAAATAAAATTATGCGAAAAAAAAAGGAAGAAAATGACTTAATTCAATTTCATATTTCTCCTTATATATACATAAATGAATCTAATTTTTTAGCCAACTTTAGCGAAGTAAACGCTATGATTGATTGTTCAGATGGTTTAAACAGGGATTTAACTAGGATTTGTGAGCAATCAAATTGCTCAGCAAATATTAACTTAGAAAAAATACCTGTAGATAAAAATTTATTAAAAGTTTGTCAAAAAAATAATTCAGATTTAAATAGATATTTATTATCTGGTGGAGAAGACTATTATTTAATATTTACAATTAATAGTAATTTTTACGAAAAAATTAGTAAAGAATATTTATCTAAATTTAATAAGAAGTTTTATAAAATTGGAGAAATTGTAAAGAAAAAAGGAAAATTAATTTCATATTTTCAAAATGAAATAAAATATAAAAATCCATATGAAGATTTCGACCATTTTAGGAACTTTGTTGTATAAATCAAGTCAATAATGAGATTGATAAAGACTATATCAAATTAACCCAATTCAATGATACTTCTGAAACAAAAATATAATTACACTCATACAAAAAAACTCCTGATAGCTGTAGCAGCTTGATTTTATAAATCTTTAGATAAACTTTGCATAAGCATATTTATACAGTTTCCTGGGATTTATCACCTTTCTTTTGATATTTATAAAGTTTTAAGTCAAGCTGATAACGTATTAAGTAGACTTTTTTGATTAATTTAAAGTAAACTTAGCATAGCTATTTTGTTTAAATAACTTATCTAAATCTTTATCAGTGCTAGTTATCCAAATTTGCGACGGAGTTTTTTCTAGTTCATCAATAAGACCTACTTTCCTTTTTTCATCAAGATGAGCAAAAATCTCATCTAACACTAATATTGGAGCTATTTTTTGTAAATTATACAATGCATAAGATTGACCTAATATTAAAGATATAATCATAGATTTCTGCTCACCAGTTGAACATAAATTTGCATCTCTATTCTTATCTCTATCAAGTACATTAATATCACTTTTATGTGCACCTATACTACATCTTTTAGATTTTGCATCTATTAATCTATTTTTAGCCAAGCGCTTAATTATATATTCAAAAACAGTTGTTGATTTATTAATTTTTAATTGATCTTCTATTTCACCTGATGTAGATAATTTTGGTTTTAAGTAATGAATTGATAAGGATTCTAAACCTGTATTAATTATTTTTAAGCACTCAATTCTATTATTAATAATTTTTAAACTTAACTCTGCAATATTCATTTCAATTTGCTCTACCCATTTCTGATCCCAATTAATATCGTTTAACACTTTAGCTCTTGATTGTGTAAAATATTCATATTTTTGAATATAAGATATATGATTAGAAAAAAAATTATAAGTCATTCTATCTAAAAATTTTCTTCTTATACTTGGTGATTCAAGAAATAAATTTTCCATTTGAGGTGTAAGCCAGACTATTTTTAGTATATCTGAAATATCTGTTTGTTTAACAAGTAATTCATTATTTATCTTTATTATCTTATTTCCATTTGAGTCAATATTTTTAAATTTACATCCTATCAATAAAGTAAATTCTAATTCACAATTCAAATAATCTGCTTTAATACCCCATTCGGCATTTAATTTATTAAAATCAAATATTATTTCACTATTTTTTGCATTCCTAAAACCTTTAGTGCCACTTAATAATGATACTGCTTCTAAAACATTTGTTTTACCACTTCCATTCTCTCCTAATATCAACACAAATTTAGATTCAGAATTTATTTTTAAATTGACATGATTTCTAAAATTAATTAACTCTAACTGATGTATTAATGATGGAAAATTATGACCCATAAATGCTAATTAAAATAGCTATTTCTTTATAAACTATTAGTCAACAAATTAAACTTGCATTGGCATTATAACAAATCTGCAATTAGTATTTCCACTATCCTCTACTAATACAGCATCACTACCAGAATTTAATTTAAAGTAAGCTTTATCTCCATTTATATTGTTCAATATATCTATTATATACCTAGAATTGAAAGCTATAGATATTTCATCATTATTGTATACAGCTGGGACTTCAATTGTCCCAGAAGAATTAATCTTATCACTTACAGAAAGAATGACTTTATTTTTTTGTATTTTTAATTTTACTGCTACAACTCTTTCAGTAGATATTGCTGTAACTAAATCTATAGCCTTTGATAATTCATCGATAGATATCTCAAGTATTTTATTATTACCATATGGCACTGCTTTATCATAATCAGGAAATTTACCATCTATTAACTTAGATATTAAAGTAGTGCTACCGATTTTAAACGTAATTTTATTTGATGATACTCCAACAAAAATATTACCATTAAAATCTTCTAGTAATTTTGATAATTCTAAAACTGTTTTTTTAGGAATAATGATCCCAGGCAATAATTGTGCATTCTTAGGAAGTGTCACTTCTCCTATAGCTAATCTATGAACATCTGTTGCTATAGCTCTCAACACATTAATTCCATTATCTTCAGCAACATGCAAATAAATACCACTTAAATAATACCTAGTCTCATCAAATGAAATTGCATGCTTAGTTGTTGAAATTAAATAATGTAAATTATTTGAATCAATTTCAAATTGGCAATCACATGTGCCTTCTTCAAAATCTGGGAACTCATCTGCTGACAAGCATGGTAAACTGAATTCACTTAATTCAGATTTAATTAGCATTTTTCCTGGCTTATCAGATGGCTCAAAGATAAGGCTTATATCTTTATTAACTCCTATTTTCCTTACAATTTCATAAAATATATGGATAGGAACTGTAGTTACTAATTGCCCTCCTACACTTGCATTAATTGATTCTTTAGCAAATATATCTAAATCTGTAGTAAAAAAAGAAATTTGATTTTTCTTTGTACTTATTTTAACGTTTAGTAAAATACTTTTAACTGTTCTTTTTTCAACGATAGATTGAATATGGCCTAAAGCCTGTAATAACTCAGAATTATTAACCTGTACTTTCATTATAAATTATATTAAATGAAAACTATTTACTTAAATAATAAATTAACTTTCTTATTT
The DNA here is from genome assembly GCF_009690945.1 of Rickettsiales endosymbiont of Trichoplax sp. H2. Taxonomy (NCBI): domain Bacteria; kingdom Pseudomonadati; phylum Pseudomonadota; class Alphaproteobacteria; order Rickettsiales; species Rickettsiales endosymbiont of Trichoplax sp. H2. The sequence continues at coordinate 37,106 of NZ_NPHZ01000004.1, forward strand.
TGCAAGCAATGCCTTCATGCTTTGTAAATTATTTTTAATTTATATTAACCTTTGTATCGATCCAAGATATATTTCCATCTTTTCTATAATATACTAGATTTAATTTTTTACTGGCATCATTAATAAATAACAACGCTGGTAAATTCAATAAATCCATTTTCATAACAGCATCTTTTACACTAAGATTTTCTATACCTGAAACTTTTTCAGCAATGATAGTAGGAGATTTCTCTATATTTTCAATATCTTCTTCTTCAAGTGGAGAAATAACATATTTTGTACCACTAATTAAATCAGATTCAGATTCTTTAGTAACTTTATGGTTCTTTATTCTATTCTTATATCTTCTTAGCTGTTTTTCAATTTTCTCATTTACAACATTAAAACTTCTATACGAGTCATATTCATGGCCATTACTTTTAATCAATATTCCATTACCAGTTCCTTCATTGACAATAATTTCTGTTTGAAATAACTGGCCTTGCTTTTCGATTTTGACATGTGCATTCAAAGCATCCTTAAAATACTTCTTTACAGTATAAATCAAATGATCTTTCACATGTTTCTCCAAACTAGCACCTACTTTAATATGCTTGCCATACACAGTTATTTCCATGGATAACTCCTTTTTATTTCATTACTTAATATGATAATCGATTAATCTTTTTATATCAACTACTGATACAAATTAAATTATATTGACAAATAATTTTAACTATTTAATGATGTGAAATTATTAATAGGATCAAAGTGTGTGAAAACTATATTTATATCAATAATTATAACTATTAACTATGAATATTTTTGCAAATGTTAAAGACAATCTAATTCCCAGAAAAATACTTTTTGGAAATCCAGAAAAAGCAAATGTTCAAATTAGCAAAGATGGCAAACACATTTCATATCTATCTGATAAAAATGGTGCATTAAATATATTTGTTGCTCTGTTAGATAACCTAAATGCTGCAAAAGCAATTACCAATGATTCAAAAAGGGGAATTAGAAGTTATTTTTGGAGTTATGATAACAATCATATATTATATTTAAAAGATAATGATGGAGATGAAAATGATAAAATTCATAAAGTTAACATTAATACATTAGAAGACAGAACTTTAACACCTACTAAAAATGTAAAATCTATTATTTTAAAATCTAGTTATAAAATTCCCAATGAAATAATTATTGGGTTAAATGATAGAAAAAAAGAATATTTTGATATTTATAACCTGAATATTAACACTAGTAAATTATCACTATTATACAAAAATGATAAATATTCAGGATTTGACATAGATGATAATTACAATATTAGATTTGGATACCAACCAACTCCAGATGGAGGAAATCAAATTTATGAATTTAAGGATAAAAAAGAAATACCTTTTTTAAAAATACCATTTGAAGATTCTAAAACTACCGGCATTTTGAATTTTGATGAACAAGGTAAAAAAGTTTATTTTGCAAGTTCAATCGATAGAGATACATCAGGGTTATACATTATAGATTTAACTACTAAAATAAAAAAGCTTATTCACTCAAATTCAAAAGCAGATATTAGAAATGTTATTCTTCAACCAAAAACAAAAATATTACAGGCTATAGACTGTTATTATTTAAAGCAAGATTATAAATTTTATGATGAGAAATTTGAAAAAGACTTTAATAATTTACAAAGATTACACCAAGATTCAACACTAATGATCAACTCCAGAACGTTAAAAGATGATAAATGGTTAGTCGCCTTTAATTTTGATAATAAACCGCTCAAATATTATTTGTATAATAGGAACACTCAAAAAGCTGATTACTTATTTACAAATAATAATAAATTAGCAAGTTATGAATTAAATAATATGCAGCCCGTGGTTATTAAATCACGAGATGGATTAGATTTGCCTAGTTATATATCTATTCCAAAGAATGGAATTAAAGATTCAGATAGTTTAAAAACTAAAAAACCACTGCCAATGATATTATTGGTCCATGGGGGACCAAATGCAAGAGATTATTGGAGTTTAAATTCTTTTCATCAATGGCTAAGTAATAGAGGATATATTGTACTTAGTGTTAATTACAGGGGATCAACAGGATTCGGTAAAAATTTTATCAACGCAGGAAATGGTGAATGGTCTGCAAAAATGCATGATGATCTTATTGATGCTGTTAACTGGACAATCAAAGAGAAATTAACTGATAAAAATAAAATAGCAATAATGGGAGGTAGTTATGGCGGTTATACAACATTAGTTGGCTTAACTTTTACACCAAATATTTTTGCTTGTGGCGTTGATATTGTCGGACCATCAAATTTAATAACATTGCTTGAGTCAATACCTGAGTATTGGAAACCACTAATTGACAGTCTTAAATTAATGCTAGGTGGTGATAATAAAACTTCAGAAGGTAAAGCTATACTTAAAAATAAATCTCCACTTCATCATGTTAATAAAATATCAAAACCTTTATTAATAGGTCAAGGTGCAAACGATCCAAGAGTAAAACAAGCTGAATCAGACCAAATAGTAGCTGCAATGAAAAAACATAAAATACCTGTAATTTACGCTCTATATCCAGATGAAGGACATGGCTTTGCAAGACCAGAGAATAGATTATCTTTTTATGCGATTACTGAAGAATTTTTTGCTAAATATTTAGGAGGTAATTGCGAACCAATCAATGATGACTTCAAGAACTCATCAATAGAAATAAAAGAAGGAAAATCTGAAATTTCACACCTTGCTAATACAACTGCAAATAAATAATAAAGAATACGTTTTAATCTAAATTAAAGATAAAATTTTTCTGTATAAACAAAAAACTATTACTACAGAAATTCTTAAATATAGTGATTATAGGTATAATTACTGTTAGTTAACATATCTGGTTCCCTGTCATTGTAAAGATTCTTCATCACCTATGGCAATCCAACAATACTTTATCGCAACAACTGAATTTGTTTAAAAAGACAAATAAATTAGTAAAAAAATTGTATTTTGGTAAACAAGAGGTTAAAATGTTTAATTTAAGAGTGTGAAAATTAAAGGATTTACATGTTTAGTGCAATAGAAAAAGCAATTCAGGCAATAAAAGAAGCCACCCAACCTATTACCCTAAATTTAAGTAATACTAATATCTCAGATAAACAAATTAAACAATTGCTTCAAAGCATTGAAAAATCCAAGTTTCCTATTAGTTTAAGCTTAAAATTTCCGCATCACCCTAATGACGACCCTAGAAATAAAGTTGTATCTGTAGATAATCAAATATTTAACAACATAAAAGCAGGTAAATTAACATCATTAACTGTGAAACAGCAATTATCTGATTCTCATAAAACACGCATAAAACAAATTATTGATGAGTCAAATCACAGTATTATTTTTCGTAGCATTGGTTTAACAATAGCAAGTGATAAATATGTTGAAAAATTGCTAGAAGATTCAGTAAGTGAAAATACTAATGATTTTGATTTATCTGAATTATCAATTACTGATTCACAATTTGAATTAGTCTTAAATGCTATTCAAAACTCTAAAAAACCTGTGAATTTAAAGATATCAAGTAAATTATATGATAACAATAAAGAAGCAATAACTAATGCTATTAAAGAAATAAATGCAAAAGTTATGGCAGTCGGCCCTGGTAGACTATTGCCTAATAATGATAAACATATTGAACAATTGATAGACTATAAAAAAGCAAAAATTATGTCAGCCGGGCTTGGTGAACTATGGCCTGATAAAATAATAATAAGTGATAAACATATTGAAAAATTGATAAACGATCAAAAAAGTGAAAATACTAGATCTTTAGATTTATCTGAAGCATCACTGACTGATTCACAATATGAACAAATAAAAAAATTTATTAATGACTGGACTGTGAAGGACCTGTGGATTTAGTGTTACAGCAACTGAATGAGCAGAATCAACAATTTGTCTATAATATTATTGAAGGAGCAAAAAATACTAGGAATTTATCGTTTAAATACACTAGCTTTATACACCTAAAAATACAATTTCGTGATCATTTAGTTGCATCTTTAGTTAGTTCTATTAATAAAGCAACTTAATCAACTAAATTGATAACTTTAAAATTCCGAAGTTTATCTTTTAGTAGTAGTGATCTGAAGATAAATAATGATGATAATTATAATCTTTCATATAATACACTACTAGAAACACTACAATCGAATAAATTGAACTGGGAAGAAAATCTTAGAAAAGAAGTGTATTTAGGTCCACAAATTAAAAGGATGAGAACTAGTTATGATGAGAAAGATAAAGATAATATGGAATTATGCGGTGAGGGAACAGGAGGGTTGAGAGAAAATGAAATTAAGCAAGGATTAAGAGAGATCAATAATGATGCTAATCTTAATATTGAAACAAACGTATATCATCTTAATACGGTACTAAAAATCAATCAAAAAAATGGTTTATACACAGATGTGATTGATACATTGGATGAAAACTCTGAATTTAAACTGACTATTCAATCATTATTAGGTAATCATTCAGAATACCATGCTTTAGGAATACAAAAAGATGACAGCACCTGTGGGGATAATTGTTTAATTATGTTAAGTGAATTAAGGGGTCTATTTAAAGATAAAAAAGGAGTAGAAATAGGTATATCATATGTAAATGGAATAAAAGGCAATCATGCCGTTATGTATATTGCAACAGCAACGAAAGATGAATCAATACTGAAAACAATAAAACAACTTGCTATGTCGTATAGTAATTTGGGAGGAGAAGAAATAAAAGATGAAGATTGTTATGCTCATAAAGCAATTGGAAACACATCATATTCTAGCGGTCATTATGTAAATTTGGGTAAATTAGATATATTAGCAACAGGAATGTTATTAAATGAGCATTTAGGGCATGATGTATTGGGTGGCAAAGAATTGCAATATTCCTTAGCAATTGTATTGGCAATTACATCATCTGCTTTGGGATATCAAGCAGGAGCTCAAAGTTTTTATATACCGATAGCAAGAGCAGGAATATTTATGTCTAAGGATTATATGAGTAATAATCTAGAAACAAGAGTTTCAGATGCTTTGAATCAACATGATGCAGTAAACCATTATAATCCGTGGGTTATTAGTATTGCGGTAAAAACTGTATGTAATATAGCTTTATCTATAGCAAGCCCATCATTTAAGCATACATTAGCAATAAATACATTGAGTTCAATATCAAGTCAGTTAGAAACAAACCCGAGTCCAGAGCATAAAGCAGTTGGTGGAGTTGTAGCAACAAAACAACTGTTAGAGAATTATACAGCAGGTGATGTGAGTAAAACTTATTATGAATCTGCATCATTAGTATTAGGAGCATTTTATGTTGGTAAAATAGCAACACAACTAAGCGCATTAGGTGAAGCAGAGATTGAAATGCCTGAGTTTAATATATACAGTTTTTTTAATAATAATCCTGTAAGTGAAATTTGGTATAATTAATTTTCACTATCTCTTAGTTCAGCACTTAAGTTTTGCTTTAAAACATTTATAATTTTATTAGATATATCTTCAATTTCTTGATCAATTAAAGTTTTCAGCTTAGGTTGAAGCTTAACACTAAAAGCAACCGATTTTCTATTTAAAGTATCTTGCGGATCTTTATATACATCAAAGATATTAATACTCTCTAGCATATCAATTTTAAGAGATTTAATTGACTTTATTATTTCATTACTTTCAGTATCATCATCAATGTAAATAGCAAAATCCCTAGATATACTCTGCAATTGAGATAAAAACATAGGCTTTCTTTTTTCTAAATTTTTATTAGGTAAATTATCAAAAAATATTTCGCCGCAATAAACATTTTGCTTCATATTAAATTTTTTTAAAATTTTAGGATGTAATTCACCAACATAACCAATTAATTTTTTACCAATATATAACGCTATGCTCTTACCTGGATGATAAATATTATTATCTACCTTATGTATAATAATATTTTGAGGCGACATCTTAATTTCATCAAGCAATGAAAATACATCATCTTTTAAATCATAAAAATCAAATTTCCTCTGTTTTGAGAATATATTTTTATCAATCGCATAACCTGTTCTAAGAATTGTTAAAGATTTCCTCTCAATTAAAGAATTATTATGATCATAATAAACTTTGCCTATTTCAAAAAAAGATAAATCTTTAATCCCCTTTAGTATATTATTTTTTACTGTTTGTAACAATCCAGGTATCAAGCTATTTCTCATAATAGCAAATTCATTACTAATTGGATTAGCTAACTTGATATCATCACCATTAGTAAATAAATTTGCATATGCTTGGCTAATAAAAGACCAAGATATTATCTCAAACAAATTTCTACCAATAAGCATTTTTCTAAAAATAGATTCAAAATCATGAGTTTTAATTCTTAAATCTTCTATAGCATAAAGATATTTATTATTAGATTCTAAATTTTCCAATCCTTTTATTCTTATTATTTCTTCGGCAATATCTGCATTATTTTCAATATCTCCTTGCCTCCAGCTTGGTATATTAAAAATTTCATCCTTTTCCTTTAAAAATCCTAAATTAGAAAGAATTGAATCAATCTCATTTGTCATTAATTTAGATCCAAGAACTTTATTAATAACATTATAATTAATTTTTAATTGCTTAATATGTTTAGGCTCAGAACTTTTAATAAGTACTGAATTACTAATATTACCACCACAATTTTCTAATAGCAGATTAACTAAATTATTCATAAAAGCAGATGTATTAGCATGATCAATCCTTCTCTCAAATCTGAATGAGGATTCTGTTCTAATGTTTAACTTTCTTACAGATTTAGAAATTTGTTCAGGACTAAAGTTTGCAACTTCAATTAAAATATTCTTTGTGCTCTCATCAACCTTACTATCTGCACCACCAATAATACCAGCTATAGAAAGAATTTTTTCATCATCAGAAATAACCAATATATCTTTTGGCAAGTTATATTCATTATTATCCAATGACTTAAAAAATTCTCCTTTTTTAGAAAGTCTGATTTGAATGTTACCTTTAATCTTATCAGCATCATAAATATGATTAGGGCTACCAAATTCGTGCATAGAGAAGTTGGAGATATCAACTACTGGATTATGTGATTTTAAATCAACTAGCTTAAAAAATGACAATATATCACGTTTAATTTCTAAATTATTATTTATATTTTTTATTTTACAAAAAGCTATTTCATAACAATATTCACTATCTATGGAAATTTTTATACCATCTATATTTTGCCCAAATTCAAAATTATTTTGGGAAAAATTTAAATATTTAGACTTTAATTTACCTATATTTTTAGCTGATAAATCTCTTACAATACCATATACTGATGCACAATCGCCTCTATTTGGAGTTAAATTAATATCAATAACTATATCATTCAAATTATATCCATCAGAAAATTTTGTACCTAATTTAATTTTATTATCTAGAACCTCAATAATACCATCATAATCATTACCAAGCAGTAATTCTTGTTCGGAACAAAGCATTCCATTACTATCCACTTCACGAATACTAGATTTTTTTATAACCATTTTATTACTTGGAATTACAGAACCAACAGGTGCAAGTACAACTTTCATTCCAGGTCTAACATTAGAAGCACCACACACTATTTGTAAAATTTCTTTACCATTATTTACTTTACAAACACTTAATTTACTAGCATTAGGGTGCTTACACACTTCAATAATCTCAGCAATTATAAATTGTGAATAAATCTCTTCTTTATTATCGTAATCTTCAACCTCCAATCCAATATTAGAAAGTATCTCAAGAACAGTATTTAAATCTACACTTAAATCAATGAATGATTTAAGCCATTTATAAGTAAGCTTCATAAATTATTACCTGAAGTTTAGTTAAATTACTTTTTTATTTTTAATACTTTTATTAGTATAATACTTAATTTTAGGTTTAGAATTTAACTTAATTACATCAGAAGTAATTGTTATTTCTTTAATATTTTTCTTATTAGAAAAATCAAACATTAAATCAAGCAAAATATTCTCTAATATTGCTCTTAAACCTCTGGCACCAGTTTTTCTTTTGAAAGCAATTTTAGCTATTTCTTTAAATGCATTTTCCTCAAAATTTAATTTAATATCATTTAAATCAAATAATTTTTGATATTGTTGAATTAAAGAATTTTTTGGCTCTTTTAAAATTCTTATCAACATAGATTCATCAAGATCATTTATAGTAACAATCAATGGCAATCTTCCAATAAACTCAGGAATCAAACCATATTTAACTAAATCTTCTGGCTCAACACTATTAATAACATTTGATGCAGAAACATCTTCATCTTTATTTTTTACTACTGCTTCAAAACCAATAGAACTATTTTTCTTTCTCTGATTAATAATCTTATCAAGGCCACTAAAAGCTCCACTGCAAACAAATAATATATTTTTAGTATTAATTTGCAAGAATTCTTGTTGAGGGTGTTTTCTTCCTCCTTGAGGTGGAATAGATGCAACAGTACCTTCCATTAATTTTAACAGCGCCTGTTGCACTCCCTCTCCAGAAACATCTCGTGTTATTGATGGGCTTTCAGATTTCCTAGATATTTTATCAATTTCATCAATATAAATAATTCCCTTTTCTGCTTTTTCTAAATTATAATCAGCTGCTTGTAATAGCCTTACCAATATATTTTCTACATCTTCACCTACATATCCAGCTTCAGTTAATGTTGTTGCATCAGCTATAGCAAAAGGTACATTTAAAATTTTAGCAAGAGTTTGCATTAACAATGTTTTTCCACAACCTGTTGGACCAATCATTAATATATTTGATTTCGCAATTTCAACATCATGAAATTTATTATCAAATTTTGGCTTTTCAAATCTTTTATAATGATTATATACTGCTACTGATAACACTTTTTTTGCTCTTACTTGTCCAATAACATAGGAATCTAAGATCTCATATATTTTTTTAGGACTTATATCGCTTTTTATTAAATTTTTAGTCTCTAATTTATTCTCATTTAACGCTTGAGAACAAAGAGTAATACACTCATCACAAATATATACAGCTACTCCAGATAAAAGCTTTTTTACTTCATTTTGGCTTTTTCCACAAAACGAACAATATAATATTTCTGAATGTCCTTTATTCACTTTGAGTTACCGCTCTTTTAGTAATAATTTTATCTATTAATCCATATTTTTTAGCCTCTTCAGGAGACATAAAATTATCCCTATCTGCATCTTTTTCAATTTTTGAAGATTTTTGACCTGTATGATAACTAAGCAACTTATTAAGCTTATTTTTTAACTGTAATATTTCTTTTGCATGAATTTCAATATCTGTAGCTTGACCACGAAAACCTCCTATTGGCTGATGAATCATAATTCTTGAATTAGGTAAAGCAAATCTCTTACCTTTTTCCCCAGCAGTAAGAAGAAAAGACCCCATAGAACAAGCTTGACCAACACATAAAGTGGAAACATCAGATTTAATATATTGCATTGTATCATAAATTGCTAAACCTGCAGAAACCACTCCACCTGGAGAATTAATATACATAAAAATATCTTTATCAGGATTTTCTGATTCCAAAAACAGAAGCTGAGCAATAATAACTGATGCCATATTATCCTCAACTTGACCACTTAAAAAAACTATTCTTTCTTTTAGCAGCCTAGAAAATATATCAAAAGCTCTCTCGCTTTTAGGAGTTTGTTCAATTACAACAGGAATATAAGACATTTTTATATAACTAAATATATATTTATTTATCTTTAATTTTAGGCAAAACGTTTTTTACAAAATCATCCGTTGTCATTTCAATTTCATTTAATTTAACCTTAGATAAAATAAAATCTAAAGCTTTCTCTTCAAGAATTGGCCCTTTAATTTTTTCTAAATTTTCTGGATTTTTGTAAAATTCCAGTATCTTATCTTTTATTTGAGGATTCTGATTTGCTTGAAGCTCAACTATTTTTCTTAATTCATCATCTGTTATAGAAATATTATTTTCTCTGGTCACTTCAGCCATTATTAAGCCCAGCTTAACTCTCCTTTTTGCAATTTGTTTATACTCAGATTTTAATTCCTCATCAGATTTATCCTTTATATTCTCTTGTTTTCCCTTGTTTTTTTCCACTTCACTCCAGATAATTTCAAAATCTTGCTCAATCATTTTATTAGGTAAATCAAAATCATATTTCTTATCAACTTGATCAAAAAGTTCCTTTTTCATCTTTAACCTAATTGAATTCATGAAGTCAAAATTTAATTTTTGTTTTATTAATTCATTTAATTTTTCTTCAGATTCTACACCTAATTTCTTAAGCATTTCATCAGAAACTTTATCAATCAAAGCTAATTCTTGCACATCAACTATTTTAACTTTAAATACAGCTTTTTTATTTGCTATATCTTCTTTTGGATAATCTTTTGGGAACACTATATCAAAAGATTTTTCATCATTTAATTTACATCCAACTAAATTAGATTCAAAATCTGCTAAAAAAGTATTATCACCAATCACAAGCTCCATAGCATCAGCTTTATTACCATCAAAATCCTTACCCTCAATCTTACCATGGAAATTTATTTTTACTTTATCCCCTACTTTAGTCTTATAATTTGATTCAGCTTTTTTGTATTTTCTAAATTCTTTAAGTAAATTATTTTTTGTCTGAGTTATTTCATCATTAGAAATTTTTATATTTATTTTTTCAACCTCTATACTATCCCACTTTACTTCTGGAACTTCCGGCAATATTTCAAAGCCTATTTTAATAGATAGCCCCTTATCTTCATCAAATGATAGAACTTGCACATCAGGTTTCGAGTATGGAATAATTTTTTTGGAATCAATTAAATTTTTAATAGACTCAGAAATTTTTTCTTGTATTTGCTTACCTGTTTCTTCCTTCCCAACTTTTTGTCTTACAATACTAAGCGGCACCTTACCTTCTCTAAAACCTGGCATTTTAAACGTTTTTGCAGCTTTAGAAACACTTTCTTCAACTTTTGAATTAATTTCTTCAAACGGCACATGCACTTCAAATTCTTTAAAAAACTTTTCGTTTTGCAATTTTTTAATCGTCATTTGATCAATATTTTTTATTTATATTTAGATTCAGGTTTAACAGAATTTTTAAATATATTAAACAATTTTTTTAAATTATTTTTAATAGCAATACCATATAATAAATTAATTATAAAATATTACCCTAAAACATCAAAAATACTTTGTGTATTCATCTTCTTTTTTTTGATTTTATTTGAAATATTTTTCTTTTCAGTTACTGGTTTAGGTTTGTTATTTTTATTTTCTTTAAATTCATCTTTTTTGATTTCTTGCACAATATCAAAAATTTGCTTATGGGAAAAATCTTGTATTACTTTTTCTGATTTTAAATTTTGCTTATATGAATCTCTTTTCTTTTGTTTTAAACTATCATAAACTTTCTTATCCTGATTAGAAAAAATAATCCCATCATTTTCATTAAATTTTATTTTATCGCATTTTTTATTATTTTTGATATAAGGAATATTCTTTAAATCAATTGGCTTTACATAATAGTTATAAGCTTTATATATAACTAACATAAAAATTAATAGACTAATTATAATAACTAATAATTTAATTATTATGCTTCTTAAAGTTTTGGTAATTTTAGAAGAGTAAAATCTTGACTTTTTCGTCTTAATTTTATTTTTACCTTTTTTTAAAGCCATGAAAAACTAATTATAAAAATTCAATAGACTTTCTTAATTTAAATACTCCAAGCATATTAATTACCATAAGAATTCCACCAGAAACACTCATTATTAATATAACTTGTTCTTGATCATAAAATGAGAAAACTATAAATGCAAATATCGAGTATAATATATATAGAAACTGTCCATATTTTTTATTAAGATATTTTGCACATTTTTGACCAACTACTAAATAACCTGTTATCGTTGTAAAACCAGCAAATGTGAAGAGAACGACCATAAAATATTCTACATTTGGTAAATATAATTTCAATGCATTAACCACATATTCAGAAGGCTGCAAACCTTTAACTTGCCACATACCTGTAACCAATAGTATCAAAATACTTATAGTGCAAATCAAAGAATCAGAAAATAGTGCAAATATAGACATCCTAGCTTGCTTTTCTGGATATAAAGTCTGAGTTTCACTTTGTATTATAGAATCATAGCCTATACCTATATCACCAGAATATACTGCTCTAGAAACTCCATAATGCGCAGTTAAAAATATTCCCCCAGATATCAAACCACCTGCTTGAGATTTATAATCGAAAAACGAAGAAAATATTAATGAAAAAACATCTGGCAAATCAGCACTATGATCAAATATTATCCAGATCCCTAAAATAATATACCCAATCATAAAAGGAGGCATCATTGCCGAGCAAACATTTGCAAATCTTTTAACCCCTTTGACTGATGTCAATAATATGAATGTAAGTAATAATCCTATCACTATATATCTTCCATATAAAAATTTAATACCATTTAAATCAATATGACTATTATTAAGTGAAAATACGTTTACAATTGTATCTGTAATAATTAAAAATTGCGACACTTCTGCACCATATATGCATAATAAAATACAAACAAATATTGGTAATATCTTGTTTTTAAAGCCTACACGAAGGTAATACATTGGACCACCATCAAAACCATTTTCATTATTTTTTACTCTATATTTTATTCCTAAGTAAACTTCAGAATATTTTACTAACATTCCCAAGAATGACGCTACCCAAAGCCATATAATACTCCCAGGGCCTCCTAAAGTTACTGTGCTAACGACTGTAACTATATTACCAAGCCCCACCATACCTCCAACTGAAGCAAAATATAATTTTATAGGATGTGTTCCTTGTTTATCTTTTTCAGCACATGCAACCAAATCCTTTATATAGGTTCTTAACCTAAACAGTGCTCTAAATTGAAAAAATTTTGAATAAATTGTAAGAAAAACTCCAACAAATAAAATGATAATTATTCCTATATAATCCCATAAAATAATGTCTAATTGACTTAAAAATCCAAATATTGCTTCTGACATTAATGTAAAATTATTTTATTAGAAGTTTAAATTGATAAAATCTTATACATTACAGCTCTTAATTAAACAATATAATAATTAACTTCAGGCAATAAAATATGCTAAATATTAAAAATTAATTAAAATTCTCTTTTAATTTTATTTAATATGTGCTTAATTCTTATCTAATATTGTTAGGTTATTATAAAAATATGGGAAAACTACATATTACAGATATTTATATAGTTGGGATTTATCTTCTTCTTTGCTTAGCAATCGGTCTTTATAAATCTACTAAAATTAAAACCATTAAGGAATATGCCATTGGCAACAGAAATTTTGCTACGTTTACAATAATAGCAACTATATTTGCCACTTATGTAAGTGCAGGTTGTACTGTAGGAAAAGTAGAGGGAATTTATAATTCAGGTGCACTTTATGGCTTAGCTTTACTTTTTACATCATTCAATTGGTTATTGGTAAAAAACATATATGCAAAGAATATTGGGCAATTTAAAGGTTGCATCACCATGAGTGAGATTATGCAAAAACTTTATGGAAATTATGGAAGTTATATAACAAGTTTTATTTTAATAAGTAAATGTATTGGAGCTATAGCAGTATCTGTAACAGCAGTTGGCTTGCTATTTAATTATTTTTTTGTTTAGATTATGAAACTGGAGTTGCCATAGGTATTGGAATTTTAACAATTTATTCACTTTTAGGAGGAGTGCGTGCAGTTGCACTGACTGATGTTTTCCAGTTTTTAATATTTTTCATAGCATTGCCGATAGCTTGTGGCATAGCATATTCCAAAGCAGGAGGATATAATAATATTATCAATTCTATTCCTAAATCACATTTAACAATATTTAATAATGCTAATTCCACTATACTATTCCTTAGCTATGCTTTTTGGATAATATTGCCAGCTGTTAGTGCACCCTATACACAGAGGCTTTTAATGGCAAAGGATACGAAGCAATTAATGAATTCATACAATGTACTAATGGTACTCTCATTCTTTTTTGCTGTTATTATCTTTGTTTTGGGATTTTCTATAAAAACTATTTTTCCAAATATAGAAGGTAAAATGGCTCTTTATACTTTCATTGGCAGTTTATCTCCAGTTTTTGTTGGCATTATGGTAGCAGGTATGCTCGCAGTAATGATGTCTACAGCAGACTCTTGGCTTAATGCACTAAGTGTTGTTGCCTCTCATGATGTTATAAAAAAGATTTTTCCTAAAATTAATGAAAAACAAGAGCTCTTAATTGCACGAATTGCAACTTGTGTATGTGCTGGAGTTGCAGTGCTCATTGCACTCAAATTTAGGGAGATTTTTAAATTGATAATTTTTGTTGACGCTTTTACTTATACAACTATTTTCGTCCCTTATACTCTAGGATTTTTAAAATTTAAAACAAACTCAATTTCCTTTTTGATCAGTGTTATATCAGGAATTATTGGCACTATATTGGCAAAATTTTATGTGGGAGAATTTGGTATAATAAGCCTTGTCGTAGGAGTGCTAGGAAGTGCGTTAGGTTTCTTTGGAGCGCACTACTTACAGGTTAATTTGGGAATAATTAAAATAGAAAAATCTATATATCAAGAATACAAGCTAACTCTACATCAAAAAATCAAAAGATCTGTAGCAAATTTTATAGATATAAAAAGAAAAAGTGGAAATTAGCAAAACATCATATTACACATTTGCTCTATTCATTATGGCACTTAATATTCCTGTACTAATATTAGGATATAACAACATTAATAATTTTATAAATATCACAACACAATATCTACGATATATTAATTTATTCCTTGCCTTGCTTTTGATAATGAATGAATTTTTTACTAATAAAGTTACTATCAAACTATGGAATTTAATATTATTTTTAACATTACCGTTTTTTCCACATATTTATTTATCTCAAGTGGCTATAACCTTATATGGGGTGTTAACTGCGTTATTTCAATATTTGCATTATTCTTATTTGCCAATTTGTTTTATGCCTGGATATTAGGGATACTAGGAGTGCTAACAGCCATTACTTTATATTTAGGATGTAACCTAGTTGAAGGTTTGGTAATACATAATAAACAAATAAACACAAATTTATTTTCTGCATATTCTACAGTGCTGCTGTTACTGATAATATTTCATGTGATTTATCATAGATTTAGAGAAGATAAAACAAAACAGAGAACATTAGAGATATTAAGTAAATCAATAGCACATGATATGAACACACCTCTTTCTATTGGATTAATGAATGCAGAATTAATAGAAAAGGCATTAGAGAACAATAATCTTGAATACATAAAAAAGTATGTTAAAAATCTAAAAAAATGTAATAAACAAGCTATTCAAGATATTGATGTAATACTTAGTAACACAAAAATTGAAGGTAATACAAAACCTAGGGATTGGGGACAATATTCCGTTATAAAATGTGTCAACGACGCGTTACAAAAATATCATACAGATGAAAACCAGAGAAAAAGAATATTTTTTCTAGATAAAGATAAAAAGAATAAAGATTTTAAATTTGTAGGCTCAGCAACATTGTTGAAATATATAATATTTAACTTATTAAAAAATGCACTAAAATACTCAGGCTATAAAGCTAAGATAGAAATATTTATTAAAAATAATAAATTACATTTTAAGGATAATGGTGTCGGAATTAAAAAAGAAATACTTGCTGACTTGTTCCAGAAATATATCACAACAGAAGGTTATGGAATAGGATTAAATTTCTGCAAAGAATCAATGCTGAAGATGGGTGGTGATATTACTTGCAATAGTATAGAAGGCAAGGAAACAGAGTTTGTTATTAGTTTTAATTAAACTAACTAAATTTGCAGATATATACTTTTAATTATATCTCACTCATACCACCTAATAATTTTTTTGACTTTTGCTTTTTTATAAATAA
Organism: Rickettsiales endosymbiont of Trichoplax sp. H2; assembly: GCF_009690945.1. Classification (NCBI taxonomy): domain Bacteria; kingdom Pseudomonadati; phylum Pseudomonadota; class Alphaproteobacteria; order Rickettsiales; species Rickettsiales endosymbiont of Trichoplax sp. H2. Next base: position 53,118 of record NZ_NPHZ01000004.1, read on the forward strand.
TATAACTTCTTTAAGGGTAGTGGTGAAAAGATCTCTTATAATATTTATAGAAAATTTAAGGCCAATATCATTGGTGAATTAGGATTATTAATGTGGGCAATTTCAGCTACATCAGTTGCTAGTTTAAAAAAAATTCCTACATATGAAATTTTATCAATTGTTTTTTTAATAGGCTTTATATGCTCTGCATCTTATAACACTTATAATCATACCTGGAGAAAAACTTTAGACCATCCTTTTTATATATGGATCATCGGTATAATAGGAATTTTTGGCAACGAAGTTTTATTTATAGAATCTTTTAAACATGCACCTGTTGCACATGCAGACTTAATAAATTTCTTATGGCCAATTATGGTAATATTTTTCTCTTCTCTATTTCCAAAAGAAAAACTTCAATTTCGTTATTTTTTAGCAAGTTTAATTGCTTTTATCGGAATTTATATATTAATTTTTTATGATGAGGGACAAAATATTAATTTTCAACATCAATATATTAAAGGTTATATATATGCTTTATTTGCTGCATTTTTTTGGACTTTTTATACAATAATTTCGAAATTTTATGGAAAATTAAAGCCAGAAATGATTGGAATATATTGTGGTTTAGGATTTATATTATCTTTTTTGATGCATTTAACTTATGAAAAAACTATAATACCAACTCTATCTAATTTCATATCATTAATTTTTATGGGCATAGCTACTCATTGTTTAGCTTATTTTTTTTGGGATTATGGAGTTAAAAAAGGGAATTTTAAATTACTTAGCATACTATCATATTTTAACCCTATAATCTCAATATCAATACTAATTATAGCTGGTTATAGTAAACCTACTTATGCATTATTTATATCCTCATTTCTAATTTTTTCTGCTGGATTAATTGGAGGTTTGACTTGGAAAAAATCAAAATCTCCAAAAAATATTAATTAATTTATATAACTCTTTGATTTAAAGAATTTTACCTTTATACTTTATAGTTAGATATTTTGAAAGTGATACAATGCGTTTATTGATAATTGGCGATTTAAAGGGATCTATAGTCAATGCTGCAAAACTAGCTAAAGAGCAAAATGCAAAAATTTTACACGCTATAGATATAAAATCAGCAATGATTAACTTAAGAAACGGTGAAAATATTGAGTTAATTATTATTGATTCAGAAATGAATATAAAAGAACTTAAAAATACTCTTGAAGCAGAGCATTTTTCTGTACCAATTGTATCATGCGGATTATCTAATAATCCTAAACGAGCTGCTGAAAGTATAAAAGAAGGTGCAATTGAATACATACTATTACCTCCAAACAAAGAAGTTATTGCTGCATTATTTTCAATAATATCTAATAACTCTGAAGATGATAATAACCTGATTTGCTTTTCACAAAGTATGTCAAAAATTATTTCTGTTGCTAAACAAATAGCACCTTCTATTGCAAATGTATTAATTTCAGGACAATCAGGAGTTGGTAAAGAAGTCATTGCCAAATTAATACATAAACACAGTAAAAATTCTCAAAATGATCTCATCTCTATAAACTGTGCTGCAATACCAGAAAATTTATTAGAATCTGAAATGTTTGGGCACGAAAAAGGAGCTTTTACAGGAGCTGCTGAAAGAAGAATTGGTAAATTTGAACAAGCTAATAATAGCACTTTATTTTTGGATGAAATTAGTGAAATGGACTTAAAATTACAAGCTAAATTACTAAGAGCAATCCAAGAAAAAGAAATCTTTAGAGTTGGAGGAAATAAACCTATAAAACTCAACATGAGAATTATTGCTACAAGTAATAGAAATTTAATTTCTGAAGTTAAAAACGGTAATTTTAGAGAAGATTTATTTTATAGATTAAATGTTATCCATTTAGAAATTCCACCACTTAAAAACAGATTAGAAGATATCATTCCTTTATCTGAACATTTTCTACAAAAATATTGTAAAGTAAATAATTTAGGCAAAAAAACATTAGATGAAAAAGCACTGAAAAAATTACAAGTTCATTTTTGGCCAGGAAATGTAAGAGAACTTGAAAATACTATTCATAGATTCATATTAATTTCTACTACCTCAAAAATTGAAGAAAAAGATATATCAATTATAAATACATCAGAAGAAGAAAATTTAGAATCACTTGAAGCAATGGAAAAAAAGGCAATAGATAAAGCGCTAAATAAATATAACAAAAATTATGATTTAGTTGCAAAAGTTTTAGGCATATCTATAAACACATTACAAAATAAACTAAAACATCATCATAAATTAATTTAAATAACTAATTTATTGATAAAATTTATAATTTAGGCGAAAATATGTTATATAAGTTATAAATTTTGACGTAGTGTGTTATGACTTATCAAAAAACTAAAAATAATCAGCCATTAAAAATAGCTGTAGGAACTGATAATTTTAAAGAAATGATCAGTGACTATGATGTATATGTTGATAAAAGCCTCTTTATAAAAGAAATCTTAGATAGTAGTGAAAAAGCGATGTTAATCACTTACCCTAGAAGATGGGGCAAAACACTTAACTTAGATATGCTCAAGGTATTTTTAGAACCTGAGAACAGTAATTGCATACAAAAAACTAACTATGAAGAAAGTTTTTCTTATTTATGTCCTTGGACTTGGTCATTTTCTTATAGCATACATAGATCAACTCTTTGTAATAAAGATTTATTTATAGATAATAAACTGAAAATCTCAGAAGTTAATTCTGGTTATTACATGAAATTTCAAGGTAAGCATCCAGTAATATATATTAGTTTAAAAGAAATAAATGGAAATAACTTAGAAGTAATTACAGATCAATTAAAAAGTCTAATTAAAAACTTATATAAAGATTTTAGATATTTGCTAGATAATAATGAATTACATGATGTAGATAGAAATGATTTTAAAAAATATATTGATATTCAATATGATAAAATTAGATTAGAAAATAGCATAAGTTTTTTAAGTGGACTATTAAAAAATCACTATGGTCAAAAAGTGTATGTATTAGTTGATGAATACGATAAACCCATTAATTCTTTTTTAGAAGATAATCTAGGATTAAAACAACCAGATGAAGAAAATAAGTTAGTAATTAAAATTTCAAAATTAATTTCTGATATATTCTGTTCTCCACTAGCTAAAACTAATCATAATTTAGAAAAATTAATTTTAACAGGAATTTTTGATACTATATATAAAGAAGCAGGATCTGGATGCAATAATGTTTCTCCTTACGGGATTACAGATATAAAATTTAGCAAAAATTTTGGATTTTCAAAACAGGAAGTAACACAATTAATAAATAAATTTCCAGATCAATATCCATTTGATGATAAATCAAAAATCTTAGAAAAAATAACTGATTGGTATGATGGATATCATATTCCTATTAGTACTGAAGAATATATGCACACATATACTCCTTGGGCTGTAATGAAATACTTAAATACTGCTTATTCTACCAAAGACCTTGAGCCTCGAAATTACTGGTCAAAAAGTGGAGCTAGTACAATTTTACAAAAATTATTTACAAAAGAAAAATGTTTAAATAGTCATATTAGTAATAAATTTCTAGAGCTTTCAACTAATAAAACTTTTAAACTGAAATTTGACAACCAAATTTCATTATTTAAATATAATTGGTATCATGATGTTGATAATGAGGAATTTTTTACTTATTTATTAGTAAACTCTGGATATTTTTCTGTTAAAAAATCTGATCAAGATTTTGAGTTTTCTATACCAAATGCAGAATTGTTAGAAGAATTTAAAGAAATACTGCCTAGAGATGATAAACAGTGTGATGAAATTTTAGAAAATTTAAAAAAGTCTAATTACCTAAAAGCTGTAAATTTTATCAAATCAAATGATTATGATGGTTTTTCAAAGATTTTTGAAGAAGGAAAAATAAAATGCCATGATTACAGTATGAATTTCAATTTCTTGCAGTTGTCTATTATATATTCAAGTAATAATATATTTAATTATTTACTTAACTCTACATGTATAGAAGAACTATTTAATTTTAAAGATAATAAATATGGATTATTACCTTTAGATTATGCAATTATATTACAAAAGGATAGTTATTTAGAATCTTTTAAAAAAAATTACCCAGAAGAAGTTGATATTCACATTAATGAATATAATTCATTTACTTTAGCTTTATGTTATGTATCATCACAATTTGATAACTATCCACATTTTTCAAATGGTATAAAAGGAGCAACTTTATTTACATTAATTGGGTTAATAGTAGATTGGACAGGATACATAAAGAACTATTGGGTTCAAAAGCTTATATATGTTCCAGGTATTATCTCTTTATTTGCTGGCAGAAGTAAGATTGATGACAATAATAATATTGAATACTGCAAAGAATATGACTATTATCAATCAATTAACGTAACTGCACCTGAAAAATTTGAAACACTTCAACAATATAGAAAGTATATACAAGATGATCAAGATAACAATACATATGCCTCTATAGGACCATGTACTGATAAAGAGTTAAATAGTTTAGATGTTAATGTTTTTAATAATTCCGTTTATAGTGAAGAAAAAATAGTATTTAATTTATGTGAAATTAGTGCAGCTTAAAAAGAATATAGCTTATAAAACTCTTAATTTTTCAACCATATCCAATTTCTCCCATGTAAAATTATCACCTTCTCTTCCAAAATGTCCATATGCAGCTGATTCAAAATAATTTATATTCTTTAAATTTAATGTATCTATAATACCTTTTGGAGATAAATCAAAATTTTCTTTTATAATTTTAATTATATGATCATCTAAATATCTACTTGTGCCAAAAGTATTAACATATATTGAAAGTGGTTTAGAAATTCCGATGCCATATGATAACTGTACTTCGCATCTACTGGCAATTTTTGCAGCTACAATATTCTTTGCAATATACCTAGCCATATAACTTGCAGATCTATCTACCTTACTAGGATCTTTGCCAGAAAATGCACCACCACCATGCCTTGCATAACCACCATAAGCATCTACAATAACTTTTCTTCCGGTCAAACCACAATCTGCATAAGGCCCACCAATAATAAAACTACCACTAGGATTAATTATATAATTTGTCTTTTCATCCAAATATTTAGCCGGTACTGATTTTTTTATTACATCATTAATTATAATATCTCTTATTTCTTTTTGTGATATATTTTCCTTATGCTGAGTCGATATAAGCACACTATCTATTCTTAAAACTTTTCCATCATTATATTGAACTGTTACTTGACTCTTTGAATCAGGTCTTAGCCAATTAATTTCACCTGACTTACGCTTTTTTGCTAAATTTACTAATAATTTATTTGCATAATAAATAGGTGCTGGCATATATGATTCTGTCTCGTCACACGCATACCCAAACATTATACCTTGATCACCTGCCCCTATACAATTATCTGATTTATCAAAAACACTATCATGTATTTCTTTTGATTGTTTTGATATTAAATTAATAATACTTAAATTATCAGCATTTAAACCCTTAGAAATATCATCATACCCAATATTTTTAATTACTTCATAGACAATTTTTTCTAAATCTACCCATAAATCAGTCTTAATTTCGCCAGAAACAATTATTAGTGAGTTTTTTATCATTGTTTCACAAGCTACAGCACAATTCTTATCTTTTGATAATATTGAGTCTAAAACAGCATCAGAAATTTGATCTGCTATCTTATCAGGATGCCCCTCAGAAACTGATTCTGAAGTAAAAAAAGTCATATGATTTTAAATTAATTTTGTATTGTAAAATTTTTAATTTTTTTCAAAGCAGATTCTTCTATTTGTCTAACACGCTCTGATGAAACATTATATTTCTTGCTTAAAATTTCTAATGTAACTGGAGTTTCAGATAACTTTCTTTGTTTTATAATATCTTGTTCTCTATCATTTAATGAACTTATCGCTTGATTTAAAATTTTTACTCTATTGTCTTTAATTTGCTTATTAGCAAAACTTTCTTCGTGAGATTCAGAAAAATCAGATATAGTATCTATAAATTCAGTACCCTCATCATTATCTAATCTCTCATTTAATGATACAGTTTGATAACTATTTTTAATTATGTTATCTATTTCATTATCATTTTCCCCTTTTATTTTTTCTTTAAGCTTTGAAATATTTGAAAAAAGCTTTTTTTGAAGTATACCTGAACTCACTTTCACCATAGACCATGATTTAATTATATATTCCTGTATACTAGCTTTTATCCACCAAATGGCATATGTAGAAAGTCTATTGCCTTTTTCTGGTTTAAATTTCCTTACTGCCTTCATTAATCCTATATTACCTTCAGAAATCATATCCATTAAAGGTAATCCATAATTACGAAATTTAAGAGCCATTTTTATAACTAATCTCAAATGCGATGTCACTAATTTATGAGCAGCTTGCAAATTTTTATCTTTTATCCATAAATGGATCAATTCATTCTCTTCTTCTTGAGAAAGAATTGGAAATTTTTTCACTTGCTGCATATAAACTGCAACATTTGATTCAGATAATATAGATGGTAAAATAAAGTTGCTACTCATAGCCATAAAAATTTTTATCTCCTATTTATTTATATATTAACAAAAAAATATTATTCAAGAGTATATTAAGTTAATTTATTATAAAATTGCAAATATTTTTCTAAATAATTTTTATCATTTTGATCCAAAAAAGGAACTAAAGAATTATATACCTTTTTATGATAAAGTAAAAGCCATTTTTTTTCATTATCAGTTAATAATTTAATATCAATTAAGTTATATGCAATCGGTGCTAAAGTTAGAGTTTCAAATTGCAAAAATTCTTTATTATTTTTATTCTCTTTAACCACCACAATATTCTCAATTCTTATCCCATATTGATTTGGAATATAATAACCAGGTTCAATAGTAATAATCATATCTGAAAATATTTCTTGGTTATTATATTTACTGATACCTTGCGGACCTTCATGTACTGATAAATAATGTCCAACTCCATGACCTGTTCCATGTGGATAATCTAAACAATATTTCCATAAAAACTGCCTAGCTAGCACATCAATTTGAGAACCTGTAGTTTTTTTAGGAAAAATTAAAGTACTTAAGTTAATTACACCTTTTAATACTAAAGTATAATGTAATTTTTGCTCTTTACTGGGATTGCCAAAACAAAAAGTCCTAGTAACATCAGTTGTACCAAATTCATATTGACTCCCACAATCTAACAAAAATAAATTATCTTTATCAATCACTGCATCATCAGATACATATGGGTTATAATGAATAACTGCACTATTTTTACCAAATGAAGAAATAGTTTCAAAACTCCTACTCTTAAATAATTTATTGTCACTCTTAAATTTCAATAATTTTTTATCTACATCAATCTCAGAAATTTCTTCACCAAAATTAACTTTATTTTCAAGCCAATTAAATAATCTAGTAAGAGCAATTCCATCTTGAATTGTGGCATATTCAAAACCTGCAATCTCAATTTTATTCTTTATTGATTTTAGCAATATGCATGGATCTTTATCATTTACTAAATTTTGAGTATTAAAATTATTTAAAAACCATATAGGTGCCTGAGAATAATCAAATTTAATTGTTTTATTATCCCTATTGATTTCTGCAACTCTTTTTTTAATTTCTTTAAAAGGATATAGTTTTATATATTTATAATTACTTTTTATCTTTTCTAAATCAGAGAAAATTTCCACAACACCATTTTTATCTACTAAACAATAAGCCATAATCAATGGTGTACACTCTAAATCACACCCTCGTATATTTAAAAGCCAACATATACTTTGAGGAGACGTAATCAATAAATAATCCGTATTAAATTTCTCTAATACCTTATGTATTTTTTCTTTTTCAGTCTCAGATGTATACTTTGCATCTAAAATAAATGGGGCTTTAGTTTTAAACTTTATATCTCTCTTCCAAATTTCATCAACTAAATTTGTTTCTACAGATACTAGCTGTATATTCTTTCTATATTTTAAGTAATTTTTGAAATAATACTCTATATTTTTTTTTGTAAAAATTAATGGATCATATCCAATAGAATACTCATCAACAATTTTGCTAAATATCTCATGATAAATGCTATCTATATTTTGCATATCATATATTACGAAATTATCACCAAGTTGGTTGTTTGCTTGTGTAATATATCTACCATCAGTAAAAAAATAATTTTTATCCAGTGTAATTAATACTAGACCATTTGAACCAGTAAAACCTGTTAGCCATTTTAATCTCTGAAGACACTCAGGACTATATTCATTTTGGAATTCATCAAAACTAGGTATTAAATAACCATCTAAATTATTTAATTTTAGCAAATTTATTATTTTATCATTATCCATATATCAGCACCTTCCATAAATATTATTTTCAAATTACTTTATTATTATTAATTAGCTATTCTAAAATGCATTATAGTTTAAATTTAAAAATTCAAAACATATTAAATAAAATAGTTAAAAAAAACTTTAAATATTTCCTACAAAAATCTTTTTATACACTACATCCAAATACACCATTTATAAATAATTGGCATATAAATTTGATATGTGAATATTTAAATGCATTAGAAAATAAGCAAATCAAAAGACTTATAATCAATATTCCTCCTAGATATTTAAAATCATTTTGTATTAGTGTAGCTTGGACAGCTTGGTTGCTTGCCAAAAAATCTACAAGAAAAATTTTGGTTGCAAGTCACAGCATACAACTCTCAAAAAAACTCTCTTTAGATTGCAAATCCATAATTAATTCTGAGTGGTATAGGAACATTTTTGATATAAACATTTCAAAAAAGCAAGATACTAAAGAGAAATTTTGTACAACAAGTCACGGCTCTAGAACTGCATGCTCAATTGGAAGTAATATAACAGGAGAAGGTGCTGATTATTTAATTGTGGATGATCCGCTAACTCCTATTCAAGCACTTAGCACAAGCACAAAAAAACTGAATAAAGTTAATGATTGGTTCTCAAATACATTTTTAACTCGTTTAAATGACAAAAAAACTGGCATTGTAGTTATTATAATGCCACGCTTGCACAACAATGATTTATCTGGATATTTACTCAAAAATCAAAATTGGGAATATTTAAAAATACCTGTAATATCTCAAAATGATGAAAAAATACATTATCACAAATTTTCTTATTTTAGAAAAAAAGGAGAATTACTTTGTGATAAAAGAGAAGGAAAAAATGAAATTAATTTTCTAAAAAAAGAATTAGGGAAATATGCTTTTTCAGCTCAATATCAGCAAAATCCAACAAATATTAACAACGGATATATAAAAAGAAGCTGGATTCAAAGATATAGTAAAAAGCCAAATTTTAATTTTATTTATCAAAGTTGGGATACAGCAATAAAAACTGGAATCAATAATGATTATAGTATTTGTACATCTTGGGGAGTTACAAATAATGCTTATTACTTAATTGATGTTTTTAAAAGAAAATTAAATTATACAGATTTGAAAAATATTATTGTTGAGAAACATGCTGAGTTCAATCCTAATGGAGTGATTATAGAAGATAAAGCCAGTGGCCAGCAATTAATACAAGATCTAAAGCAAATATCACAAATACCTATTGTAAAATTTTTACCAAAAAATTCAAAGTTCATTAGATTTATATCAGTATTAAGTATTTTTGAATCTGAAAAAATCTATTTACCTAAAAATTCAACTTGGTTATCTGAATTTGAGGCTGAAATATTGTCATTTCCTGAATCAGAACACGATGACCAAACAGACTCTATGGTACAATTTTTAATGTGGCATAAAAATTATAGAAATTTAAAACCAAAAATTAGGAGATTATAATATTTCAAATACACCTAAATCTAGAATTGCATATAAGAATGACATTGCAAAAGCCGAAAAATCTATTGTATATATGCGTTTAATACAGTTTAAATTAAAGACATAGTCATTGCGAACGAACGATAATGAAGTGTGGCAATCCAGGAAAATTATCAACAAATGTAAATGCAATAATAACTCTGGATCACCACAGTCGAGCTAAACCTCTCCCTCGTGATGACTGTGGATGATATGGTATAACCCCTATCTTTCGTGATGACCAAGCATTTTATAGAATACCTCATTAGTGATGACTACGATAGATGCAGAGCTTGATGATGGTAAAAATTGCTATAAGTTTCTAATTTCTTATCTATAGCTGAGGTTATCTAAAACCTTTTGCTTAACCAAATAGCACACTTGCTAGCTCTTTTTATGCACATAGTAAGTATAGTATAGCCAGGAGAGTTAATTGCATCATTCTCTAACCCAATATCTTTATGTTCAGCCTCTTCTTTTTGAAATTGTTTGATCTTATTTAGTAAAAATTTCTCTTTCTGATTTTTTTTCAATTTATCAATTTGCTCCTGATAATGCTCTTCTATCACTTCTTCAACTGCTACAGTACAAGCCATTGCAGTTTTAGCTCCAATTCTGGCAGTTATTGTGCCAAGAGCAAACCCTAATTTATTCCACAGCGGCATTAAAACCGTGGGCCTAATGTCTCTTCTTATTAACTCACCATTAAAATAATTTAGATGTTTTAGTTCTTGCTCATACATATGCTTGACTATCTCTATATCTTTATAATCTTTTAAGTACTTAATCTGTCCTTCATAAATCCTTTTTGCTCCAAATTCTCCAGCATGGTTAACTCTTATAGCTTGATTTATGAAATCCTTATTTGTTTTCATTTTTATTAGGTAAATTATTACTATATTTTATTATTATAATGAAGAAAAATAAAGTATAAATAGCATTCCATAAACTCATTGAAATACCTAGAAATTCATAACTTACTTGATCACAAAGTACATAATCCTGATTGACAAGCATTTTTTTATAATCCTCAAAATTTTCTGCATTACTAAGATTATTAGTGCATTTACTATTAAATTTAAAAATTTTCTTTTCTACCCCATAATGAAAAATGGCTATGGAAAACCCAATTATTAGTGAAATTTCTAATATTAAATTGATAATTTTAAAGCTTATATTTTTAAAAAAGGGGCTAAAAGTTAATAATATGGTAATTACTATAATGAAATATGGAATTCTTTGATATAAACATAACCTACATGCTTTAACTTCAAAAAATAACTCAGAACTATAAACAACTAACAAAGGAACAATACTTAAAAGTAGAATAACTATCCTTTTATTTAATAATTTACTAATATAACTCACAATAATTAATTATATATATATAAATTTTTTTCTTTATAAATTTTATTATCACCAAAATCTCTAAAAACAAAAGAAAAATTCTTTTCATGAATTTCATTTTTAGACCAAATAAAAATTTTAAAATCGTTTTCTACTTCTGGCTCTAGGTCAATATAACAGCTATGTTCTAAGCAATTTTCTTCTATACCCTGAATTTTGATAACATAAGGCTTCAAATTTTCAATATAGATTTCAAGTCTTTTTCTTTTTAAAGATTTATTTTGGATTTTTAAATAAAAAGTATTTCTTATCTCTCCATTTGGCGTCATGGTAAATAATGGTGATCTTTCTTTTAATATAGATATATTTAAATCAGATTTACTTATTAAACTAATAATAGCCAAACTAAACACAATAACAAAGCCTGTTAAATAAAGGATATTTTTAAATTCTAAAATTTTTTTCAACTTCCCTTTTTTACTATTTTTATTTTCTAGACAATTAGCACTAGTATATAAAATTAAATTCTGCTCCTTTCCAATTTTATCCATAACTTGATTGCAGGCATCTATACATAATCCACAACCAATACACTCCATTTGCATGCCATCTCTTATATCTATTCCCGTAGGGCATACTAATACGCATTTATAACAATCTATGCAATCTCCTTTATTTTCATTTATTTTAGCTCTTGGTTCTCCTCTTCTATAATCATAAGTTACAACTTTAGTGCTATTTTCAATCATTGCAGATTGAAATCTCCCATAAGGACACATATAAATACAAACTTTTTCTCTTAAAAATCCTGCAAATAAATATGTTGTGAGTGTAAGTGAAATTAACCAAATTACTGCAGAACTAGATACACTAAAATTAAAAACATCCTTATATAAATCAAATACATCATAAAAATATGATACCCATGAGAGTGCAAAAACAAATGAAATTAAAATCCATGTTAAATATGTGAGAGACTTTTTTATTAATTTCTCTTGATTAAAATAACTTTCATCTAACTTGATTCTGCTATTTCTATCCCCTTGAAAAAATTCTTCTACCTTTAGAAAGATATCTGTAAAAACAGTTTGTGGGCATGTATAACCACACCATAATCTTCCATATAATGATGTAAAAATAAACAACCCCAATGCTGCTAAAATTAAAATAATAGTGATAAAATAAATTTCATCAGACCATATTTGCAAAGCAAAAAAATATATCCTTCTTGAGGGCAAATCAATCATTATAGCTTGATTTGGCAAACCTTCTCCCCTGCCCCATCTAATCCATGAGGTAAAAAAATATAAACACAATAGCAGTATATTTAATTTATTCTTAACTGCTCTATGTTTTCCAGATGTTGATTGTGGGTATAATTTCTTATTTTGCAAAATTAAACATAAAATTTTTATGCAATTCTAACAAATTATAATTATGTAATCACTTAAAATTTACTTGAGAGTATAAATTTATGCATTAGACTTGATCCACTCCTCTAATGCATCTCGTTGCATAGAACCAACTTTTGTATCAATATGTTTTCCTTTTTTAAACATCATTAAAGTTGGGATACTTCTCACACCAAATCTTGTAGGAGTATCAGGATTTTCATCAATATCCATTGACATGACCTTTACTCTAACTTCGATTTTTTCAGTAACCTCTTTTAATATTGGCATAAATGCCTTACAAGGGCCACACCATTCAGCCCAAAAATCCACTATTGCAAGACCATCATATTCTTCTATTTCTTGTTTAAATTCTTTATCAGTAACAGGTAGCATATTAGCTTCTAATATATTTAATCATCTGGGTAATGCTATTAAAAGTAGAAATAAATGTCAATATATAGTTGAATTATTAATAATAAAGTTTATAAAGTAACATAAATATAATTTGCTAACTATTTAATAAACTAATTTACTATGGCTAAAGATGATATTATTGAAATGAAAGGCAAAGTTATTGAGTTACTACCCAATGCTACCTTCAGAGTAGAACTTGAGAATGGTCATCAAATAATTGCGTATACTTCGGGTAAAATGAGAAAAAATAGAATAAGAGTTTTAGCAGGAGATGAAGTAACCGTAGAAATGACTCCATACGATCTTACTAAAGGCAGAGTTAGTCACAGACATTAATTCTTTCATGTATAAGTTCATTCTAGCATCTTCTTCACCTAGAAGAATATCCTTACTAAATAATATAGGATATAACCCAGATAAAATTATATCCGCTGATATCGATGAAACACCTAACAAAAAAGAATTACCTAAAGAATATGCAAAGAGAATGGCATTTGAAAAAGCGTCAAAAATTCACAAGCAATTTTCAGAAAGTTTAATATTAGGAGCTGACACAGTTGTATCAAGAGGAAGATCGATATTAACAAAGCCAAAAGATAAAGATGATGCACACAGAATTTTTAAATTACTATCTGGAAGAAGGCATTCGGTATTTACTGGAATATGCATTATAAAAGAAAATAAAGTCATAACTAAGGTAGTTGAAACAAAATTAAAATTTAAACTACTTACCAACATGGAAATTCAAAACCTAATTGATTCTAATGAGTGGCAAGACAAGTCTGGTGGCTATGCTTTACAAGGCTTTGCCTCGGCTTACATAAGCTGGATAAATGGTCATCCTAGCAATGTTATAGGATTACCTGTCCATGAAGCATACAAAATTTTAAATGGATTAGGCCTTAAACAAAATACCGTATAAGTTATACACTCTCACAACCCCGGATTAGTTTTATATATAAATAAATTAGGATATAATTATACCTTATAATTGTTAGTGGGAGGGTATATGCCAGATTTAAAACAATATGTTAATAACTTTCTTGAAAAAAGCGATTTATCTAAAATTACTGAATCAAGTGAAGAAACAATTTCTAAGAATGTATCTAGCATAAAAAATCAATTAATCTCAGGTTCTAAAAAAGACTTAAGTGATATACCTCAGGAGGTAGATTCTACAATTGACTCATATTTATCTCAGTTTCTTGGAAAAAAATTTGGAATCACTCAAAAAGAGTATTTCGATTTTTTAGGTACAGCACAATTATTAAGTTTTCGAGAAAGTCTAATAAAATTTGATAATTTTAAATATCAAGATTTAAAGAGAGAAGAACTCAATCTAAAATTAAGTGAGGAACAAATTGCTCCACTTCTAGAGAAATCTAAGAAACAAGAGAAAAGTTTACTAAAGATAATAGGTATTATTGAAAAGAGTAAAAAAATAAATCAAGAAACTTTAAATAATTTAAAAAATGAACGGGAAATTGTTTCCAGGAATATTAATGAATTAGAAAATCAAAAAAAAGGTGGAGAAGTAAAATTGTTTTTTCCCATTTCTACATCTTACAAAGACTTATTAGGTACTGAAGTAGACATAATTCAAACGCAAACACAAGGAACAAAAGCTTATAATTCATTCAATGAGAATAGTAAAAAAGAGTTAGAGGGAATCAATAATATACTAAAACAATATGAAAAAATTGATCTATCAAAAATGAGTTTAGACTTAGCTGATTCTAAAAGTAAAAAACTCACAGGAAATTTACAAAATAAATTTATAGAAAAAGTTAAAGAAAATTTAGAATTAAAAGATAATAGCCCTAATTCACAACTTGCTTTGTTAGAAAAAATAAAAGAAATAGAACAAAATAAAGATAAATTTAATGATCAAGATATTGCAGAAATATTAAACAAAAAAGATACTATTGAACAAAATTTAGGTAATTATTATAGAGAACTTAGCTCTAGTGATGATCTAGAACATAAAAGTAAAGAAGCTTTAGATATATTAAAAAGCTATCATAAACAAAAGTACTTAGCTTCCTCTCAAGAAGAATTTTTATCAAAATTTCTGGAAGATTCTATTAATAACAAAAAAGTTAACTCATATCTAGGAGAGTTAGAGAAAAGTAAAAATAAAATTTATCTAAATGCACACTCTGATGATATTTATGAATTGAAACGCTGGTCTTTTAAAACAAAAAATATTGAAAATTTTACAAAAATATTAAATAAGCTTGAAAATAATGTAGAAAAAATAAATTCTGGACAATCATTGTCATATGAGGAACAAATCACTCCAAAAGAATTTGGTATATTAACTGATTTAGCAGGATTAAATAAAATGCTAATTAAATTTAATGAATATAAAGTAATAAGAGAAGGAAGTAAGTTAAAAGAGTTACTTGATCAATCAAACTCTGCTAAAAATATTGTAAAAACAATCCAAAATAAATTTATAGAAGAACAACAATATAAAGATGGTGATATAGTAATGTATAATTCTGATATACAAAATCAGTTTTCAGGTAAAAACCCTAAACTCTTTTCTGAAGAATGGTTAACTAGAAAAATTGTTGGTAAATATGGTCACGCCGCTCAAATTAATATTTCAGAAGACGACACACCAAAATTGTCTCATGTATATGGAAATTATGAAAACAAAGAAATCGGTTTTCAGCAAGCAATGTTTTCAGATATATATAGATTCGATGCAAGTAAGTTACTGACAAAAGAAGGAATCGAAAAAGCCCAAGAAACATTTGGTGAAAATTGGCAAGAGGAAATTAACAAAATATACCAAAATTCTCAAAGTGAAGTATATGAAAAAGGTGCAGAAGAAAGATTTGATAGTTTAAAAAATTCAGAACAAAAAAGATTTGAATCTGGAAAAGCAGATTTTATGTTTCATGGACACAAAACCAAAGAAGAACAAGATTTCAAAGAACTTAGTGAAAAGTTTTATCAAAGAGATGGAGCAGAGGTAGATGATAACATAATGATATGTTCAGAATTTGTAACAAGGTCAACGATCGCAAGCTTAGTCAAAAGCAACGAGGAGCTAAGTGAGAAATTAGGAATTAATAACTCACTACAAATTCCATTTTCTAAGTATGAAGATCTAAACAAAGTACATACTCAAAGACTTATTGATATTTTAATGGAGAAGGAATGCATTACTCAAGTAAGAAAACCTAATATAGAGATTATGCTTTTTAAAGAACCAGAAAAAGCTCAATACAAAACTATAATGAATATGACAAAAATTGTTGAAGATCAGCTTAAAGTATTTGAAGATAGTGTAATGGATAATCAGCTACCAGGTCAAAAACACGAAAAATCTCTTAGGCTTACAGAATCTTTAATAGATAAATTTGTGGAAACCTATAATAAGAATAATCCTTATGATGCAATTGAAATATCACCTAAATAAAAAAATGAATTAAAAGAAACACTCAATGACAAAGTGTATGAATTAGTGGATAAATCAAAAGAATTCAGCGATGATATAAGTATGAGAAAAGGAATTGTTGCTTATTTTTGTTACCAGATTTGTGATCCAATATTGAAATATTTTGGAAAAACTACATATAAAGAAGAAGAAATGGCAAAATCACTAGAGAATGAACTCTCCACATTTGCATCAACTGTAAGAGATACTGGTGTAAAAGGTGCCAGCAGTGATGTTGTTAAGCATGATAAAGTACATGAAATTATAAAAGAACATGATGATACAATTAAACGAGATAGCTCTTTTGTTCAAAAATCACAACAATCTAGAAATAATATTACGCATGGTAGAATTTAGACAAAAATAACATATCTTTTGATATTTGATTTTTTTCTGATATAGCCATAAATTAACTTGAAGATTTGTAAAATTGATATTATTTTCTTACTTAAAATTGGTTAGGTTTGAAAATATATAATGGTATCAAGGGTTTATACTGTTTCTTTTCTAGGATTAAAATCAGAAGAGGTAGAAGTACAAGTTCACATAGGAGATGGATTACCAGCATTTTTTATAGTTGGGCTTGCTAATAAAGCAGTAGCCGAGTCTAAAGAAAGGATTAGATCAGCTTTTATCAGTATGGGATTGTCACTACCTGCAAAACGTATAACTGTTAACTTGGCTCCCGCTGATCTAAGTAAAGAAGGAAGTCATTATGATTTACCCATTGCAGTAGCATTACTCGTAGAGATGCAGGTAATACCACAAGAAGAGGTAGAAAATTATGTAATGCTTGGAGAATTGTCTTTAAATAGTGAAATAAATAAAGTTCCAGGTATATTACCAGCTGCCATTTGGACAAACGCTAATAATAAAGGTATTGTCTGTCCTTATAAAAATACCCAAGAGGTTTTCTGGTCTGGAAATGAAGATGTTATTACAGCAAAAAACTTAATTGAAGTCGTAAATCACTTCACTGGAAAACAAGATATACCTAAAATTTGCAAAAAAAATTACAAAGTTGAATTAAAAAAATATCCAGATTTACAAGATATCAAAGGACAACAAATTGCAAAACGAGCATTGGAAATTGCAGCTGCAGGAAGGCACAACATGTTAATGATTGGACCTCCAGGTTCAGGAAAATCAATGCTTGCAAGAAGATTACCAGGAATTATTCCACAAATGACAAAAGATGAAATTTTAGAAACAAGCGTAATAGCCAGCTTATCAGGAAATCTTGAAGAAGATGGATTAATAACAAATAGACCTTTTAGGTCCCCACACTGCAATGCCTCACTTTCAGCAATGATTGGAGGTGGAAAATTAGCAAAACCTGGAGAAATAACTTTAAGCCATTTAGGTGTATTATTTTTAGATGAATTACCTGAATTTCAAAGAAATGTTTTAGAATCATTAAGGCAACCTATAGAAGATAGATGCGTAACAATTTCAAGAGTTAACAATCATATCTCTTATCCTGCAAATTTTCAACTTGTAGCCGCAATGAATCCATGTAAATGCGGTCATTTTGAAGATCAAAATCTACAATGCAACAGAGCACCTAAATGTGTAGATGAGTATAAAAATAAAATATCTGGCCCATTATTTGATAGATTTGACATTCAAATAGAAGTACCAGCAGTAAATGCTATGGAACTAGAATACTTAGATAAAGATGATAATTCAGAAATTGTACTAAATCGAGTAATTGAAGCTAATAAAATTCAATCAAATAGGTATACTGATTCAAACATATCTAATAATTCTGAATTAGAAGGACAAGAATTAAGCAAACATATAATCTTAGATTCAAAATCGAAGGAAATATTAAATAAAGCTATGAACACATTTAAATTTTCTATGAGAGGAATGCATAAAATACTAAAAGTAGCGCGTACAATTGCAGATTTAGAAAAATCAAAAGAAATAAGCCAATTCCACCTCAAAGAAGCATTAAGTTATAGAGTGAAAAATTTAAAATAATGTAAAAATATTTATTTTGCCAAACCAATATTACCTTTTGAATTTAATTTCATATTTAATATTGTTTCAGGCAAATAATTATATTATCTGAATCTCTTCAATAACTTTGTATCCATTTTTAGCATACTATTAAATTATTTTTCATTGTATTTAACTCCTCTTTTTTTTAACTACTAGAGCTAAAATTATTTATATTACAGAAATAATTTATCAACGTTACAAAATCATGTCTTTTTAGCAAAAATACTAATATTACCTAGTAAATTTACGTAAAATATAGTAGTTTTAACCTTATGCATCTCAAAATTCCTAAATTACAATATTCTAATCTAATAAACTACAGATATGATAAATAGTAATATAAAATTTTTAATTATCATTACATTTATAGCTTGTACTGCTGGTGTTAGTTCAGATATATATGCACCATCAATTCCAAGAATTTCAAATTACTTAGGTGTATCTATTTCACAAATTCAATCTAATATGGCAAACTTTATGCTTGGCCTCACTTTTAGTCAACTATTATATGGCCCATTCGCAGATATTTATGGTAGGAAAAAGCCATTAATATTAGGAATGATAATTTTCACTATTGGCAATATATTGAGCGTATATGCTGATAGCATATTAATACTTAATATTAGTCGTATTATACAAGGTTTAGGAGCAGGTGCTAGTGCTTCACTTTGGCGTTCAATGTTTCGTGATAAATATTCTAGCACTGAAATGGCTAAATATGGAGGCTATTTAACTATTACTATTACATTTGTAGTTCCAATGGCACCACTTATAGGTGGATATTTACAAGAAATATATAATTGGCAAGCAAGTTTTAAGTTTATGATAGTTTATTCTATCATTTGCATGTTATTAATTATATTATTTATACCTGAATTCCATAAAATAAGTAACATACATAAATTTTCTTTTCTCAAAATTTTAAAAAATTATTTGATATTAATTTTCAACAGGATTTTTATAGGATATACGTTATGTTCACTACTAAGCTTCGGAGCCTTTTTTTCTTGGTTTGTAATTGGTCCTGTAATATTAATTCAACATTTAGGACAAAACCCAAGTTCATTTGGATGGACTGCATTAATTGGAGGGGGAGCAACATGTTTAAGTGGTTATTTGAATGGCATATTTGTTCATAAGTATGGTTCAGAAAATATACTTAAACTGGGATGGATATTAATGTTTATATCAGGATTTTTACTTTTGTTTGGATTTTATTTTTTTGGAATAAATTTACTAGCTATTTCTATTCCAGTTGCATTCTTTTATTTCGGAGTTAGTTTTGTGTTTCCTAATTCTTTCGCACAGGCCTTCACTCCATTTGGACATATAGCAGGCACAGCTGCTGCACTTTATGGATGCCTGCAAACTTTAGGAGCTGTAATAACTGGTTACATATCTTCTTATATACCAAATAATAATCAATTACCCTTAGCAATAATAATGATAACTGTTCCTACACTATCTTGGCTTATATATAAAGTTCTAAAGCTAAATAAATTATAATCATTATATCTACATAATTTATATACCATTCTCATCATAGTAATTGATTTTAGCATCGTGTTAGAGCACTTAATATAGAATTAAAACACCATTGACTCACACCCCATAAACATTAGCAAATGTATTTACACCACTAATACTAGATCTTTTAGAAATACAACATAATTCCTCATTCCATTCCCTCAAATTTCCTAAATCATTTGAGCAAAGATCATCACGAATTGGCGATCTTTCATACTGACCTCCTAATAATTTTGAAAAAGAATACATATGACTTATATCACCTGGTATAGAAACACAATCATCGTGATGATATACCTCATCCTTACAGCATATTATTGCATTTTCTTTTTTAAATTCCTCCAATAAATAACCTGCCTCTAAACAAAAATTACGTGCCAATCTATACTCCGCAATGCTGTTTAATTTACTTATTGCTTCTTTATACAAAGTTAATACTCTTTCTATATCTTCTGGGTCATCTAACAAAGAAAGCAGTCTGAGGGCTTCTTCCCGATCAAGAGTTGCTTCTTCAAAATAATCTCTTGGTAATGGATATAGCTTTATTATTTCTCTAATGCCCATATTTTCTTCTCCCTCTTATATAACCTTATTAATTAAGATTTATATCTTACCTACCACTCTTGCCAATGTATTTAAAAAATAATAAACATCAAGCACTTTTTAATCTTATGTTAACCTATTTTACATAAATTAGATCTAATTTATATACACTTTAGTTTTTTTGCAAAAAATAGTTATTCTATTCAGAAAATAAAATATCTAACTGATATATTATTGATCTTATAAATTCAAAAAAGTGTAAATTCTTTTAAAAATCTATTTTCTTCTCCTGTAGATTTTCTACCTAACGCTTTATTTCTTTGAGGGAATCTACCAAAACGTTCAATTATATCTCTGTGTTTAATTGCAAATTCATAAGATTGCTTATTAACATTTTTAAAAAGCCCTACTGACATTTCCTGATCTTTTAAATTTTCACTATGCATAAAAGGCATATATAAGAACAAAAGATAATCATTATTAATTACCTCATCATCAAATTCATTAGATATTACATACCTTGATATCCTCAAAGCTTCTTTATCAGTATCAAAACTTTCTTTCTTGCCTCTAAACATATTTCTAGGAAATTGATCAAATAATATTATTAAACTTAGAAGCTCTTTTACATCTTCAATTTTTTTTAAGTCTCTCCCTATATTCATCAACTGATTTTTATATATTCCTAAAAATTCAGTAGTGATTTTTTGGTCAAGTTCTAAATCTTTAACAAACCAATTTAACTTTATTTTATCTTTAAACCAAAAATCTAATATTTTACTATAATACTTCATTTCATTCATAATCACTTAACATTAACTTATTATAAGTATTGATATTATAAATATTAAAGTCAATAAAAGGATAATGAATTTACTTTTCTAAATATCTTTAAATCTGGTGCCAAAGGGGAGAATTGAACTCCCGACCTACTGATTACGAATCAGTTGCACTACCTCTGTGCTACTTTGGCACAACCTCATGAAGTATATTAAGAAATAATTAAAGCCATGTTAATATAATTATCTATAATTGTTTTTTTCAAATTTTTAAACTCCTGTGTTTTTGCTTCTTCATTATTTATAAAAGATTTTTTAAAAGCTATTTTATCTAGTATTATTATGTCCTTATTTACACATTTAGCACTTCTATTCAATTTCACCCAAATAGTATCAGTATTAAAATCTATGCTTTTAATATTCTTAATACAATGAGATTTAATAACAGTTTTAACATCATAGAAAATAGGCATATCTATATAAAAATCAATCTTATCATCTTCTGCAATATCATTAAAAAAATATAACGGCTTATATTTTAGTTTTAATGCTTTTCCTAAATTTGTATTTAATAATAAATCATCAGCCCTGTATTCAAGTTTAAATTTAACATCTTGAACAATTCTTGAATCTAAAGTTGGTATTGTTGAGCTAATTTTATCTTCGTAATTAACAAATTTATTATCATTAACACTCATAAAAAGCAAATCTTCTAAACGTTGTTTTGAATAAAATTTTCCTAATCCATTAAGATTCCATAAAGATTGCCCACTCAATTTTGCATCAAAAGATAATCTAACTTTATCATCTTCAATATAATATTCCTTAGTAATATTATTAACAGAATTTTTTGGGTTAATTGAAGGTATTTTTTCATATTTTGCCACTTTATCTGAAATCACCAAAACCATTCTATCAGCAATATCCGGAAACAATCTACCTGCCATACTTTGGAAATTTGTAGGATCCAACCAGTAAACATTTCCATTTTTACCTTGTACTTTTAACATCATATGATTAAAAACCCAAAATGGGATTGGTGCTTTAAATTCCGGATAAATTTCACCTCTATAAACTAAAACTATATCAACTTTATAACCAAGTTTTTTTAAAATTGCCCCTGTTGAAAATGAAAAATCTTTACAATCACCATATTGAGTTCTAGCAACCTCATTTAAATCTCTAGGAAAGACATTTCCTGAAATTGATCTCTTATCCATCAAATATTGAATCGAATCACTTAAATTTAAAGTAATATAATTTATTTGATCAATTTCATTTTTTTTATTTTTGGCACCTTCATAAATTTTTTCAAAAACATTTGGCAATTTTTGATTTATAACCTTAGAATAATTATCAATAAATTTTTTATGAAACCCTTGCCATGATTTCTCACTAGTAACGGCAACCCATGTTAGATGTTTTTTATTAATTGCACCACTACTTGGCTCATCTATTAGATCATTAGTAAAAGGTCTTATTTGATTTATAGTAATACTTTCAACTGATTTATTTTCTTGATTTTTTTTCTTAATCTCTAATACTTCATATGGATCATTTTTATAAATATAAAGTGGAATTTCAGAGTTTATAGCCACATTAAATTTTTCAAAATATCCACCTCTTCCAAATGAAAAGAAATTGCTAAAATAATCTGGTATAGCTAGATTATTCACTATAACTTTATATCTAAGATACACTTTAGCTCCAACCACAATTTTTGGAAAAGCAATGGAAATTTGACCATATTCAGCAATTGCACTTGCTTCACTTGCGAGTGGTTTATCTTCTATTTCTGATTTTTTAACAACATATTTTTTACCTTCAAAAATAGTATATGCTTCTAATATTTCTACTTTTTCTCTCTTTAAATCATATTCAAAAATAAATTTTGAATATCCTCTTCTACCTTGTTCTTTTAATATTTCGTCTAAGAATTCTATTGTTGTTTCGTAAGTGTAATCCTTATTAACATTAATATTCACGTTTTCATACATTGTTTTTATAGATGAATCTTCTAAAGTTGCCCATCTAGCATGTAAAGTTATTGTTGATAAAATTAAAATCAAACAATATATAAAAACTCTAACCATTTATCCCTCAATTATTTAATATTCTCATCAAAATATTTTTCATATTTTTCTTCTTCATCTTCATATTTTTCAGCATCTTTTAATGCTTGTTTCTGTTCTGTGATATTTGGCCAAATTTCTGAATATTTCTTATTGATTTCTAACCATTTTATTAAATCCTCTGATTCAGGTTTTATTGCATCAACAGGGCATTCAGGTTCACATACCCCACAATCAATACATTCTTCTGGATTTATCACAAGCATATTTTTTCCTTCATAAAAACAATCTACAGGACAAACTTCAACGCAGTCAGTAAATTTGCATTTTATACATTTATCAGTAACAACATATGTCATTTTCAGTAATTATCCTAATATTTACTTGATTTAAAATTTATAAAGTGTATTAAATGTTATATAAATTGATTTTATGGACATTATACTTATTTTTTTAGATAATAAAAGTACTATAATAACTGTCCAAAACATTTTTGCGGATGTGGCGGAATTGGCAGACGCGCTAGACTTAGGATCTAGTGCCGCAAGGCGTGTGGGTTCAAGTCCCTCCATCCGCACCAACTAAATTTTTTTACTTCATGACAAAAATTTTAATTTCAATATCAAATTTCTATCAAGATGTCTCTACAATTTTATTAGATTCATCTAAAAAAGTATTAAAAAAAAATAATTTAGATTATGAACAAGTTATAGTGCCAGGTGCATTTGAACTCCCTAGCTCCATTAATATGGGATTGGAAACTTTTGAATATAGTGGTGTAGTTGCTCTTGGCTGCGTTATTAAAGGAGAGACTTCTCATTATGATATTGTTACACATGAATGTGCAAGAGCAATTCAGGATATTTCAATTTATTATTCTATACCCTTAGGCTTTGGAGTGCTTACTGTAGATAATAAACAACAAGCACTGGATAGAGCTGCAAAATATGCTGCAAATGCTGCAAATGCGTGCATACAAATGATCAAGGTAAAAGAACAATTTATGATTTATAATGACAAAAGAAACTCTAGATTCAACTAATAACGTTCAATCCCTTTACTCATCTAGAATTTTAATAATTCAAACTATTTATTCATTTGATATTTTAGATAATAAAAAAGATATCAAACAAATTTCATCCGATTATGTCAATTATTATAAATCTAAATATCCCAATAAAAAGCTTAATGTAGAATTTTATGAAGAGCTTATAAATTTTATAATTCATAATATATCAAATATTGATAATAAAATTCATTCTAATTTAGAAAAAAATTGGAAACTTGAGAGGTTACCAAAATTAGTGTTATCTATTTTAAGAAGTGGAATAGGTGAATTATTACACGTTAACAATTCTAATGTTGCAGTTATAATAAATGATTATTTGCAAATTACAAAATCATTTAATCACTTAGAGGAGTTAGGTTTCATCAATAGTATATTAGATAAAATAGTAAAATAAATATTTAACCATTTTGTATTTTTAATTTTAATAGTGCTCAGTACTGAAATAAATAAATGATCGACCCATATATTATTTCGTAAACTGTAAATCTTTCATATTTCTTCCTTTTGATTTTGCTTTACTGTAATTATGAATTATTCTAGTACATCAGTTAATAAAGCATCATTTAAACCACTATTCACTGCTAGAGGATTATTTTGATAATATTTAAGATATGCAAATCTACCCAAAACTCCTAAAACTCCGGTTCCAACAGTACTTCCAACAACTACACCAAAAGTATCATACCAATGCCAATTACTTCCACTATCTGAATTTGGAATAGGTAAATTTTCATAATAAAGATTTGGATCCACTTTAGTTGTAATATTACTATCTTGATCAGGATCAGTAACTGTTAACGGATAATCTTTATTTATTTTAAATTCTATGCTATCTCCATTTATATTTATTATTCCTTCTTGTACATCACGTTTTATATTCCATTCGCTTATATCAAGCTGACTTAAATCAATTTGATCTCCTATTTTTAAACCACTTATCTTTATTCCACTATTATCTGAAGAGTATATTTTAGATAATAGAGAAAACATACTATAAGCAATGTTTATTTGCTTAGGTAATATCATTACCTTATTAAAATTACTTTCATAACTCATTATAAAAGTAACATCTTGACCTTCAATAGCTTGGAACATTGTTCCTTCATTAAATGAAATGGCTATACATTTAATACTAATTTTACTACAATCTAATAACTCCCAATCCTTAGTTGATAAAAGGAATTCAACTTTCTCATCTTTTTGTGTAATATTAAAATTATTCCAACTAAATGATTTAATTGCTATATAATTACTGAGTTTATCTATAGTATTTTCCCTAAAGTCTATTGCACCTCTGAAAATATAAGATATACTATTGTTATAGGCTAATAAGTACCCATTATTTTCTTGTGTTATCAATACATATATTTCTCCTATCTCAGAGGTATTACAAAGATCTGTATTACATTTAATTGCTTCTCCAGTTAATTTTTGACTACCAAAATATATTTCTCCATTTTGATCTGTATCATCAATAACAATCTTTTCTATATTATCAATTTTCACACATTCCTCAATTTCTTTATCACTATTTTTCTTATCTTTACATTTACTTTCATCAACTTTATAATTACCAATGATCTTATATTTATTAGCGCCACCAGAATCAGTTATCTCATTATTCAATCCATATAATAAAAATTCATCATTTCCTGAACCTGATTTTATATTAGATCCAGCATATACAGATCCCCAAACTAAATTTCCACTATTATCTGCATTGATAGCAACCTTATTTTAAGTACTGTATATTACTAAGCCAATAATGTGGATTGCACGCAATGGCATTATAATTATCATAACCGTTATAGCCAAATAATGTTCCTGATGGCCACTCTGAATAAGTAGCTTGTATGCTTGGATTTATATTATTATCACTAAATATGTCTAACATGCCTAACATAGAATGCTGAGATTGAATTGAGTAAGAAGATGTATAAAATTGCCAAGAAGGTTGACCATAAAACCCTGTCTGTTGATAAAGAGGCTTTTTATCGGGTTGAGATACAAATTCAGGATATACCCGAACTATAGTTCCTGTATGATTTGACATACTATTAACTATGTTAGGAGCTGATAAATAGCTGACTACATTTTTATCTACATATTTAAAATCAGCATCAGTAAATGTGTATGTGTGCTTTTCAAGAGTAAAAGAGCATATATCTATATCAGCTACATCAATTCTTTGCTCATTATTTTTCATTATCTCATATGTGCCAGGACTTTCAAAAGTAATAGCAGGCAAATGAAAATGAGCTGCTGTAAGTTCTGCTAATGCTGCACCTAAAGAATGTCCTGTTAATGAAACTTGAGCATCAGTTATTCCATTATTACATAAATAATGATGAACTACGTAATCAATAAATGCAACTGCACTATTATATTCACCTGGCACTGAATTTAACCACATAAAGTAATCATTACATAAATCTCCATAAGTAACTTGTGTTCCTCTATGAGCAATAACAATATTATTGTTAGAATCCTTATATACTTTACCATAATAATGCCCTACTTTTGCAGCATCTGGCACTCCCTCATCTCTTGAAGTAATCAAGGTTGTCCACCCCGATGGTAAAACTCCACCATCTCCATATACCTCTAAACTTAATTTAGCTGAAATATATTGTAACATTGTTAAAGCTTGATTATTAGCTATTATATTACAATGTGGAACATTCATGATTTTTGCATATACATCAGAGTCTTTTTCACTTCTACCTGGTTCATATGCTGAAGATCTAACACTCGGCCATGTTACAACATAATTTCCATTATTTAAAGCTGCTACTGATGGAATAGAATAATCTGGATGTTCTATACTGTTAGATGCCTTACTGTTAACTTTAAATTGATCTATTACAATAGTACAATCATTTTTATATACTTTTACATAGTAGTTACCACTATTCATCCATGTAACAACAAATTGGTCATTATCTAAGCCAGCTATTGAAGGATTATAACCTTGTTTATCTATTATTGAAGGAGTAGGATTAGGAATTTCAAATTCAGCACAACCTAATGAAAAGTCTTGATTGTATTTCTTAGCATATAATTTTGCAAACATTGGAGCAGTCCAAGCAACAATAAAACCACCATCACTAAGTGCTGCTATGGTTGTTGGAAGTGTTTCATCCACAGATGTTGTTACGCTTATTTTTTCAGTTATAGGGTGAGCACTATTACTATAACATTGAAAATATAATGAGGGTTCATCTATCCAACTCATTACAAAATCTCCATTTTTTAATGCATCCATAGTGATACTCTTTGCTATATCACTATTTTGCATCTCAACCTTATGTTTAGTATCTATGTCATTTGAAATTAAATAATAAAAAAAATCATAATTATCACTCGATATAAAAGCAAAATCTCCATTAGATAATCCTGAAATCACTGAGTGACTATTAATGGGAAAATCATTGTATGGTGGAACTTCATTCAAACTATAAACCATATTATTAATAGCATCATACTTTTTTAACCAATTATCATAGGTAACAACAAAGCCATTACTACCATCTTTTAATGCAGCTATATGATTTTCCGGCCAACTATAATCTATTGTGCTGTTACTAATTTTAAATTCTGGATCGACAATCTGACCATTATTATGATATCTAGAAGCTAAAAATTGTTTTTCACTACCTTCATCGGTACGTAGCCAGGTAATAATAAAATCACCTCCATCCGTTCCAACTACCTTAGGTTTAAACCCATAATCTTTACTATTAATTTTGAATTCCGACATTACTCAAAAGTACAACCATTGCTATATAAATATTAGATAATATTTATATAGCAATGTCAATTTATTATAGAAAATATGATTATTAAGTTAATTACGACATAACTATAACACAACCCAAAGTCTTGAACCTCATACAGCAACTATGGCTTGTATAGCTATATTGATAGGTTTTTTAACTTATATATTACTATAACTCTTAGTATTGGATATGGTTCAGTAACCTTGATAAGAATCTTCTTGCTGATTATTCAACCATGTATGACCTCCAAAACCAGGGTCATGCCCTACAACATATGATTTATCAACTGCACATATCTCTAAATTGTCATAATTATCTAACCATTCATTTAATTCATGAATATTATTCTCTTTACAAGATGAATATCTAGGCTCACTAGGTGGCCAACTTCGAAGAGAAGGGTATGCAACATCAGTATTATTCAATTTATTGGCCTCTTGATAATACGCCCATGTAAGAGTGCTAGCTGTAGCTATATCAGTAACAATAGAATCATCCTGATTGGCTATTGACGAGATATATTTTGGAGGCATAACAATATTTCTATAAGCCAACATTAATGATTTATTAATAATTGGGTGACTTGCTGTTGCTGCAAAAAAATAATTCTCTAAATAAGTTCCACTGCTTGACATTATAAAAAAATTATATTTATAACATTCCTCTGAAATATCTCTGTGAAAGATAAAGTTTAAATCTGCATATACACCACCAAAATGCTCAACAATACTATACCTTAGAATATCAGTAGATTTGCCCCATTGATGCTTTTCTATTAATATATTTATTAATGATAGAAATTTTAGTTCATGAGTATAATTATTTATTGATCGCACCTCAATTTTAGTGCCTGAATATTTTTGAATAGTCTGGGGGATTAATGATTTATCGTTTGTCCATACAATATGATTCCATTCTATTGTTGAATGTTTAAAAATTTCAAGAGTTGCTAATGAATTTTGATAATCTTGCTCTCTAATTTCACGAGGATTATCTCGATGTGTTAGCCATATATGGTGAATAAAATGTGGAATTTTTAACTCAGTCTGTACTTCTGCAGTTAAATGTTTATATTTTTTATCTAATATAAAACGTGGAGACCATAATTTATAATTGAAATTGTAAAATACCTCTTCCTTTAGTGATGAAATACATCTTGCTCCTTGGTTGATGAGATATTCCATTATTGAGGAATTTACTTGGTTCTCAGAGTTAAATAAAATATATAATGCGGTATCTCCATCATAATTAAAATTTACATCTGCACCTGCAGTTAATATCGATTCATATAGGGAAAGGACAATAGATTCATCTACTTGTGCTTCATTATATGCTATTACTTTAGAAAGAACTATTAAGAATTTATTTGGATGATGTAATAATAATTCTTTATTTTCATTTAAAGTTTCAAGCTTTATACTATATGAATTATTCATCACAGTAGCAATATCAGCTCCAGAATCTATGGCTTCCTTTATTAGTCTTTTTTGTAACTTAAGTTTTTTAGGACAAATTAACCTCGTATATGGGTATTCTTCTCCAATTTTATAGATATAACTTATTAATGCATCTTGCAATTTCTTGTTTGCTGATTCAGTCATATGTTTTTAATATATTGTGTTTAACTTCTAATAGTATTTATTAGTCGCGTCAAGTTAATCATGACATGATAATGACATAACCCTGAACCTTAAATTTTAGGGAGCAACTATGACTTATATAGCTCCATTCCAAATAGATTAAATTTTTTAAAAACAATATCTCTGCCTACTAACTGTGTTATTATATCTACCCATATTCACTGCAAATATATTCCTTATTTTCCCCATAAATGATAGAGTTTGCTATATTACTACTGCTAATTTAAGTTTTATAAATTATTTTCCCTAATTATACATCAATAAAAAGCCAAACTCATTAACAGTATAAAAGAGAGGAATTATAATTGTAAGTAAAAATTAAGAAGCTTGTTGTAAACTGCTTACCTATCTATCATCATATTTACAACAAACCCCTTTATATTATAAATTTCAAATTAACTAAATATAACTAGAAACTAAATTAAGCAAAAATTATTACATTTTTAGCAATTACTAATTACTTTAGCACATATCCTTATAATTCATCATGGGCTGCATGATCCGTTTTAAATTCATCAAATGCATATCCCTTTTCATTACCGTTAATGTTACTATTTTCTGGATATAAGCTGCCCTTATGCTTTATTACACCTTCAATTCCACTATTTAAATCACCATTTAAGAAGTGAGTTAAACCATGATTTAGAGTAACATTTTCCGCATCTACAACAATTGCTGTTTTAGCTTGTATTGTACCTTGGTCAAATGCTTTTTCACCTGCATTCTTTCCTCTTACATTTTCATTTGGAAAAAATGAATATATACCAAGTCCATTACCAGTAAATCCTGAAGCACTCTCAGCAATATATAATGATGCACAGCCTGGAGTTTAATCTATGGAAGAAGAATCAGGTAATGAGCATTTTGCTAAACCATTTGCTGGCAAATAATAAGGCATTTCAGATTAATAAAAATTAACCTGACCATTTTTTCCAAACCAAACAGTTTGATAATTTTGAAAATGTTCTACAAATAAACCATACATTTTGACATTATTACCATGGATAATTAATCCATAAGGAGCTTTAGCTGTATCTGCTAATACATTCCAGAATTTTGCATCATGATCTGCTCTCCACAGCCATAAATTCTCACCAATTGTATGATCAGCATCTATTTTTATACAACTATATGCTGAAGCATCTTCTTGATCTTTATACAGATGAGCAATTCTGCAATATACATCTTGTAATATAGTAGGATTTGTAGACACACCCTGATCTTTCTCACCTACATTTAAAAGCACAGCATCCGGATTTGTATCAAAAGAACTGGTTTTTGGTGCGTCAAATACCACTCCATATAACTTTACTCCTTCACTTCCAGTTATCATACATTTTCCTGTAGTCATTGGACAAACAAGTGATGGTATTCCTAAACCTAGTACTATTTTATTATTTGGTATATTTAGTGTATCTTCAAGGTCATAAATACCAGGCATTACAATAATACCTGCTTTATTGTTATTGGCTAATTCATCATTTATTTTTTGAATATCACTTGCAGATACTGTTGTTCTGCTTTCGTTTTGATTTAATTGTAATATAATAAATTCACCAATTGATTTTGCTTCGTTATCATATTTAACATTCCACTCATCATGATCTTTAACTAATTTAGGCTTTTTATGAGATTGAGCTAAAGTATTATCGTGCACTTCTGTAAATGGATATCCTGGCCATTTATTTTGCACATTTTTATCACCTTCTCCTTTTTTACTACCTATCTCGTTATTATCGGATACTATATTCCAAACTCCAGCTTCTAATCTACCCACCTTTGAATTTGACACGTAAAATTGTTGTTGAGATCCAAGTCCAATACTAGAAGCTTTCATCCCATCAATAAAACCACCACTAGTCATACCACAAGCATGTGAAGCTGTATTCCAATCACACATTAATATTCCAGCATTTCCTTCAATAGTCACGTCTCTTATTGGCGATGCTTGTGATACTGCATAACGTAATGCACCATCACTTCCTATATTCATTTTTATATCAGATAAAGTACGCCAAAAAGTATCAAGCCCACCAGGTGAATCACATTTATCATTTTGAGTCCCGTCAGGATTAGTAGCTTTAGCACAATTATTTAAAACATTAATACCAGGTGATACTACAACAGAATCTTGGTCATTACTAACTCCAGATATTTGTGTATAATATCCTACTTTAAAATAATCCAGCATCTCATAATTACCTTCTGCAATCAATATTGCATAACGAGCTGCACTCCATTCGGTTGTTTTTCCTGCCAGGACAGTACTTTGAGGGCCGCCAACCCTAGCTCCCAAATCATATAAACTTTTACCATCACTATGTTCAACAAAATAAGCTCCACTAGGACAAGCTTGATCTGTGCAATCACTTGGCTTTTTTAATAAATCATTAAAGCTTAAACTAGAAAAATTTTCGTTTTGATTTAAATTTATTGTAGTCATAGTTACCCCACCATAATTATTACAAATGTTATGCTATCATGTTTAATTTATACTACAACCTTTAATATTAAATTTTTTATTAAAACAAAATATACTACTAAAGATAAAAATATAAACCCAATAAACTGCTTCATAGTAAAAATATTATACCAAATATAAAAAATGAGGGTGTTAAAGTTTATAATGATAAGATTATTGATTTTAAAAAACATTTACATTTCTTTGAACTGTTGAATGTAATTGACCGTTTATAATTAGGCATCCCTATTTTGAATTTTTCCATTAACAGTATTGTCAAAACATACTATACTTCATACCTTGCCATATTTATCTGTTGTTCTATATTAAATACTTCTAATCAATCTTTATTTCCATTATTATAACTTAACGATGCCACTTTTTTTATATATTGCTGTACTTCTAATAAATCATTGCCTAGATAGCCAATATAGAAGTCTGGACGCAGCACACAATAACCTTCCTTAATGTTATTAAGTTCGCTTGGCAGATTAACTTCACTAGCATTGATAACAGTTATAAATTTATCATCATTTAATACAGATTTAGCATTGCCTGAAAAATCAATTATTAAATGCTTTACATTATTTTTTACAAAGCAAGGTAATCTATCTCCTGGTTTTAAACCATTGATACTATGACCTAAAACAATAGAACTAGTTTCATAATTAATTGCAGTTTCACTAATAAAGCTAGTTATTTTTCTTTGTATAATACTAGGCTTAGTAATAAGTGACATCAAGATATTGCGGATTTTATTTAAAATTTTATTTTTTGATAATACTGATTTTGTCATATGTGTAGTACTAGCCAATACTTTTTGTGCAACAGGACGACGTTCTTGTTGATAACTTTGTAAAAGTGTTTCACCTGCACCACCATTAATAATCAAGGCAAGTTTCCAGCTTAAGTTGAAAGCATCTTGCATACCAGTATTCATTCCTTGTCCACCGGCTGGTGAATGTACATGTGCTGCATCACCTGCTAGTAATACACGACCTTTGACATAATTTGTTGCTAAGCGCTCATGAATCCAGAATTTAGAGGACCATAGAGGTTTATGAATTTTTATATCACCAGGTAAGCAACGTTTGAAAATTTGCATAAAAATATCTTCATTGGGTTCTGCATTATTAAATTCTATTGAGTGACTAACTTCGGCCATAATTCGGACAGAATTTTGCATAGGAAAAAGCATAACACTTAACTGCTCATTTAAACCAGTATACATACTGTCTAACGAGTATTGCCAATCAATTGGCGAGTCTATCATGATAAATTTGAGCTCCAAATCTTTACCTTCATATGGAATATCCAATACTTGACGAATTACACTATGGTAACCATCACATGCAACCACCCAGTCAGCGACAATCGTTTCTTTATTTGTAACAACAGTAACACTCTGTGCAACATCTTTTTCTATATTTATAACTTCAACCTCACGTTCAACTTGTATACCTCGATTAGCTAAATATTCTATTAACAATCGTTCAGTTTGAGATTGTGGTATGCAGCAAACAAAATCATACTGACTTCCAATAAATTTAAAATCAATAGAGGCAAAATGTTTTAAGCAGGAATATAATTCCATAGACTTTATAAGCCTACCTGTGTTAATAAACTTTTCACTAAGATCTAGGGTATTAAACAACTCTAGTGTACGAGCGTGTACAGCAACTGCGTTAGATGTTTTAGTGGGATCAGACCTTTTATCAATTATACGCATAGAAACACCATAATGCGTTAACAAAGCAGCTGTTAATAAACCAACTGGACCTGCACCAACAACTAATACATTAGCTCTATTCTTCATATCAATATCATCTTTTGTTTATTATTATATATACACCTACCTTGATATTCATCACTGTATTTAAGGTTAATTATTAGATTAGATAAAATTAAAAGCAAATGATAAAAGCAAATTTCTGTAGTTAAGTAAGCATCAAAATGTTATAAAGATTTATACTGTTGCAGATTGATAAAGGGTTATCAAAATATCAAAAACAATTTTTGAAATAGCCAATATTCATAAATTTAATTTCTTAAGTTTTAACGTTTTGTTTTGAATTTTTCCATTCGCAACAATACTATAATTTTGCCCCTAAATTATAGATAATACATTCCATTGTTTGTAATAAGGGCTATAGAACAACTTCATCATCAAAAAAATGTTCTTGACCAAATATTACAAAAGATGTGTTAGAATATGGAGCTCCAATAATGATATCATAGCACATGGCCCCATCACCTGTAAAAGTTAAACCAAAGTTAATGGATGATAAGATGATTTTAAATCCATTCGTGCCATCCAAAATAGATTTATCAATTACTCACTTTAAGCTTCGTGTTTTATAAAAACATATTGCATTATAACTCTCTTGTATATTAGTCTAAATTAACAAATATATAGTGGTGAAATGTCAGAAACTATATCATATATTCATAGCATATTTTTAAAATTACCATTCTTAGCATTATTTACAACAATTGCCTTAGGATATTGTATTGGTAAGTTTCATTTCAAAGGTTTTGTATTAGGAGGCATTACAGGATCATTAATTATAGGAATATTAATAGGGCAAATAGGAGTAAAGATAGATCCAGAGTTAAGCTCTTTCTTTTTTGCATTATTTATATATGCAGTAGGTTATCAAGGAGGAGCTCAATTTTTTAGGTCAATAAATAGAAAGACTTTTATACAATTAATCTCTGCAACAATTACATGTGTGCTAGGTCTTTTATGTGTCTTAGTCTTTGCCTGGTTATTTGATCTTGACAAAGGTACAGCTGCAGGACTAGGTGCTGGAGGATTAACACAATCAGCAATGATTGTAACAGCTTCATCTGCTATAGCAAAACTTGATATTTCTCAAGCATCTATTCATGTTATGCAAGCTAATGTAGCAGTTGGTTATGCAATTTGTTATATATTTGGTTCGTTTGGACCAATTATTTTGCTATGTACAATTATTCCAGGAATTATGAAATGGAATATTAGAAGTAGCGCTATAGAATTGGCAAAAGATGGGATAGCAAGCAATGATAATCTTGAAGAGGGACAATTTGAGGCAATACATTCAATTGATACAAGGATTTACAAGGTTAAAGAAAATTCACCAGCTATTAATAAGTCAATTGGAGATTATCTGGGCAAACATATTGCAATTGAGGCAATTGTAAGAAATAATCAAGTGGTTAATATTGATGACAAAACAATAGTTCATAAAAATGATATAATTGCTGTTACTACTAATGTTTCAGAATTTTCTGAGTGTTATAAGTTATTCGGTCCAGAAGTTGAAAAACCTGAAGCAATGAAATTAACAGAGGAAATTCGTACAATTATAGTAAATTCTAAAAAATTTGATAAAAAAAGTATTAATGAATTCTATACTATAGTAGGCAATAAAGTTGCAGGAGGAGTCTTTTTCAATACTATTTCTCGCTTAGGTGAGGTTTTAAAGTCAAAACCAAATCTACAACTCAAAAAAGGAGATGAAGTGACTTTAATTGGCAAAACAGCAGATTTAAATAAGGTATCTAAACTTCTAGGTTATACAATTCCTGTTACAAAAATTACAGACTTTATCTTTTTTGGATTAGGAATGTCAGTAGGCTTTATTTTTGGTTTGTGTAGTTTTACTATATTTGGAATATCTATAGCACTTGGAAATGGGATAGGGTGTTTGTTAGCTGGATTAATTTTAGGATGGATCAGATCTACTCACAAAAGGTATGCAGCTTTACCTACAAGAGCCTCTAACTTCCTTAGAGATTTTGGATTAGCAGTATTTGTTGCAACAGTTGGAATTACTGCAGGTCCAGAAGCTACTGTAGCAATAGAAAAATATGGTGCTGAACTATTTTTATTAGGCATAGGGGTTACTATTATACCTCAAGTTATTAGCTTTATTATTTCATATTATATATTAAAAATAAAAAATCCTATAGAGATATTAGCAACAATTGCTGGAGGAAGAAGTGCTAATCCAGGTTTTGCTGCATTACTTGATAAAGCAGGTAACTCGACTCCAGTACTTCCTTTTACAGCATCATATGCTATTGCAAACATATGGTTAACTTTATGGGGTCCTGTAATTGTAGCTTTAGTAGCAAAACATTTATGATACATTATAAGAGGTATATATGGCTAATACAAACAATCTAAGTCCATTTGAATTAAAAGATCAATTAATCAATATAGCTTCATCACATAAAGATAAGCTTATGTTAAATGCTGGACGTGGAAATCCTAATTTTTTGGCTCTAACTCCAAGATATGCTTTTTTACAATTAGGTCATTTTGCTTTAAAAGAATCAGAAAGATCATACTCATATTTACAATCTCCAATAGGGGGAATGGTAGAAAAACAAGGTCTTGTTGAGCGTTTTGATAGATATGCTGATATAAATATTGATAAGGAAGGTGTAAAATTCTTAAAGGTAGCTTTATCTTTTATTACTGATCATCTTGGAATACAAAAAGTGGATTTTTTACATGAAATTACAGAAGCATTTTTAGGATGCAATTATCCAGTTCCACCTAAAATGCTAACAATTTGCGAACAAATAGTAAAAATTTACTTATCCTCAGAACTATGTGGCACCTCTGTAATCCCAGATGATTTTGAGATTTTTGCTACTGAAGGTGGCACAGCAGCAATGACCTATATTTTTCAAACATTAAAAAGCAATGGCCTAATAAGTAAGGGTGATAAAATAGGAATAGTTACTCCAATATTCTCTCCATATCTTGAAATTCCAGAAATACCAGAATACAACTTACAAATTGTAGATATCAGAGCAGATGAAACTCAGGGGTGGCAAATAACCGATGAAGAATTAAAAAAAATTGAAGATAAGAAAATAAAACTTCTTTGTATTGTTAATCCAAGTAACCCACCTTCAGTAAAGATAAACGAAGAAGTTTTAAACAAAATTAGCAATCTTATAAGAACAAAACGTAGAGATTTGATGATAATTACTGATGATGTTTACTCTACATTTTCTGATAATTTTACTTCTCTTTTTTCAAAATGTCCTTATAACACTCTTTGCGTATATTCATTTTCTAAATATTTTGGAGCAACTGGATGGAGACTTGGAACCATAGGACTTCATGCCAATAATGTATTTGATGACGCTTTAAAAAATTTAGATGAGAGTGTAAAAAAAGAATTAGATATTAGGTATCAATCACTTACTACTGAACCTCGCAAGGTTCGTTTTATTGATAGAATTGTTGCAGATAGTAGAACAGTAGCGTTAAACCATACTGCTGGAATATCAACTCCACAACAAGTCCAAATGACTTTGTTTGCCTTATCATGCATATTAGATGAAAATAATGTATATAAAGAGACTACCAAAAAACTTATTAGACGCCGTTATAGAATACTTTATCAAGCTATAGGAGTAAAAATTGATAATACTGATAGTAACTTTGTTGACTATTATACTTTAATAGACTTAGAACTTTTAGCAAAAAATTTGTACAATGATGATTTTGCCAAATGGTTTATAAATAAAGATACAGGTATTGATTTCTTAATGCGTCTAGCAGATGAAACAAGTATAGTATTACTTCCTGGCAAAGGATTTGAAGTAGTAAATTCATCTGTAAGAGTCTCTTTAGCAAATTTAACAGAATATGAATATAAATCTATTGGTAAAGCTATTAGAAAAATTTTAGATGAATATCATGATGAATTTATTAAATCTTAATATTATTAACCCGAGCTGCATATAAGAATTAATCTGTAAAAGGCTAAAGAGCTATTATATGGAAACACTTGAATACAATTTTAGTTAGCAATATAGTCATTGCGAGAGCATGTTAATGCTCTCGGCAATCCAGATATATTTCAAAATAAGTTAGGCAATAATTATGGATCACCACAGTCGAGATTAAAGTCTCTCCCTCGTGATGACTGTAGGGTGGTATGCATTCCTCCTTCGTGATGACTGCTCAGAGATACTCCTCTTCATGATTATAAGATTTGCTATAAATTTCTTATTTCTTATCTGGAATTTGGGTTATTATTAGATATAATAAAATGTTGTTAAAAAAGTATATTATTTAAATTTTATCCATATTTTTTATTATTAGTAAATATATTGATATTACTTTTAACTAAATTATTTATAATCATATTTTGTTATTTTTAACCTCTTTATTTAAATTAGAGTAATACAAATTTAAAAATTTTTCATTTTCATGATTTAAAATTAAGTTAAAATTATCAGCTAAAAAATCAAAGATCCTGTTTATTTTGCTTAAGTCATTTTCTTTAAATTTACCTAATACATAATTTGTTATCATTGATGTTTCTTGTGGTTTATCTATACCTATCTTTATTTTACAATAATTATTTCCAATATGTTGATCAATCGACTTCAGCCCATTATGTCCAGCATTACCTCCACCAATCTTTATTCTAATTTTGCCCACAGTCAAATCTAAATCATCATATATAACAAATATATTTTCTAATGGTATTTTATAGAAATTTACTAATTTACTTATAGGAATGCCTGAATTATTCATATAAGTCATTGGCATAAAAAATAAAATGTCATGGTTAAAAAATTTTTTTCTTGTTAATTTTCCATCAAATTTATCAGTAAAATCTAAAATATTATATTTACTACATATGGATTCAATAACACTAAAGCCAATATTATGCCTAGTATTTTTATATTTTGAACCTGGATTACCTAAACCTATTACTAACTTCATTCAAAATTAATTAAATTATTTGTTTTAAAAGAAAAATAATCATTATGTGAAACTATAATATGATCATGAATAACAATATTAACAGCTTTTAATGCAGTTGCAATTGTATTTGTAATTTCTATATCCTGCTTTGAAGGAGAAACATCACCACTAGGATGGTTATGTACTAAAATAACAGCTGATGCGAAATGATTTATGGCACTTTTTACAATTTCTCTAGGGTGCACAGCTATTCTATCTACAGTACCAGATTCAATAATTTCTTCGTCTATTAATATATTTTTTGCATTTAAATAAAGAATTTTGAAATATTCAACTTTTTGAAATCCCATTGTTAAGTTGCAATAATTTACTACAGAAGTCCAATTATTTAAAACGTGAAATTTTTTATCACACTCATTTGGCAAATGTAACCTACTAAAAAGATCCTTAAGTAATTTAAAAAAAAGATATACCGAATTTCCTAATCCTTTTATTTGGCTTAATTGTGTATAATCAGCATTTAGAACACCTATTAAACTTCCAAATGTATTCAGTAATTGTTTTGCTACTTTTTTTGTATCTTTAATTGGTATAACATAAAATAACACCATTTCTAATATCTCATAATCTGGCAATGATCTAATAGGTAATTTATAAAATCTAGATTTTAATCTTTGCCTATGCCCATGCTTACTATCAATAACTTCCATATTGTAAAATGTCCTTCCCAAACATTAGTTTTATAATGGTAGATTATCATGCTTTTTCCAAGGTTTTTCAACCTTTTTATTTTCAAGCATTGCCAAATATTTACAAATTCTCCATCTAGTACGATGTGGTTTTATAATATCATCAAGATATCCACGCGAGGCAGCAACCAATGGAGAAGCAAATTTTTCTTCATACTCATCAATTGATATACCTTTTAAGATCTTTACAGCTCCTTTTGCACCCATAACTGCAATCTCTGTGTTTGGCCAAGCTAAATTTATATCACCTCTTAAATGCTTGGAGCTCATAACTATGTATGCACCACCATATGATTTTCTAACAATTAAGCTGATTTTTGGAACTGTAGCTTCAGCATAAGCATATAATAATTTTGCCCCATGCTTAATAATACCTTTATGCTCCTGATCAGTACCAGGTAAAAAACCAGGAACATCAACAAACGAAATAATTGGTATCCCAAATGCATCACAAAATCTTATAAATCTAGCTGCTTTAATAGAAGCATTAATATCTAAACAACCTGCAAGCTCGGTAGGCTGATTTGCTACAATCCCAACAGGACGCCCTTCAAATCTTGCAAAGCCAACAGTTATATTTTTTGCAAAATTTTCTTTAATTTCAAAATAATCAGCTTCATCTACAACTTTTTCTATCAACTGTTTCATATTATAAGGTTTAGTATTATCTTCAGGCACTAAAGTCTCAAGAGACATTTCAATTCTATCTGCAGGATCATTTGTTTTATACTGAGGTAATTCAGCTATATTTGAGGAAGGTAAAAAATCAAAGAATCTTCTTACCATTTGTAAACATTCTATATCATTTTCAGCAATATAGTCAGCAACACCACTTCTTTTCATATGAATCTCTGCTCCACCTAATTCACCATGAGTTACATCTTCATGTGTTGCAGTTTTCACTACGTCAGGACCTGTTAAATACATATACGATGTTTGATTAACCATAAATATAAAATCTGTAAGTGCTGGCGAATAAACTGCTCCTCCCGCACATGGACCCATAATTAATGTAATTTGTGGAATTACTCCTGATGCATCAACATTTCTTTGAAATATTTCACCATACCCCTTAAGTGAGTCCACACCTTCTTGAATTCTTGCTCCTCCAGAATCATTAATTCCAATAATAGGTGCTTTAAGCTTCATAGCTAAATCTTGTATTTTTGTTATTTTATTCGAATGCATTTCTCCAAGAGAGCCACCTATTACAGTAAAATCTTGACTATAAACAAAAACAAGTCTTCCATTAATTGTTCCATGCCCAATTATTACACCATCACCTGGAAAAATTTTATTTTCCATACCAAAATTTTGACACCTGTGTTCAATAAAAGCATCCATTTCTTCAAATGAGTCAGGATCTAATAAAATTTCTATTCTCTCTCTTGCTGTTAACTTACCTGAATTATGATGTTTATCAATTTTATCTTGCCCACCACCTAATCTTGCAGATTGTATTCTTTCATTAATTTTATTATTTTGCATAATCTTATAATAGTTAATTTGTGCTTATATTAATAAAAAAATAATTCTTTGACAATGTTTTGAAATTTATCGTATAACAAATACTTCCAAAATACATTAACTATAAATTTTGAATGAATATTTTTTTGTATTTTAAAAGCTTAATACATAATGCAGTAGAAAACACTTATCCAAAAATTTTAAGCGATAACGAAATTAAAGTAGAATACCCTAAAAATGAAGATCATGGGGACTTATCTTCGAATGTATCTATAATTATAGCCAAGAAAAAAAAATTAAATCCTAGAGATATAGCGAAAGAATTATCAAGTATTCTTTTGGCAAATGAATATATTTCAGAAATTTCTATAGAAGGTGCTGGTTTCTTAAATTTCAAAATAAAACCATATTTTTGGCATAAATTTTTAAAAAAGTTAGTTAATTTAGGACATAATTATCCAAAAATAGATATTGGAAATGAAGAAAAAATAAATGTTGAATTTGTTTCTGCTAACCCAACAGGACCACTCCATTTAGGGCACGCTAAAGGTGCTATATTCGGAGATGTAATTTCAAATTTGCTATCAAAATGTGGATATAATGTAATAAGGGAATTTTACATTAACGATGCTGGAAATCAGATTAAAACTTTAACTAAATCACTTGAAATAAGATATAAGCAATTGCTTGGTGAAAAAATTGAATTAGATAAAGATTGTTATCCAGGTGAATATCTTATTGATATGGCTGCCATTTTAAAAGATGAATTTAAAAATAAATTAAACACTCTCACAAATAATGATAGAGAAGAATTTTTAAAGAACTTTGCTGTTGAAAGAATTTTAAAAATTATAAAAGATGATTTATCAAAATTAGGAGTTATACATGATTATTTTATTTCTGAAAAAAAATTGATTGAACAAAATAAAGTAGAAAGTTGTATATATTTTTTGAAGGAAAAAAATTTATTATATAAAGGTATTTTAGATAAACCAAAAGGCGAAGAGAATAATGATTGGGAACCTAAGGAGCAAATTTTATTTAAATCTACTAAATTTGGTGATGATATCGATAGAGCAGTAATAAAGTCAAATGGAGAATACACATACTTTGTATCTGATATTACCTACCATTTAGATAAGATAAAAAGAGGCTTTAATAATATGGTATTACTGCTAGGAGCTGATCATATAGGTTACAAAAAAAGACTTACTAGTGTTGTAAGTGCATTAAGCGATGGCAAAGCAAATTTAAACATCAAGATATGCCAATTAGTTAAGTTATTAAGAAATGGTGAGCAAATCAAAATGTCCAAAAGATCAGGCAATTTTATTTCACTTAAAAAAGTCATCGAGGAAATTGGTAGTGATGCACTTAGATTTGCTATTTTATCCAAAAGTTCAGATACACTTTTAGAAATAGATGTAGAAAAATTAAAGCAACAAAATAAAGACAATCCTATCTTTTATGTTCAATATGCATCTGCAAGAGCTGGGTCTATTTTAAGAAAAGGCATAAATATGGGCATTGATATAAATAATATACATGATAAAGATATTGATTTAACTCCTCTAAAAAGTGAATATGATATAAGTTTAATAAAAATTTTAGCACTTTATCCAAAAATTATAACTGCTTGCTTAAACAATTTAGATCCTCATAAAATAACATATTATCTTTATGATTTAGCATGCATATTTCATCAAATCTGGAGTAAAGGCACCAAAGAAGAAAATATTAAATTCATAATTGAAGATGATGTTAATCTAACAAAAGCAAGAATATTTTTAGTTCATTCAGTAAAATTAGTTATAACTTCAGGTTTACAAATTTTAGGCATCAAGGCATTAGAAAAAATGTAACAAATAGCAAA
Organism: Rickettsiales endosymbiont of Trichoplax sp. H2; assembly: GCF_009690945.1. Classification (NCBI taxonomy): domain Bacteria; kingdom Pseudomonadati; phylum Pseudomonadota; class Alphaproteobacteria; order Rickettsiales; species Rickettsiales endosymbiont of Trichoplax sp. H2. Next base: position 96,299 of record NZ_NPHZ01000004.1, read on the forward strand.
TATATTATATATTCTTCTTGATAAAAAAAATTTATATACTATGTCTATAAGGTGGTTATCAAAATAATATTAATTATTAATGGCAGAGAAAAATTACTATAAAATCTTAGGGGTTAATAAAGATGCATCCGCTGATGATATAAAAAAAGCATTTAGAAAATTAGCCTTAAAACATCATCCTGATAAAAATCAAGGTAATAAAGAATCTGAAAAAAAATTTAAAGAAATTAATGAGGCATATGAAATTCTAAAAGATGATCAAAAACGAGCTGCATATGATAAATATGGTAGCGCAGGTTTTCAAAATTCTGGTGGTGGATTTCATTCTCAAGCTGGAGGATTTGAAGATTTTGCTGACGTATTTGGAGATATATTTGGTGATTTTATGGGTAGAGGAAGCTCTTCTCCAAAACAGCAAAGAGAAAATCAATTTAGAGGATCTGATTTAAGATATAATACAGAGATAACATTAGAAAATGCATATAAAGGATTAAACAGAAATATAAAATTTAGAACTGCTGTTAAATGTGATGAATGCGATGGAAAAGGCACTAAAGCAAAAACTGGAACTACCAATTGTAATACTTGCCATGGATCAGGTAAGGTTAGATATCAACAAGGCTTTTTTATGATTGAAAAAGTTTGTACTAGCTGTTCTGGATCTGGAGTAATGATTAAAGATCCTTGTAAAACATGTAAAGGAGAAGGTAGATATGAGAAAGAGAAAAATTTATCTATACATATACCAAAAGGAATAGATAATGGCGCCAAAATAAGAGTATCTGGAGAAGGTGAGGCAGGTGTGCGTGGTGCAGCATCTGGAGATTTATATATACATATTTCAGTTAAGCCTCATGAATTCTACCAAAGAGATAATGCAAATTTACATTGCTCTGTACCAATAAAAATGACCACTGCTGTACTTGGAGGATATATTGAGATACCTACAATTGATGGAAATATTGCTAAAATAAATGTACCAGCAGGCACCCAATTTGGCACTAAATTAAGAATGCAAAATAAGGGCATGCCTATTATGAATTCCTCTAGAAATGGAGATATATATGTTAATGTGAATGTTGAATTACCTATAAAAGTAACCTCTAAACAAAAAGAACTTCTAGAAGAATTTGGTAAAATTAACCAGACTGGTGCAAATCCAAAATCTGAAGGCTTTTTTGATAAAGTAAAAAACTTTGTTTCAGATTTTAATAAAAAAAATTAAAATTACTATGTATTCTATTGAAATTTCTAAGCTAACAAAAACTTATCAAAATGGCCATCAAGCACTAAAAGATATAAACTTAAACATAAAGAAAGGACAATTTTTGGCTTTACTTGGTAAAAATGGAGCTGGTAAAACTACTTTTGTTGAAATATTAGCATCACTTACAAAAAAATCTTCTGGAAAAGTATTAATTAATGGTAAAAATCTAGATTTTGATATTGCACATATAAAATTTGAAGTTGGTATAGTTCCTCAAGAATTTAATATATCAATTTTTGAAAAAGTTATAAATATATTAATAACCCAGGCTGGGTATTTTGGTATAAACTCAAATATTGCAACAAAACGAGCAAAAAAACTTCTAAAAAATTTGGATTTATGGGAAAAAAGAGATCAAGCTGTAATTACTTTATCTGGTGGAATGAAAAGAAGATTAATGATTGCAAGAGCATTAATGCACGAACCAGATATAATTTTCTTAGATGAACCTACTGCAGGAGTAGATGCAGAAGTAAGGCAAAAGATATGGCAAATAATGAAAGATTTAAATAATCAAGGTAAAACAATAATTCTTACTACTCATTATTTTGAAGAAGCAGAAAAGCTTTGTGATAGTTTAGCCATTATTTCCAAAGGCAAAATAGTTATGAATGATTCTATAAGTGAGATATTTAGGCAATGTCCTAAACAAAAATATCAAATTGAGATTGATAATTATGATTCTTTAAAAATAAATAATAGCCAAATTGTTAAAATTTCAGACAAGATATTTGAAATCTCAATTGATCAAAACAATTCTTTATCAGATAGTATAGCATTTATTGTTAATCAAGGTTGCAAAATACAAAGAATTTATCCAAAAAACAATAGGTTAGAAGAATTATTTTTAAATTCAGTGGTGTAAAGTATATGAAATGGCAAATAAATTTTATTGGTTTTAAAACAATTTTAAAAAAAGAAATTATAAGAATATTAAGGATATGGCCACAAACACTTATCCCACCAATTATCACAACTAGCTTATATTTTATAATTTTTGGAGAAATTTTATTTAAAAATAGATTTGTAAGTATAGGTGGACAAAATGTTGCATATGATCAATATTTAGTACCAGGACTTATTGCAATGGCAATAATAATGAATTCGTACAGCAGTACATCTTCCTCATTTTTTAGTATGAAATTTCAAAAAAATATTGATGAACTTTTACTTTCTCCTTTACCAACTTGGATTATTATCATTGGATATACATTTGGTGGAATTTTTAGAGGTATACTTAATGGCTTAATGGTACTTATAACAACACTATTTTTTATAACATTTAGTATACATTCATTTATAATGTGTATTTGCATGATTTTCCTTATCTCTTTCTTTTTTTCAGTAGCAGGTATTGTAAATTCTATATTTTCTAAAACTTTTGACGACATAATGTGGTTTTCATCATTTATTCTTACACCAATGGTATATTTAGGAGGTGTGTTTTTTACAATTGAAATGCTTCCAGATTTATGGCAAAAAGTTACTCAATTAAATCCAATTTACCATTTCATAAGTATCTTTAGGCATAGTTTTTGGCAAATTGGTAACTTTGATTATATATCTTTTACCTCTATAATATTTGCAAATATTATACTGTTTGCTTTTGCTGTTTATTCATTTAACCGAAAACTTCAGAAGTAAATATATATATATAAGTGTATCTAACTTTACTTCTTGATATCTTTTATATTAAAAAATTCTAATTGATAACAATACACAAGCTTAACTAAACTTGTGTATTATTAATATAGTTTATTTTTATAATTCATCATGAGCCATTATATTGTCTGGCCCAATATTAATTTCTATAGCCGCAGATTTTTGATTATCTGAGAAAGTGCTCTGTAAATAATACTTATAGTGTCCATCAGGACTTTTTTCCTTTGTTTTTTCTTCAAAAGAATTATTACCTGGTTCTAATGTTGCAATTTTATTATTTGCGTCTACCCCCAAATAACTATATACATCAAAAGATGATCGTTCACAATTTTCTTTATCACTATCAATACTCCAATCAAAAGATAAAATCATATCTTTTTGATTAAAGCTCTTGCTAATTAACTTAGTTGAATCTTTGCAAATTTCTACTGGATTCTTTAAAGGCATATATAGCTTTGAAATAACAGGGAAATGATCTGATGGATATTGTGTTACATGCTCATCTTTAGACCATTGTCTTGAAGCATGTATTATTATAGCTTTGTTTTTTTCAGGATCTGAAAAAAAGGCATAATCTGGAATAAAAATATGATCTATTCTATTATAGTTACCATCAGGACCTCCACTCCAATTGTGAAAAGTTGCACGATTATCATTAGGATTGAAATTATTTTCTTCTGGTTTTGGCGCAAAAATATCAACTAACCCATTACCTACTTTACACCCCATACCTTGAATTTCTTCAGGTCTACCATCTGATCTACAATTAGCATTAAAATCTCCCATTAAAATTACTGGAGAATCTGGATTATCTTGTCTTATTTTTTGCAAATTTTCATCAATTTTCGGATAACTAGCTCTTTCATCTCTGCCCACATGAAGATGAGTATTGCAAACAAAAACATTTTTACTACTTTCTACAATTTCACTAAATAAACCACATTTAACATATCTAGGCCCCCATTGATCTCCAGTTACTTCAAATGAGTAGTTATTTTTCAGATTCCAACTATCAGCTTTATACAATAATAATGCACCATTTCCAGGAACTTGTTTATAATTCAAACCAGACATATTAGACATTATATAGTCCATTTGGAAGCCACCAGCTTCCTGAATACCTATAAAATCCATAACACCTATTTTTTCACCACTATCAGTATTTTCTTCACCTTTTAAAATTGAAAGAACAAAATCTTTCCTTTCATTCCATTCCTTTTGTCTATCATCTCCACCTGCAGGTGAGATACGAACATTAAATGTCATTATATTTAACGATAAATCAGCACTATTACTCTTTGCACCTTGATTATTTATTTTTTCATCATTTAACTCTTCTCTTTTAACCATTTCTTCCTTAACCGTGACCTTCAGTGACTCTGAAGTCCTACTATCTGCAAAGTAAGCAGAAACATAATAATCATATTTTGAACTACCAGAAACTTCTTCTGTAAAAGCAGTTTCAGTATTATCAAGAGTGGTTATTAAATTATCGTAATGAACGCCTTTATAATTATATACTAAGTATTTCATTACAGGACATTCTTTGTCTTTTTGATCAACCTCCCATTTAAAAGAGACAGCACCATCTTTATATTTTGGAGACTCAACAAGAACCGGTTTTGATGGATTTTTAGTACAATAATCTATTTTAGTGTAATCTACTGTTACACTTACTGGAAAATGGTCAGTTGGATATTGTGTTTGTCCATCTTTCGTACGAGTATATATTCCTATAACCGGGTTATAATTACCTTCTCCAAGATTGTTTGGGACAAAAATATGGTCGATCAATCTAGTATAACCTTTCTCATGATGATCACCTACATATACATTATGTTTGAAGTGATTACCTTGCTTTACTCCATGACCTGTTCCTGAAACATCACCTTGCTTAAAATCTCTATCAAAGTTATACATTTCAGGTTTTGATGCAAAAACATCCACTAACCCATTGTAAATTTTACAACCACTCTTTCCATCTGGACCACAATGACCATTAAAATCTCCCAAAAAGTATACAGGATCGGTTGGATGATCTATTCTAATTTCATTAAACAACTTATGCCTAATTATTTCAAAAGTTTTGGTTTCTTGCCTATTTGTAGTAACATGTGTATTACAAAAATAAACCCCTATTTGCGCTTCCTCTTTAAGTTTAAAGTATGCACAAACAGCATACCTATCATCCCCTAAGTCTATTTGGGGGAATCTTTCATGAATATCCCATACTTTTTCATTATAAAAAATAGTTGCTGGATATAACTCACCATCTTCTTTACGTAATAATGCTAAATTACTTTTTTTAACATTTTGTTCTATATAACCTAATTGAGACTTTTCATAAGGTGCATTATGATCTCTACAATTATCCCCGACATGATTTTGAGCTTCCTGTACACCTAAAAAATCTAACTCTGCCTTATTTATTGTTTCAACAAAAAAATCCTTCCTTGATGCCCAATCTTCTATTCCAGGATCACACGCTTCTGCAACTCGAGCATTAAAAGTCATTAAATTTATTTTTTTAGCCATAATTAATAATCCCCAATATTTAAATTACAGTTTTATTATGTATTACTTTAATTCTATTAACAACCTAAAGTAATGTCTAATATTTTTATATGTTTTATAAATTATATGACTATGTAAAGTAAAATTCTTCTCATCTATAGAAAAATCATTGATTAAATTAAGAAAAATATTTCACTTAAAACCAGAGTATTTTCGAATACTTAAATAAAATATATAAGCTAATTATCTTGATATATTAAAGGATTTATCTGAATACTATATTTGTCTTTTAATTTTTTTATAATATCATCTAAAATTATTTCTTGCTCCATTTGCTGTATCTGAGCCTCATATAATTGCTTGTGTTTTTCTACTTCAGATTCAGGCGGTAAAATAACTTTTTTCAAATTAGCAATTAAAACCTCTTTTTTCGAATAATCTATAAAAGGCTTAGTATATTGATTAACTTTTAGCTCAAAAATAGATTTATAAAAATCTAAAGGTATATCATTATTAACACCATTACCAGATAGTTGTATATTAGTAATATTAATATTATCAAAATCAAATAATGATTTATTATGTGTGGAATTTAATGGTTCTTTGACAGAAATTTCCAACTTATTTACAATTGTTTTTAATTGATTATCATACCATATCTCTTTTAAATCTAGCTTTATTTCTTCTAATTTTTGATCTTTTTCAGGAAATATTTTTTTTACTTTAAGAATACAAAATTTATTTGAACTAATTGGGAATAAATGACTTTGAGAATTTAATTTTGTATCAAATGCATTTTTTATAAATTGTTCTGTTTCAATTAAACTATTATTATTAACATTATTTTCACTTTTTGTTATATCAGTTGTTTCTAATTTCAAATTATAATTCTTAACTATATATTCAATACTTTTACCTTGCTTTACTTCATTCTGTATTTTTTTAATTGTGTCTAAGAATTTATTAAACGACAACTGCTTTAAATACTCATTCCTTAAAGTATCTTTTACGTCATTAAACTCTTTCTTTTTTTCAGGTATGATTTTTTCTACTTTAAAAATATAAAGTCCAAGTGGAGTTTCAATTACTTCACTTGTTTCACCTATTTTAAGACTAAAAAGCTTTTCAGATATATCTTCATCAAAATCGTTATACGTAATAATTCCTAAATTATCATTCTTAAACTTGGGGGCATATTTTTTTGTTACTGCTTTAAAATCAGCTCCTTTCAGCAATTCATTTTTAGCTTTAGTTGCTTTATCTAAAGAGTCTAATTGAATTTGACTTACATCCCTTTTTTCTGGCTCAACAAATAAAAAACTTTTTTCATCATATAGCTTTTTTAAATCTGCATCACTAACATGATCAATATCGTACTTCAGTGACTCTGAAGAAATTAAAACATAATCTATAATTCTTCTCTCAGGAATTTTAAAACTATTTTTATTTTCCTCATATATTGTTTTTAATTCAGCTTCATCAGGATCATGGGGTAATTTAAAAGATGAAAATGGAATTTTTATTAATTTTATATCTCTTGTATGTAAAACATCTTGTAAAATAATTTGAATTAAGCCTGGTGTTATAACATTATGAGCTGAAATTGAATTAATAAATGTAGATCTAATAATATTTTCTTTTAATTTATCGATAAAATCTTGTTCAGATATACCATAGCTTTGAATAAATTTATCAAAAATATCTTTATTAAATTTTCCATCTTTAAAGAATACAGGTATTTTTATAATTTCTTTCTTAACTGTATTATCATTTGCTACAATGCCTAAACTTTTAGCTTCAAGTAAAATCAAAGTACTATTGATAAGATCATTAATAACGCTACCTTTTAATTGCAGTATCTCAGTTTTAGGTATATCTTTTCCATATTTTAACTTAGATTCTTTTACAGCCTCTTGTAAAATTTTATTAAATTGCTGAAAAGAATATTCTAGATCTGAAATTTTTATTGCGTAATTTGCTTCTTTTTTACTAAAAATATCACCTAACCCACCAAAAGCAAAGGCTAGAATTAATAGTAAAAGTAATAACTTTATTATATTTTTAAAAAATTTACTTTGAATCACTACTTTTATTTTGAGGTAAGTTTATATCGATTGATTTCAATTCCTTATTTAATTTGGTAATTATATCATCTGTAATATCAATAGAATCATCACTATATAATGTTGCAGCTTTATTAAAAATTATGGTTATATTTTTTTCTTTAGCTAATACATTAACAATTTTCTTTAAATTATCATCTAAGATTTGATTAATATTATGAACCTTTTTATCAATTTTAACCCTTTGATCATAAAACTTTTTTTGCAACTCTTCTTCCTCTTTTGCCAACTCATCTCTTTTACGATTGTACTCCTTTGATGACATCACATTCTTTTTCTTTTCTAAATCTTCAACTTTTTTAGAAAAACTTTTTCCAACCTGAGTAACTGATTCATCATAATTCTTTATCTCATTTCCTACTAACTTACTAGCTTCAGTATATGCCGTAGATTTTTCAGTAATTTTACTAGTATCAATTATACCTATTTTAGTTTGAGCACAAGCATTTTCAATTAAAAATAAAAAAGCAAAAGCTGGTATAAATTTTAAAAACTTCATTTTAAACTCCAAAATAATTACTAAAAATACGTTCCAATACTAAATCTTACTCTTGATACATTGTCAAATGATTCCTTTCTAAAGGGTATGCCATAATCTAATTTTATTACACCAAGAGGAGAATCCCATACCAGTCCAATACCATACGATGCTCTGATTTTCTTACTATTATGTATATAATCACGATTTAATGTGTCATTTTTACATAATGGCTCAGGACTTACATTTACATCAGGTTTACTATAATCACTACATGTACAATTAGCACATTTTTTACACTTATATTTAGCTGCATCTGTGTCAAATAAAGTTCCAAAATCAGTAAATACCACTCCCTTCATTCCAAATTCTTCAGGAAGACCAATAGGAAATGATACTTCTGCAGTACCTGTAAAAAATGTTTTGCCCCCAAGTGCATCTTGATCATTATTACCATTATATTTTTTAACTCTTGGACCTATACCAGACACATCAAATCCTCTAATATATTCTTCTCCAACAAAAAAGCTATCGTTAATATTAACATATTTGTCACCAAGCCCTCTTATATTACCAACCCTTCCTATTAAATTTAATACAATATTATCTTTATATAATGGTTTATAAAAACTAGTATATAATTGATTTTGAAGATATTTTACATTTCCACCAACACCTGCAAAATTTTGACTAAATTTAATTATATACCCCTTTGTTGGACTAACTCTACTGTTTAATTTATCATAAGTGAGTGAGTGACCAATCGAAGACAATGTGGTTTTTATTGGCTGAGCCTTTAAAAATACAGATGCTTTATCAATTTTTTCAGCTTTTTCTTTTTTTATGGAATAATTAAGATTATGATATAAATATTCATTAATATCATATCCCATTCTAAGAGATATACCTTTGTTTTTAGCACTAAAAGAACTTTGATTAGTTTTATCTTGAGATGTAGTAAAAATATCAAATCCAACAGATAGATTACGGTCCATAAATTTAGGCTCAGTAAAGCTGAATGAAATATCTGAACTTTTTTTAGCCTTATTAAAATCAAATTCTACAACCTGACCTTTACCTAAGAAATTATATTCAGATAATGTAGTTGACCCAATTGGTCCTGAAGCAGTGTTATATCCAATAGCAAATCGCATAGAACCAGTAGATGTTTCTTTAACTTTTATATCTAAATCTAATTTATCATCTTCAGAAGTCTGCTTATTTTCAAATTCTACAGATCTAAAATAGCCTAAATTTCCAACTTTTTGTTTAGATCTTTGAATTTTTGACAAATTAAATGGATCACCTTCATAAATTTTCAATTCCCTCCTAATAACCCTATCTAACGTTCTAGTATTACCCGTTATATTAATATTTTTTATAAAATATTTAGATGTTTCATTAATTGTAAAATTCACATTAACAATTCTATTTTTATCATCTTTATCTAATTTATAATCAACATTTATAAATGTATATCCCTTATCACCTAAAAAGTTAGTCATCTCATCAATAGAATCATCAATCAAATTATCATTAAAAACTTCCCCTTCTTTAAACTTAATAAACCTTTTTAAATCTGATTGATTTATATCTCTTATTTTGCAATCAATTAATGATTTTCCAAAATTAAATTTTTCACCCTCATCAATTATATATGTTAATAAAAAAGATTCAGCATTTGGTGTAATTTCTACAGTAGATGATAAAACCTTAAAATTAGCATACCCTTCCTGCATATAGCGCTCTTTTAATAATTCTTTATCTAACAACATTCTATCTTGGTCATACAAATCACTAGAAGAAAAAAATCTATACCAAGCTGCTTCACGTGATGCTATAGTTTGTAGCAAATCTTTTTGTGAAAAATTTTTATTACCATAAAAGGTAATTTTTTTAATTTTTGGTTTTTCACCTTCATTAATAAAAATAGTTATATCTACTGTATCAGCATCTTGTTTTTTTAAAGAGGAATGAACTGAGGCAGAAAAATAGCCCATTTTTTTATATGTAGACTCAATTCTTTTAATGTCCGTATCTAATTGAAATTTAGAATAAATATTTCCAATTTTGGTTTGAAGTTCCTGCTTTATGGTTGTATCTTTAATTTTTTTACTACCTTCTATAGATATGCTTCTAACTATAGGATTTTCTTGCACTTTAACGGCAATAGTATTATTTGATATTTGCGTAATTGATATATCAGAAAAAAATCCCTGAGAATACAAACTTCTTATTGAGTTATCAATACTATTTTGAGTAACTTTTGAACCAACTTTAAAATCTAAATAATATATAATAGTAGCAGTTGGAACCCTTTTATTTCCAATAACTTCAATTTTATTTACAATTTCTGATGCTTGTAAATTTAAAAACTGAAAACAAAAAACAAAAGCAAAAATAAATTTATACAATAATCTCATTATATCTTAACTTAATAATAATTTAATTTTAGTGAAAAACTCCATCTCTTTTAAATCATTCCAAAAGGCAGTAAACATTATCATAATTAAGATAGCAAAACCAATTTTAAAACATAATTCTTGAATTTTATAATTAATTGGCTTTCTTATAATGCCTTCTATAGCGTAAAAAAACAAATGTCCACCATCAAGCATCGGAATTGGTAGTAAATTCATAAATCCTAAATTAAGAGATATAATTGCTATGAAATAAAGTGCCGCAAAAACACCTTGATTTGACATATCTTCTGAAAGCTTAGCAATTTTTATTGGCCCACCAATACTATCCGTTCCCACTTTTAAGGAAACAACTTTACCTATAAATTTTAAAAATAAGTATGTATAATCTAGTACCTGTAAAAAAGAGCTTTTAACTGCTTCAGCAAAATTTACATCTCTAGAAGAATATTTTTCAAAAGTTACTCCAATTAAGCGCATTTTTTTAGCTTCACCAAATATATTTTTACCTTTCGCTTCATTTGCTGTCAATTTAACACTAGAATATGAGTTGTTACGAATAAAACCTACTGTAACATCGCCACTTGGACTTGCATTGATTTTATTACTAATATCAAATGCTGAATTAATTTTTTCTCCATTAATATCTACTATAAAATCACCTACTTTTAAACCTGCCACCTCTGCTGAAGAGTGTTCCATAATTTTTGTAATTTCAGGTTTAATTTCCTTAACTCCACTAAATATAGAAATTACAACAAAAAGTAAAAATGTTAAGAGATAGTTAGCAAAAGGCCCACCAAAGACTATCAGTGATTTTTGCCATAATTTTTTATTATGAACAGAAGATTGTCTTTCTTCTTCAGACATTGTTTTAAGCTTTTTTTGATCTGGAACACTGGCTACATTTTCATCACCATACATCTTTACATATCCACCTAAAGGTATCACAGCAATTTGCCATTTAGTATCTTTGCTATCTTTCCATGTTATAAGTGGTTTACCAAACCCTATTGAAAAGACCTCAACCTTAACACCAAATAACCTTGCAAATAAAAAATGTCCCAATTCGTGTATAAAAACTATTGGAGTGATAAATACTATAAACCAAAATAATGCTGTCATTGGAACAAAAAATATATTGAATATACTAAATAGCAATAAATGAACTATTTTACAATTGAAATTTTAAACAAAAGATTGCTTTTTAATTTCATAGCTTTAAAATCTTATTAATATAAAAAATACCTATTAAAATCTAAAAATTATGATTAAGTTAAAATACGTATTGTTACTATCGCTATTTTTCACAATTATTTTGAGTGGATGTGCAAAAAAAAGCAATTATGGCACTAACGAAAAAAATTTTCAAAATAAACGCTACCCAAGAGACAATGAGTTTATTATGAATGGAGGTTATAAAATAAAATTACCAACTAACCCATTCATTAATTCAAAAGAAGCTGTTGAGGTATATAACAAAAATAATAGTAATTCACTAAATAACATTCCAAAAGTACCAGAAAATTTAAAGAAAAATTAATTACTAAATAATAATGAAGTTACTTGATTTAAATATATTTGATGATGAGATAAAAAAATTAACTTCAATATTAAAAACAAAATTTAATATTATTCCAAAATTTGGAGTTGAAATCGAGTTTTATTTAAGGCATAAAACAGATAAGTTATCAAAAAATAAAATTATAGAAGATTTTAAAAACGATGTTCAAAAATACGACCTAACTGTTTCTGAAGAAAAAGGCCTTGACCAATTTGAAATTCAACTTGAACCTTCAACTAATAGCTTAATGCTAATCAATAAAATAAAAAAAGTTAAACTTAATCTACAAAAAATTGCTAATAAGCATAATTTAAAAATAATATTTAGACCTAAGCCATTTTTAGGAACATATGGCTCTAGCATGCATTTTCATTTAAGTTTATATAATGATAAAAACCATAATGTATTTTCAGATGATACAATAAATACAAATATGTTTCTTAATAATGTTACTAATTCAATTCTTTTAATACTTAATCAGTCTTTATATTTAATATGTGGCGATAATTTTGAAGAATATAGTAGATTTACTCCTAATTTTATGGCTCCCGTTAATATTAGTTGGGGTAGCAATAATAGAACTACAGCGGTAAGAATACCAGATAGCGACATAAATAGCCGAAGATTAGAATTTCGAATTCCATCAGCTTCATGTGATCCACAAAAAATTATATTTTTTCTACTTGTTGCAGTATTAGATGCTCAAAAAAATCCAAAAGCAACTATCGACAGGGTATATGGCAATGCTGCTGATTCACAATATAAATTTAATGAATTATTCAACAGCCCAAGCATTGCAAAAGAAAACTATAAATTAGATGAGATTTACACAAAATTACTAAGTTAATTTCAAATAAAAGCATCTGATTTATTTTAACTTGACAATGCAATTTTTATTTTTAAGATGTGCGAGAAGAAAGTACTTTTAATCCTTTTTTTACTAACATTAAGCTTTAATTTAGTACATGTTAAAAATTGCAATTTTAAAAGCGGATCATATTCCTGAATCCAGATGGCAATATTCAGGAGGGGATTATCCAGAAATGATTAAAAAATTTTTTGTTACCACAGGTAAAAATATTAATTTTTTATCATTTGATGTAACTAATAAACAATATCCTTTAGAATTCAGTGAAATTGATTGCTTTATAATTACTGGAAGCAGAGCAAATTTATGTGATAATAAAGATTGGATTAATGAGTTAAAAGTAAGAATATTAGAATACTATAAATTAAGAAAAAAAATTATAGGTATTTGTTTTGGTCACCAACTTTTAGCTGAGTTATTTGGTGGAAAAGTAGAAAAATCAAAGCAGGGGTTAAATATTGGCATACAAACATTAGTCTTTGATAAAGAATTAGATTGGATGACACCTTTTCAGTCATCATTAAATCTTTCCCACTGCCATAAGTATATAGTATCAAAATTGCCAACTAACAGTAAAATAATTGCTAAAAGCTCATTACATGATATTGCTGCATTTACTATGGATGATAATGTTTTAGGAATTCAGGCACATCCAGAGATGTTAAAGAAGCATTGTATATATCTAGAAGATAAAATTGCGAATAAAGACAAAAATATACTTGAAGATAAAGGTATATCGAAAAACAATAAGTGCAATGAAATTGAAGAAGTTGATTATCAAATTGTTGCAAAATGGTTTATTAATTTCATAATTAACTAGAATAATTTTATATCACGAGATGAAACATCCAAAAGCAATTTATTATCTATTTTTCTTTGAAATGTGGGAGAGGTTTAGTTATTTTGGAATGCGTGCAATCCTAACTCTCTACATGATTCAACAATTAAAATTACCATATAATACTTCTTTTATTATATATGGTGCATTTACTACTTTTGTATATATGACTTCAATTTTTGGAGGTTTGCTTGCAGATAAGTTTTTTGGGCATAAAGAATCTGTTAAACATGGTGCTATATTAATAATTGCAGGTCATATTTTACTGTCTTTCCCAAGTATTCATAGTGTGAACTCAGATATTGGGTTGTACATAGGTTTATCATTTTTATCCATAGGTACAGGTTTTTTCAAACCCAATATTCCTGTTATTTTTGGCAATCTTTATGATAAAAATGATATAAGGCGTGATAGTGGATTTACAATTTTTATTTTTGGTATAAATTTAGGTTCTCTTTTAGCAACCGTCAGTGTTCCTATCGTTGCTCAAGAATTTGGATGGCACTATGGATTTGGGCTTGCTGCTATTGGAATGAGTTTTGGCTTAGTTATTTTTATATATGGTGATAAGTTAGGTGTATATAAATCAAATAAATCTATTGATAGTAATAAAAATAAAAAATCACCAGTATTAATTTATTTAATATCTTTAACTGTCATTCCAGCTTTAGTTTATATATTTATTAAACCTAATAATATAGGATATATTTTAGGGATTGTAGGATGTTTTTATATTACTTACTTTTCATACAAAGTTAAATCTGACCATTCTATAGGTATTAATGACAGCAAAAATATCATTTTAATATCATTAATCTGTATTATATTTTTTGCATTTTTTGAACAATCTGGTTCTTCTATGGTAATGTTTATAGAAAATTTTGTTGATAGAAAAATATTTCAATTTACAACTCCAATTCCTTCTGGATCATTTAAGTCTTTAAATCCTCTATTTATTTTTTTGTTAGCACCAATCTTTATTAAACTTTGGTATTTCTTAAATAAAAAGTATGAGAATTCAATGTTATTATATGTCAAATTTTCCTTTGGATTATTATTTATTGGACTTGGATTTGGTGTGTTATCACTTGCAGCTAACTCTATTACTCCAGGTTATAAAATTTCAATGATGTGGATAGTAATTTGTTATTTTTTCTACACCCTTGGTGACTTATGCATTTCTCCAATTGCATTATCTGCAATGACAAAGCATGCCCCTAATAAATACTCAGGATTGATGATAGGAGGATTTTACTTAAACATAGCTTTTGCTAATTATATCTCAAGCCTAATTGCAGTAAATGTAAATACTGATCCAATAGGTTATTCTTTAGTATATAAATATATATTGCTTATATGCATATTTATATTTCTATTATTGTTAACATCTTCAATTCTATTTAAAAAAACAAAAAAGTTAACTCTTAAGTATTTGTTTACATAGCAGAAACATATTATTAATGTATTATGGATATGAAAATAATAATCTTTGCATTTATAGGTTATTTGGATTAACATCCTACAAAATAATTTAATTTTTTCATGCTTGGATTGGCACTAGATACATCTTATTTGCTTGCATCTGTTGCTATAGTTAAAAATGCCAAAGTGCTATATTTTGACTTAAATGATAATAAAAATGAGCAAGCAGAATCACTAAATTTGATGATTGAAAAAGCCAATGCTACAACCAAAATTAGTTTTAAAGATTATAATTATATTGCAATTACTACAGGGCCAGGAAGATTTACTGGAATGAGGGTAGGAATAACTGCTGCAAATGCGCTTGGGTTTATATTAAAAATACCTTTGTTACCAGTATCAAATTTTGATATTATAGCATTCTCCTTGAACATAAAGAAACTTGGTATAGTATTAGAAGCAGGAATAGACAAATTTTACTTTCAAGAATTTAACAATAAAAAAAGTATATCTGAAATTACAATAATAACTTTAGATGAATTACATAAGATCAAAAAAAGAATTTATCTAGCTGGAAACATTGATGAAGTGCATACAAAATTTATTATAAATGCAGAAAATGTTGCTAAATTTGCAAATCATAAATTAAATTATACAACTAATAATTTAACTAATTTTATGTCAAATTATGTAAAGCCTCAATACATTATTAATAATTATAAATAAAGGAGTAATTGATATGTCAAACAATAGAATTACTGTAGCATATGGAGATGGTATAGGCCCAGAAATTATGGAATCTGTACTAAAAATCTTAAGTTATGCCAAAACAGGCCTAGAAATAGAAACTATAGAAATTGGAGAAAAAGTTTATAAAAAAGGTTTTTCTTCAGGAATTTCCGATGATGTCTGGGAAGTATTAAAAAGGAATAAAATATTATTAAAAGCACCCATTACCACACCTCTTGGAAAAGGATATAAAAGTTTAAATGTTACATTTAGAAGGACACTTGAATTATTTGCAAATATTCGCCCTTCTTTATCATATTACCCTTATGTTGGTAAATTTAAAAACATGGATGTGGTTATTGTACGTGAGAATGAAGAAGATTTATATTCTGGAATAGAGTACAAAATTACACCTAACTCAACAATGGCAATGAAGTTATTATCAACATCTGGTTGTGAAAAAATTATTAGATATGCTTTTGAATATGCTCAAGCTAATAACAGAAATAAAGTAACATGCATTACAAAAAGTAATATAATGAAAATAACAGATGGATATTTTAAAGAAATATTTGAAATAATTGCTTCAGAATATCCAAATATAAAAACTGAGCATATGTTAGTTGATATAGCTTCAGCAAAACTTGCAAATAATCCAGAAAATTTTGACGTTATAGTTACTCTTAATTTATATGGGGATATTATTTCAGATATTGCCTCAGAAATCTCTGGCTCAGTAGGTTTAGCAGGAAGTGCTAACATTGGAAAAGAATATGCTATGTTTGAAGCTGTTCATGGCTCAGCACCTGACATTGCTGGAAAAAATATTGCTAACCCTTCTGGATTGTTAAATTCTGCAATTATGATGTTAAAATATTTAGGAAAAAATGAAGAAGCAAAAATTATTCACAACGCCTGGCTAAAAACAATTGAGGATGGGTTTCATACAACAGATATATATAATCCTGATAAAAGTAAAAAAAAGCTAAGTACAACTGAATTTACTCAAGCTGTTATTAACAACTTTAACAGCGCTCCTAAAATATTAACCAGTAAATTTAAGGACTCTACAGGAAAACAAATCTCTATTAAAGAAAATTTAGCAAGTACTGAAAAAAGTGAACTTATAGGAACAGATTTCTTTATCAAAACAAAATTTAATCTAGAATTAATCAAGAAATTACAATCTATTAATAGCATTTTAAAACTACATATGGTCTCAAGCAAAGGATTATTAGTTTGGCCTAAAGCTCTAACTAATCCAAATGTAGATTTTTACAGATTTAGATTTTTAAAATCTAATAATATACATAAAATTTCTCAAAAAGATATATTAGAGTTACATACTAAAATCAATGAATTAGATCTTGACATTTTGTCAATTATCAATTTGTCTAGTTATGATAATAAAATTGGGTTTAGCTTAGCTCAGGGAGAATAAATGTATTTAAATGTTACATAACCATTTGAAAGCAATAAAAAATGCACTAAATTTTAACAATTTTTCTAATTCAGATAGGTTTAAGCTTTCTTGGATTAGATTAGCAAGAACAAAAAATGTTGGAGCAAAAACATTTATTGAACTTATTAAAATTTTTGGAGATCCTGAAAAAGCAATTCAAAACATAGGTATTTTAGCAAAAAGAGGAGGCTCTTCTGCAAAAAAATTAGTTCCACCAATCTCTTTAATTGAAAAAGAAATAGATAATACTATAAAATATGGTGCAAAAATAATTTTAGCATGCGACCAAAATTACCCTATACCATTATTACATACACCTGATTTCCTACCTTTAATCATAGCAAAAGGAAATACTGAATTTTTAAAAAAACCTATATTTGCTATAGTTGGAGCAAGAAACTCTACAATTAACGGAAATAAAATTGCATTTGAATTTGCTAATGAAATTTCAAATTCAGGCATAGTAATAGTCTCAGGAGTTGCAAAAGGGATAGATTCATATGCACATAAAGGAAGCTTAAAAAATGGAACTATTGGTGTTATTGCTGGAGGAATTAATCATATATACCCAAGAGAAAATTCTAAATTATATGAAGAAATTTTTGATAAAGGGTTAATTATTACTGAGCAACCTATTAATTCTTCAGTCTTAGCCCAACATTTTCCTCAAAGAAACAGAATAATAGCTGGACTAAGCTGTGGAATTTTAATTGTAGAAGCTACAAAAAAATCTGGAACATTAATCACTTCAAAATTTGCCTTAGACTACAATAAAGAGGTGTATGCTATCCCTGGCTCTCCGTTAGATTCAAAATCACAAGGAACCAATGAACTATTAAAACAAGGAGCTAATTTAGCTTTATCTCTTACTGATATAATAAAAAATTTAGGTAAATTGATTGAAGGAAATAATAATTTAATTTTTGATAATGTTAATCATTTTAAAGATACTAATTTAAAAAATTTACCCTCTGATTTAGAACTTAATTTATTTAGAAATAAACTTTTTAATTCTTTAAGTCATTCTCCAGTAAGAATAGATGAAATTATAAATCAACTTGAAATTCCTGTTAATATCTTTAACTGCCTTTTATTAGAATTAGAGCTTGCAGGTAAAATTTCAAGATTGCCAAAAAATAAAATTTGCTTGCTATATAAATTAAAAGCTGAAGCTATATATTGCCAAACTAATTGATTAATGCTAAGTTAAGGCAAATAAGCATCATTTGGTTTATATATGGTTGAGTTCGCATTACCTAAAAATTCAAAAATTACTAAAGGTAAAAAATACAAGCAAGGTTCCAAGGATAATAACACTAAATTATTCAAAATTTACAGATATGAACCTGAATCAAATGCAAATCCTAGAATTGATACATTTGAGATTGATTTAAATAAATGTGGATCTATGGTACTCGATGCATTAATAAAAATAAAGAGTGAACTAGATAGCACATTAACATTTAGAAGATCTTGTAGAGAAGGTATTTGTGGCAGCTGTGCAATGAATATTGATGGAACAAACACATTAGCTTGCTTGAAACCAATTGAAGATATTAAAGGAAGCGTAAAAATTTATCCATTACCTCATACAGACGTTGTTAAAGATTTAGTTCCAGACTTAAATATGTTTTACGCTCAATTAAAATCTATTAAGCCTTGGTTACAAACTGAAAGTAAAAATATTAAAGGAAAAGAAAGATTGCAATCACCTGAAGAAAGAGACAAATTAGATGGGTTATACGAATGCATACTATGCGCGTGTTGCTCAACTAGCTGCCCTAGTTACTGGTGGAATGGCGATAAATATCTTGGTCCAGCAGTATTGCTTCAAGCATATAGGTGGATTATTGATAGTAGAGATGAGGCCACTAAAGAAAGACTAAACGATTTTGAAGATGAATTTAAATTATACAGATGTCATACTATAATGAATTGTACAAAAACATGTCCTAAAGGATTAAATCCTGCTAAAGCTATAAGTAAAATAAAAAATATGATGGCTTCAAGAGTATAAAAGTAATTATGAAAATATTTAAATTTGGTGTTATTGCACTATTTATTCTTTTAACTGGATGTAGCTCAAAAAAATCTGATATAGAATATAAAACAATTAGCGAATACGAATTATTTGAACAAGGAAAAAAAGAAGTACAATCAGGTAATTTTAAAGAAGCAATTAAAACATTAACAAAACTTGAAAACGAGTACCCTGCTTCTGATAATTACTCAGATACATTAGTACTTAAGGCTTATTCTTATTATGCAAATGATAAATATACTGATGCAATCTTAACTGTAGATGATTTTTTACATCAATTTCCTATAAATAAAAATACTTCTTACATGTATTTTATAAAAGGTATGTCTTATTATAACCAAATTATGGATATAGGAAGAGATCAAGAATTTACTTTAAATGCAAAAAAAGAATTTGAAATATTAGTCAATTTATTTCCAGGTTCAAAATATGCTAATGATGCAAAATGGAAACTAGAATATATTGATAATATTTTAGCTGGCAAAGAAATGGATATTGGTAGATTTTACTTGCGCATTCATAAACCTATTTCTTCAGTTAATAGATTTAAAAATGTAGTTGATAACTACCAGACTACTATATTTATACCAGAGGCGCTTTATAGGCTAGTTGAGGTTTATTATATATTAGGTATAAAAGAAGAAGCTATTAGATATGCTTCAGTTCTTGGCTATAATTATCCTAATAGTACTTGGTATAAAAAATCTTATCAATTACTTACTTTAAAATCTAAAAAAAGCAAATAACTTAAATTAAAGAACTTTTGAATTCAATGTATATAGGAGATTACAAGATCAATCCTAAAAAATCAATCCATATTATAGGAATCGGTGGCATTGGTATGAGTGGATTATCAAAATTACTACATAAAAATCAATTTCTTGTTCAAGGCTCTAATATAAAAGAAAATTCTCAAATTAAGGAGTTACGAAAATTAGGAATTCACATATTTATTGGCCACCATAGTAAAAATATCTCGAATTGTGATTTAATTGTGAAATCTTCAGCAATAAAAAATGATAACGAAGAAATAAAAGAGGCAAAAAACAAATCTATACCACTTATATCTCGTGCAGAGTTACTTTCTAATATAATGCAAGATAGTTATAATATTTGTATTACAGGAGCTCATGGTAAAACATCAACAACTTCTTTAGTTTACTCTATACTAAAAAGCATTGATATTGATCCAACTGTTATTTGTGGAGGAATAATTAATTCTATAAACAGCAATGTTGCAAAGGGAAGTGAAAATGTAAATGTTGTGGAAGCAGATGAATCAGATGGCACATTTATAGTATTACCAACTAATATTAGTATTATTACTAACATTGATGCTGAACACTTAGATTACTATGGAAACCTTCAAAATATTATAAATGTATATACACTTTACATTGATAAATGTCTTCTTAAAGATCTAGTAATAACGTGTAATGATTGCAAAAATCTTAAGCAAATCAATACTAAACATGTTAATCATCAAAAGCTTATATCTTATGGAACTGATTCCGAAAATTGCGATATAAAGGCTATTAATTTAAAAAATACTAATAAAGGTGTAAAATTTGACATTTTAATATCTAAAAAAGGTCAAAAAATTCTATCTCAAGATATTAATATAATTAAAAACATCTTGTTAAAAAATTATGGCAAACATAATATTTTAAACGCTTTATCTGCCATTATTATATATCTTTTTAAAGGTGGTAAAAGACACTTAATAAATTCAGCTCTAAAAAATAACTCAGGAGTTAAAAGAAGATTTACTAATATAGGCAAAATAAATAACATTAATTTTATTGATGATTATGCTCATCATCCTAGTGAAATTAAAGCAACTTTAGAAGTTGCTAAAGAACATGCTAGTATAAACTGTGGAAAAATAATAGCAGTATTTCAACCACATAGATATTCAAGATTAAAAGATCTATATGATCAATTTTTGACATCATTTGGTCAAGCTGACTCATTAATTGTCTTGGATGTTTATGCTGCAGGAGAAACAAGCATTAATAATATTTCAGCAAACCATTTCGTAAAAGATATAAAAAAAACATTCATTAATGCATTTTATTGTAGAAATATAACAGAATTAGAAAATAAAATTATCCACTTGTCTAACCCTAGAGATCAAGTAGTTTTTATGGGAGCTGGAAATATTTCAGATATTGCTAAAGAATTATTTAATCGATACCATCTAAAAACAACTACTAAATTATAAAATACTTATAGAGTGTCATATAGAAAAGATATATGAATACTGATAGAAACTTAACCAAATATGCAACCTTACAAATTAAATAAAATATGAAGGTTGATATAATAAAACTATAAATGAGGAATAAAATTTGGGTAAAAGGGTTAAACAAATAAATAAAAAGTTTGTTTAAAAAGTAGACTTACTTTATAAAACAAACTAAATAATTAACATCTAATTTGTCAGATAAAAACCATTCTTTCTTAATTAAATTATAACTCATTCCCTTTATATCAAGTATTTTAAAATCATTATTATCCATTATTCTAATAAGTTCTTCAGGTTTAACAAATTTATTCCAATCATGAGTCCCTATAGGCAGCCATCTTAATATATATTCAGCTGTAAATTTAGCCTGAATTAATGACTTTAGTGTCTTATTTATTGTAGAAACAAATATAATACCATTTTTTTTAACCAATTTAGAACATTCAAATAAAAAATCTTCTAAATTATCTACGTGTTCTACTACTTCCATGTTGAGAACTATATCAAACTTATCAGAATAAGTTTGAATCAATTTAGTTGTACTAGTACATTGATAATCTACTTTTATATTGTTTTCTTTTATATATTGTTTGGCAATTTTTATATTTTTTTCTGATGGATCAATTCCAGTAATATCTGCTCCAAGCCTTGCCATTGGCACTGATAATAATCCACCACCACATCCTATATCTAAAATTTTAAGATTAGCTAAAGGTTTGCTCGTTGTATTTTTTATATTAAAATAATTAATTAAATTCTCTTTTATATATTTAATTCTAATTGGATTAATATCGTGAAGAGGTTTAAATTTACCAGATTCATTCCACCACTCTTCTGCTAAATCAGAAAATTTTTTAATCTCATTTTTATTAACATTATCTTTATTAGGCATTTCCTGAATATGGTGCAATAAATGAAGAATCTTTAATTCCTAGCTGTTCAATGGCAAATGACCATTTATTCTTAATTTTATGAGAAAATATTAATTCTATTTTTGGCTGAATTATAAACCAACTATTTTCTGCAATCTCATCTTCTAGTTGGTTAGAGTCCCATGCACTAATGCCTCTAGCTAGCAAAAATTTTGACTTATTACTTTTAATAATAAAGTTTTTAACAAAATTTTGTATATCAGTATGTAAAACTATAGACTGTAGTGAGCTAAATTGTTGCTCTTGTTTTTTATCTATACTTAAAGCGATTATTCTTTCTGTATTCACTGGACCACCAAAAACAATTGGCAATTTTTCATCTTTGATTTTATCAATATT
Organism: Rickettsiales endosymbiont of Trichoplax sp. H2; assembly: GCF_009690945.1. Classification (NCBI taxonomy): domain Bacteria; kingdom Pseudomonadati; phylum Pseudomonadota; class Alphaproteobacteria; order Rickettsiales; species Rickettsiales endosymbiont of Trichoplax sp. H2. The sequence goes on from NZ_NPHZ01000004.1 coordinate 119,206, forward strand.
TTTATCAAAAAGTTTTAATAATTCATGATTTGAAACTGAGCCTATTTCATGATTTAATATAACTCCTAAAACTCCATTTCTATCATGCATAAATATATATATTAGAGATTTTTCAAAAAAACGATCTTCCAATTTGGGGGAAGCTATTAGTATCTTTCCTTCAAGTGAGTTAAAATTAGTTTTCATAAAATACCTACTATTATTCACCAAGTAGCCATAGGAGGCATAGACATAAGAATGGCTTCAGTATTACCATTAGTCATTAAACCAAATTTTGTGCCTCTGTCATATAATAAATTAAATTCCACATATCTCCCTCTTTTTTCTAGTTGTATAGATTTTTCTACTTTTGTCCATTTTTTCATAATATTTCTCTTTATAATACTAAAAAAAGCCTTTTTAAATTGTACACCAATTTCTTTAGTAAATTCAAAATCTTTTTCCCAGTTACCACTGTTTAAATAGTCATAAAAAATCCCACCAACCCCTCTAGACTCCTTTCTATGAGGTAAATAAAAATATTCATCACAATTTTTTTTAAATCTTGAGTAATAATTTTTATCAAATTTATCGCATGCTATTTTAAAATGTTTATGAAATAATTCTGTATCAGAATTATTTGGAAAAATTGGAGTTAAATCTCCACCGCCACCAAACCATTGCTTAGTTGTTACAATCATTCTTGTGTTAAAATGAACTGCTGGAATATGTGGGGAATTCATATGTGCAACTAAAGAAATTCCACTAGCCCAAAAATTATTATTGTCATTTTCACACCCAGGTATTTCTTTTGCAAATTGATCAGAAAATTCTCCATAAACTGTGGATATATTTACTCCTACTTTTTCAAAAATTGATCCACGCATGATTGACATTTCACCACCACCTCCTCCATCTCTATCCCATTTTTTACGTTTAAAAGACACAGATGATCCAAATTCATTTTCTATCTTTTCAAATTCATCACATATATTATCTCTAAGTTTTTTAAACCAATTGCTAGCTAACCCTTTTTTGTTACTAAATTTATCCATTTATTCAGTCTCTAAAAATTTAGAGACTTCTAAAGCTGCCATACAACCTGTGCCAGCAGCTGTAACAGCCTGTCTATATATCTTATCTTGAACATCACCTGAAGCAAAAATACCTGGTGTACTTGTTTTTGTACTATCTGGATGAGTTATTATATAACCTTCATCATCCATATCAATTGACCCTTTAAATAATTCTGTATTAGGTTTATGACCAATTGCAATAAAAATTCCATCAATTTTTATTTTATCCTCTCTTCCTGTTTTTAAGTTTTTAATTTTTGCTCCTTCCACAGATAAAGGTTTATCTGTGCCAAGTACCTCAAGCAAAACAGTATCCCATAAAATGTGAATTTTAGGATGATTAAATAATCTTTCTTGTAAAATTTTTTCTGCCCTTAAACTATCCCTTCTATGTATTAAAGTTACTTTTGAAGCATGATTAGTGAGGTATAAAGCTTCTTCAACAGCTGTATTACCACCTCCAACAACAATAACTTCTTTATTTTTATAAAAAAATCCATCACATGTTGCACAACCAGAAACACCAAATCCCATATATTTTTTTTCCGATTCAAGTCCTAGCCATTTAGCTTGAGCTCCTGTTGCAATAATAATTGATTTTGCTTCGTATACATTCCCACTATCACCTGAAGCAATAAAGGGGTTTTTTGTTAATTCAACATTTTTTATTGTATCGTTAATAAATTCCGTGCCAGCTTTTTCAGATTGTTGCTTCATTTGCTCCATTAACCATGGCCCCTGTATAGTTTCTGCAAATCCTGGATAATTTTCAACATCTGCAGTTATTGTAAGTTGGCCACCAGGCTGACTACCTGAAACTAAAATAGGGTTGAGCGCAGATCTTGCAGCATAGATTGCTGCACTGTAACCTGCGGGTCCCGAACCTATTATTAAAACTTCTGTTTTGAATTTTTTAAATGTCATAGGTTAAATTTCATCAGAATTTTCACTTAAATAATTTTTAATACCTTCGGTATCAGGCTTAATAGTTGCTTTACCAGGCTTCCAATTTGCGGGACATACTTCACCATGCTTTTGATGAAAATCAAGTGCATCAACCATACGAAGAGCTTCATCAACACTTCTACCTAATGGCAAATCATTGACTACTTGATGTCTTATAACAAAATTTTCATCAATTAAAAAGGTTCCTCTTAGAGCAATAGATTGATTAATTAACACATCATAGCTACGTGAAATGTCTTTTGTAATATCTGAGACTAATGGATATTTTATATTTCCTATTCCACCATTATTAATAGTAGTGTTTTTATATGCTAAATGAGAAAAATGAGAGTCTATACTAATTCCAATAACTTCTGTATTCTTTTTCTTAAATTCTTCAAGTTTCTTGTCAAAAGCAATAATTTCTGATGGACATACAAATGTAAAATCTAAAGGATAAAAAAATATAATTCCCTTTTTACCAGATAAAAATTTACTCAAAACAAAATTTTCGTTTACTGAACTATCTCCCATAATTGCAACAGCTTTAAAATCAGGAGCTTTCTTACCAATCAAAAATGACATAAATTAACCTCGGTTTATTTTTTAATCTGATAATAATATATTGTAGCTGTTACAAAAATACAAGATAATGAGTTATAAATCTTTAATGATGGAAAATTTTATTAAGTGTGGGTTTATGTTTTTTGCAAATCTATAAGAATAGTCAAATGCAATACTATATTTATTATCAATTGTATAAGTAAATTTTGTATTGATTTTTCTCTCAGTTTTCTTTGCATTTAGAAGGGAATGGTGTTCTATATGAGATTTTAGTTTTTCTTTTTGTTCATCAGTTAATCCTTTAGTGGATATTTTTTTATAAATTGAAGTAAACTCATACCTTTCATAAGAATTTTTATATAAATAATTGTTTTCAAATGAAAGCATAACTAATATATCATCTGCAAACCTTAATCCTAAATTTAAAGTAACAAACAAATCTTTGTTTTTAATATTTGGATTTACTCTAGTAGCTAACATAATTTCATAAAAATTATTTTTCAAAAATTTAAAATCAAAATTTTTTGCATATGATATTCCAAATTTGAAAGTTGGATTAGCAATATCTGTACCACCTTCACCATGTATAGCAGCAGGAAACCCTAAAATAGTATCAATGGATAAGCGTTGATTTTCTTTTTTAAAAAGTAAAGTTCTAATCCCAATTTCATAATCTACTCCAACAAAACTCATTTTGCCTCTGAAATTATTTAATGGAATAGATGGGTTATTTATTGCTTTATTTTTTTCTTCTTTATTTATTATTAAATCACTGCAAATTCTTTGTATATCTAGCTTGCTTAATAATGTAAATCTATCTGATAAACCTTGCTCTTTATATTTAGTTAAAATTAACTTTTTTGTATCATCTTTAAAATTTAGAGCCGTATTGTTGTCCAAATTATAATTAAATGAACTAGAATAACCAGGATCAATAGTTAATCCATATTCATAATATTTTTTATCCTTTTCTCTTTCCCAAGCATAACCAAATACAAAGTATGGAGTAAATAATAACTTTATAAATAAAGCATTAAAAATTACTTTAAAACTTCCCATTGTTTTTTCTTCTTCCGACTATCTCTGCGTAGATACTAATTGATGAGAGAAATATTGCAAGAAAAAAAAGAGCAAAAAACATTATAAAAAGTGGATATAGCATAGATTCATGAATCTTTGGGCCAGAAAAAGTAAAGACACTATTTTTTTGATGTAACGTAGCCCATAAATTAACAGAGAATTTTATTATAGGTAAATCCAATAATCCAAAAATAGCAAATACTGAGGAAATTTTTGCTCCTCGTAATTCGTTTTGAAAAGAATTCCTAATTAAAAAATATATAATTTCAAAACAAAGTAAGATTAACATTGAAGTAAGCCTCGCATCCCAAATCCACCACGTCCCCCAAGCAGGCTTACCCCATATAGCGCCTGTTATTAAGGTTGAAGTAGTGAAATATAAGCTTACATATGCAAAAGATTTAGCAAGTATGTCGTATAAAGGATTTTTTAAAGCTAAAAATAATATAGAAGCAATGCTTAATAATAAGTAAAAGCAAACTGATAACCATGCTGATGGGACATGAAGGTATAAAATTTTTACTAAGTTAAGCTGCAGATAATCGTCTGGAGCTTTATAAAAAACAAAATAAATACCCAAAATAAAAAAACATAATGATAATATAAAGCTGCTTATAGAAATAGGGATAAGAAATTTTTTAAAAATTTTATAGTTTAGCATGCTTATATAAATTAGTTTTATATTATATTATCTTATTTACCACCACCAAGCTGATGAACATAAATAGCTAATTGTCTAATTGTTGAATCAGATAATTTCCCTTGCCAATATGGCATAACTCCAGCTCTACCATTATATATTACATCATATATGGTTTTGTAATCACTACCATATAACCAAATTGCATCCTTTAAATTAGGGGCACCAAATTCTTTTCCACCTTCTGCATTCTTTCCATGGCAAGACGCACAATGTTCTTGATATAGCTCATTTGCTTTTTTATTTGAATAATCTCTGTTGTTTAGGTTAAGGATATATCTTGTTAAAGCATCTATTTGGCTAGAATCTAAAATTTTATCTCTGCCAAAAGCAGCCATAGCTGAATCTCTCGTTTCATCATGTCCTGATCTAATTCCATATTTTAAAGTAGTATAAATATCATCAATTGTCCCTCCCCATAGCCATGCTCCTGCCGTAAGATTAGGATATCCAATGTTGCCACCTCCTCCTTTTCCGTGACATACTTCACAATTATTTTGAAAGGCAGATTTCCCACCAGCATTAGCAAATTTTAATAAATCCTTATTCTTTAATATCTCTTCAAAAGTACTTTTGTCAAATTTTTCTTGATATTTATTCCTTATCTTATCAATTTTTTCTAAACCATCTTTGAGTTCTTTTCTTGCAGACCAATTTAAAAAACCTTTTCCATTTGGCACAGGCCAACTCGGATAAAGAAGCCAATAAACTAATGCAAAAAATAAAGCTATATAAAAAAATAATCTTAACCAAAATGGATCAGGATTATCATATTCTTTAATCCCATCCCATTCATGACTGGTAGTTTTTGGCTCGTTATTTTTTTTTGTTGTTAACTTGCTTTTGTTCATCATCTAAAGGTATTTTGCTTATGGATTTATATATTTTTTTAGAATTAGGTCTAAATACCCAAAATAAAAGTCCAACTACACTTAATGCTAAAAAGGATAAAGTTACTATTTTTATATATAATATAGTATTCATATTATTTTACCAATTTCTGCCCTTATTACTAGTTAAATCAATTTTATTTCCAAGACTTTGTAAATATGATACCAGTGCGTCCATCTCTGTGATTTTATTACTTTTTTTATTAAATTTCCTTATAGCAATTTTATCTCCATACCTTTTTTTAAAACCTTCAATTGCAGTGGAGTCTTGACTAATTCCAAGCTGAACATTTAAGTCATTTTTAAAATTATTTTGATACTCTTCTGTATAAGGCATTCCTGCAAATTGTAAAGCTAACATTTTATTTTTTATATCATCTATCTGTAATTCTCTATTTAATAAAAAAGGATAAGCTGGCATTATAGATTCTGGAACTAAAGACTGAGGATGATATAAATGTTCTACATGCCATTCATCTGAATATTTTTCCCCAACTCTTGCTAAATCTGGCCCTGTTCTTTTAGAACCCCAAACAAATGGATAATCATACATACTTTCTATTGCTAAAGAATAATGCCCATATCTCTCTACTTCATCAACCAATCTTCTTATTTGTTGACTATGACAACCATAACACCCTTCTCTTTTGTATATAAAAAATCCTTGCAATTCTAGAGGTGTATATAATCTAAGTTGATCAGTTTTTTCTAAAGAAATTTCTTTTTTAAATAAAGGGAAAATTTGTATAATAGCTCCAATAGAAGTAACAAAAATAATAAGAATTAATAGTATAAAAATCTTTTTTTCTATTTTGCTATGAAAATTACTCATAAATTAGATCAGCTATTATTTTTTGTTATTTTTAACTATACCAAGCTTACTATCTTTTATAGTTTTTATTGTATTATATACCATAATTAATGCTCCTAACCAAAATAATAAGCCTCCTAATGCTCTTATAAGATAATAAGGGCTCAACACCTTAACTACTTCTATAAATGAATATTTCAAAAATCCCATGTCATCGTAACTTCTCCACATTAAGCCTTGTGTAATGCCAGCAGTCCACATAGAAGTTATGTATAGGACTATTCCTAAGCAAGCTAGCCATAAGTGAATGCTAATCAATTTGACAGAATACATTTCTTTTTTGCCCCATAAATCTGGTATCATATGATATAATGCTCCAAAGCTAATTAGCGCAACCCAACCAAGTGCTCCAGAATGAACATGACTTATTGTCCATTCAGTATAGTGACTTAAGGCATTGACAGATTTTATTGCCATAACAGGACCTTCAAAAGTGCTCATTCCATAGAAAGCAACAGCTATAATTAAGAACCTTAATACTGGATCATTGCGCAACTTATACCAAGCACCAGATAAAGTCATAATTCCATTTACCATTCCACCCCATGATGGTAACCATAGAATGATAGACATAGTCATTCCTAAAGTTTGAACCCAATCAGGTAATGATGTGTAAATTAAATGATGAGGACCTGCCCATATATAAATAAAGATTAATGACCAAAAATGTAAAATTGATAGCCTATAAGAATAGACAGGTCTATTAGCTCTTTTAGGAACAAAATAATACATTATGCCTATAAAAGCTGCTGTAAGCCAGAAGCCAACAGCATTATGGCCATACCACCATTGAATCATCGCAGACTGTACACCAGAGAAGAAAGATATACTTTCAGCACTATTCCAAGATATAGGGATGCTTATATTATTTCCAACATGAAGAACGGCTATAACGATTATAAAAGCCATAAAGAACCAATTTGCAACATAAATATGTGGTTCTTTTCTATTTTTTAAAGTCATTAAATATACAAATAAATATAGTAGCCATGTAACTGTAAGTAAAATATCAGCATACCATTCTGGTTCAGCATATTCCTTTCCTTGAGTTATACCCATTACATATCCAGAAACTGCTAATAATAAGAATATTTGAAAAGAATAAAAAATAAAGCTCACAATTTTTGATGAATAAATTCTTACTTGGCATGTTCTTTGAAGGACATAAAAAGACGCACCCAATAAAACATTACCACCGAAAGCAAATATCACACCACTAGTATGAATTGGCCTTAGCCTGCCAAAAGTTGTCCACTCAATGCCAAAACTAAGCTCTGGAAAAACCATTTGAAATGCTATAAAAACACCTGCTCCCATTCCAATAATTGCCCAAAATAATGATGCAATAGCAAATAACTTTATATTTTTATAGTCGTAATTGACTATATTCATAAGGGATTATAAAAAAATTTTTAAGTAAGGTATCATAAGTTAAAAAGCTAATCAATAAATTGCATATATATGAAAAACGTAATTCTATTTGAGCATAAGCAAAAATAGTAGCTATACTAATAGTTAGGAGTAAGAGTTGCTATAAATAGTTTAAAAACAACCTGAGTTGCAGATAAAGAATTATAACAAATCTTATAATCATGAAGCGCAGTATCTCTCAACAGTCATCTCGATTTATAATTTTCGCAACTGTAATCACGAAGGAGGGATATTGCACCCTATCACCCAAAGTCATCACGAAGTAGGAATGCAATTCCGACTGTGGTGATCCAGAATTGTTATCGTATTTACATTTGTTGATAATTTTCCTGGATTGCCACAGATGCTTGAGGAGCATCTTCGCAATGACAAAGCTGAAATACAATTCTTATCTGCTATTCGAGTTAAAATAGTATTAAAACTTAACGTAATCTTAACGTTTTTTCTAAAAACCTTAACCTAATTTTAACGTTTGATAGGTATTATATCAGTATAAATTAAATTTTTAAAGGTGATAGATTATGGAAACAAAAACATGTGATAGACAATTATGGAATGCTGTTAGAAAAAACAATCTAGAGATGGTTAAACGCCTTGTAGAATCAGGAAAATGCTCTCAAGAGGTAATAAAAAAATTGTTATTTAATCAATATGGCTATTTACAAAAGAGCTTTAATGGAATAAAGGAAGAATTAATTAAAAATAACCATTTAGATAAAAATTTATTAGAAGGTCTTATCTCTAAAGAAGAAATTAACGAATTAAGTGAAAAATATCAAGCTCAACAAGAATGGAGAATAAAAGAAGATTGTA